>NZ_CP166871.1:304767-609534 GCF_041379045.1 Thalassotalea ponticola
ACTTGGTTATCGAGTAAAAATACATAGGGTTCAACAAAATAGCCATTAATTGTCACGAGTATATCGTTAATGGTTTGGTCGTCTTCAAGCGAGTTTTGGTTAAGTAAGGCGCTAAGGCTGATTGCTTGTTGTTGGCCGAGTTGCTCAATTCGCGCAACCCGTTGTTGTTTTTCAATACCGCGACTGTACTGCCAAAAACTTAACTTGATTAATCCGGCAAATACCGCCATGGTAATAACAATCCACAGCCAGTTAAAGCTCGATAAGTATTTGACTATCTGTGTCTTTTTATTAACTCGGTTCATTAACTACCTTGACTACATACCGGCTAAATAGGAGATGTTACGTTGGTGATAGCGTATAAAATTATTTTAATTATCTTACTTGTGGCAATGGTTTATAACCTGTTTCGCGCTGGCTATGCGATGAATAAAAACGATGCCAGCAAGCCGAAAATGTCGGTGTATATTGGGCGTCGTGTGTTACTTGCCATATTAATTGTATTAATGCTTATTATTGGCATGGCAACGGGCATCATTACCCCAAATCCTAAGCCTTATTAATACAGTAATTGCCTTACCATTGCGCCATATCACACCTATAAGGCCTAGTTTATTAAGCGTTATAGGTGTAATGCTGGCAGGAACTTACCGCCCATGACGGCAAGCTCCAGCGAGCAATTTTATCTACAGCACGTAGACAAAAATAAACAGCAGCACCCAAACCACGTCAACAAAGTGCCAGTACCAACTAGCCGCCTGAAATGCGAAGTGATTCTTTGGTGTGAAGTGCCCCTTTAACACCCGGAAAAACATCACAATCAACATGATCGTTCCCAGTGTTACGTGTAACCCGTGAAAACCGGTTAACATAAAAAAGGTATTGCCATAGACACCACTGGCAAGGGTTAAACCCATTTGCGTATAAGCGTGAATGTATTCTTCAACCTGTAATGCTAAGAACGCGAGACCCAACAGAATAGTCAGTCCTAACCATGCTTTTAACGCACCGCGCTTGTTTTGTTCTAACGATACATGGGCAAAGTGCAAGGTAACCGATGAGGTAAGCAGTAAAATGGTGTTATACAGTGGTAATCCGCCCCAACCCATTGCTTCTGTTGTGGTGCCATCAGGGGTAACCACAAGCGGCCATGCCGCCTGAAATTCTGGCCACAGAACTTGCCACGTTTCAAAGTTGTTGCTAGCGCCGCCTAACCAAGGCACTGAAATGGCTCTGGCATAGAACAGAGCACCAAAGAAGGCGGCGAAAAACATTACTTCAGAAAAAATAAACCAACTCATGCCTTGGCGAAAGCTGGTGTCCATTTGCGCACTGTATTTGCCGGCCATCGATTCATCGATAACATTGGAAAACCAGCCGATGACCATATAAATCACTAAGGCAATACCGGCGAGTAAGATATAACCACCGTATCCGTCACCGGTTTCTAAGTTGGTAACATAGCTACCTGCGCCAACGGCTATTAAAAAGAGCGCAATAGCACCAACGATGGGCCAGTGGCTTTGCGCTGGTACGTAATACGTGTCGTATTGTTTTGTTGTCGTCATGGTATTTTCCTCTACACCTGAGCGTTAACTCAGGGCTAATCTTTCACTGTCTTAGCTTCTGTCGGTAATATCGTACAAGGTGTACGATAACGTCAGCTCACTCACGTCTTCGGGCAAATCCACATCAACGTAAAATTGCAGTGGCATCCATACGTCAGTGTTTGCTTCTAATGGTTGTTGGTTGAAGCAAAAGCACTCGATTTTTTGAAAGTAGTTAGCCGCTTGCCCAGGTGATACCGATGGTATCGCTTGGGCAACCGCATAGCGGCCCGATTCATTCTTGGCGTAAAATTTCACCAGTTTCATTTCCCCGGGATGTACTTCGATGGCATTCATCTCAGGCTCAAATTGCCAAGGCGCGCCTTGAGCGGTTCGACTCATAAACTGCACTTTTACAGTGCGAGAGGTGTCGATACCGCTGTCGTTGACTACTGCCGCTGTTGTAGCGGTTTTGCCATTTAAGCCGGTAATGTCACAGAATACGTCGTACAAGGGGACAAGCGCAAAGCCAAAACCAAACATCCCTAGTACAATCAACATCAGCTTAGTAACACTTTGTTTTACCTGCTTATGTTGGCTTTTATTAGCGTCGTTTTGTTGATTTTGTAAATCTTGCTCTGGATTCATTTTACGCCTCGCCTATTTAACCTCTGGTGGGGTGCTAAAGGTGTGATAAGGTGCCGGTGATGCGACCGTCCACTCTAAACCTTCCGCGCCTTCCCAACATTTCGCTTCAGCTTTTTCGCCACCTTTAATGCACTTAATCACCACGTATAGGAAAATTAATTGCGATAGACCAAAGGCAAAGCCGCCAATACTGATCCACTTATTAAAGTCAGCAAATTGCAGGGCATAGTCTGGTACGCGGCGAGGCATACCGGCTAAGCCAATAAAATGCATTGGGAAGAACAATACGTTGACCGAGATAAGCGAACACCAAAAGTGCAATTTACCAATTTTTTCATCGTACATGTGACCAGTCCATTTCGGTAACCAATAGTAGGTTGCCGCAAATAAACTAAACAGTGAGCCGGTTACCAGCACGTAATGAAAGTGCGCCACCACAAAGTAGGTGTCGTGATATTGGAAATCGACCGGGGTCATGGCCAGCATCAAGCCACTAAAACCGCCAATAGTAAACAAGATGACAAAGGCGATTGAAAACAACATAGGTGTTTCAAACGTCATTGAACCTTGCCACATGGTGGCTACCCAGTTAAACACTTTCACCCCGGTGGGCACCGCAATTAGCATCGTACAATACATAAAGAACAGTTCACCCGCTAACGGCATACCGGTGGTAAACATGTGGTGTGCCCATACGATAAACGATAAAAAGGCAATTGATGCGGTGGCGTATACCATTGAGCTATAACCAAATAAGCGTTTACGAGTGAACGCTGGAATGGTTGTAGATACAATACCAAACGCCGGCAAAATCATGATGTACACTTCTGGGTGACCAAAGAACCAAAAGATGTGCTGGAACATGACTGGGTCACCACCACCTGCGGCATCAAAAAACGAGGTGCCAAAGTAGGTGTCTGTTAGTACCATGGTTACCGCACCTGCCAATACCGGCATAACCGCAATAAGTAGGTAAGCGGTAATAAAGAAGGTCCACACGAATAATGGCATTTTCATGTACGTCATGCCGGGTGCGCGCATGTTCATAATGGTCACGATGATATTTATTGCGCCCATGATTGATGAAATACCCATGATGTGTACCGCAAATACAAAAAATGCGGTACTGCCATTTGAATACGTGGTTGATAACGGTGCGTAGAACGTCCAGCCAAAGTTAGGACCACCACCCTCTAAAAACAATGACGATAACAAGATGGTAAACGCAAATGGCAGTATCCAAAATGACCAGTTATTCAATCTTGGTAGAGCCATGTCTGGAGCACCAATCATCATTGGAATTAACCAGTTAGCTAGCCCGGTAAAGGCTGGCATAATGGCGCCGAAGACCATAATGAGACCGTGAACTGTGGTCATTTGGTTAAAGAAATCTGGCTCGACAATTTGCAATCCAGGTTGAAATAACTCAGCCCGAATAACCATCGCCATGGCGCCACCAGTAAGCAGCATAATGAAGCTAAACCAAAGGTATAGCGTACCGATATCTTTGTGGTTGGTTGTGAATAACCAACGCTTGATGCCGGTCATTTTATGATCATGGTGATCATCGATATGATCTAATGTGTCAGTTGCAGTACTCATAATCATTCCCCCTACTTAGCAACGTCTTTGGCTTGAACTACATCGCCGGTATCATTGCCCCAAGCATTGCGCTCGTAGGTAATAACCGCGGCCATTTCTTGCGCTGATAATTGGCTAGCAAAGCCCATCATCGCCGTACCTGGCTTACCGTTAACGACCATATCAATATGGGCGCTGATATCACCAGTTGCGATAGCGCTGCCTTTTAAGCCGGGAAATGCCGGTGGCATACCCTCGCCATTGGCTTGATGACAAGCGGCACATTTAGCTATATAAACTTGTTCGCCGAGTGTCATTAGCTCACTCATTTCTAAGTCGTCCATGGTATCGCTTGCGCTGGCCGCAACGCTTTGTTCGGCATCACTTGCGACGTCAGCGACTAGTGCCTGACTAGTCGGTGCTGTTGACGCTGGCGCTGCACTAGCCGTATCGGCAGTATCGGCTGAGTCACCTGACGCGGTGTTTTGAACATCTTTGGCTTGTACTGCATCGCCTGTGTTGTTGCCCCAAGCGTTTCGCTCATAGGTGACAACAGCGGCAATTTCTTTAAGGCTCAACTGTTTGCCATAGCCTTGCATACCGGTACCAGCACGACCGTGAAAGACCACATTAATGTGTTCGCTGACTTTTTCTGGGTCTATCGCAATGCCCGAGCCCGCCAAGGCTGGGAATGCCGGTGGTAAGCCTTGACCATTGGGTTGGTGACAGGCGGCGCAGTGGGCGGTGTAGGTTTGTTGACCTAAGCTCATTAGCTCGTCCATACTCATTTGTGCATTGAGCGATGCCGCTTCAGCTTGTTTCGCTTTGGTTATGGCAATTTTCTGCTCGTTAATCCATTGCTCGTAGTCGACTTCGCTGCGAACATCAACCACAATCGGCATATAACCGTGGTCTTTGCCACACAACTCGGCGCATCGGCCGCGATAAATACCTGGCTCGTTGACCTTAGTCCACGCTTCGTTGATAAAGCCTGGGTTTGCATCTTGCTTGACTGCAAACGCGGGTACCCACCACGAGTGAATGACGTCATCAGAGGTAATTAAGAAGCGGACTTTTCTATTTACCGGAATTACCAACGGCTTATCGACTTCTAACAAGTAATTTTCACCCTTGGGCGCGCCTTCACCTTCGCGATTGTCAAACTGTTCTCTCGGAGTGGCTAACACACTGTAAAACTCGATGCCTTGATCAAAGTATTTATAATGCCACTTCCATTGTGAACCGGTGACTTGAATGGTGATATCGGAATTTGAGTTATCTTCCATGGCGATCAGCGTTTTGGTTGCTGGCCATGCCATGGCAATAAGAATAAAAACAGGAATGGCCGTCCACAGTATCTCTACTTTCGTGCTTTCATGAAAATCAGCTGGCTTAGATCCCTTTGATTTACGGTGGAAAAGCATTGACCAAAACATGGCCCCAAATACGACAATACCGATGGCGGTACAGATCCACATGACCATCATATGCAAGTCATAGACATTTTGGCTGACATCCGTCACACCTTTAGTCATATTGAATTGCGACTCAGCATGAACTGAACTGACAAACATACTTGTCAACAACAGCCAACTCAGGTTGCGTCTTTTCACTCGACATCTCCTCTGCTTATTAAGCCAAAGAAAATACAGAAAGAAGGACAAGATACATCTTAATTCGATGTCGCAAATTTCCGTAAATTTTATTTTTATAGTGCGGTTGAAATTTCACCGCTGTTATTTACGTACAGCAAATCTACGTTGGGTTTTGATGTGGTAGATATTGCGCGTGTTATTGTTGTTATGTGTTGCGCTTTTTCGTTATTACGCGATACAAATGCCAATAACTGATTAATACGTATACTAGAATTACTCAATTTTTATACGAGGTAAAGCTGTTTGTGTAAAAAATGATAGAATTTTTGGATATTTAGTAATGACTACGTGTAGAGCAAATACTCTTTATTTTTTATGGATTTACGATTTTTTCGTCGGAGGGAAAAATGTTTCACACTAAAGGTGTCGGTGTAAAGGGATAGTGTTCTGCGGGACAAATAAAAAAGCGCCTTCAACAAAAGGCGCTTGATTGTTCGATTGTAAAAGGTGAGTTTCTATTGGTAGATAATAGAACTGCAGTTAGCAGTTAGCAGTTAGCAGTTAGCAGTTAGCAGTGAGACTACCGCTATTACATCCAGTCGGCGTTGCGAATAACACCTACTGCGATACCTTCAACATTAAAAGGCGTTGCGGCTAAATCAACGACAATCGGTTCAAAGTCTTTATTTTCGGCGTGTAAGTACACCACATTACCTTCTCGTTTAAAACGCTTTACGGTAACGTCATCTTCCACACGAGCAACAATAACTTGGCCATTGTGGATATCAGTTGTTTGATGCACGGCAAGTAAATCACCATCCATAATACCAATATCTTTCATACTCTCGCCGTTAACGCGCAGTAAGTAATCGGCGGCTGGATGAAATAGGTTGCCATCAATTTTGTATCTATCTTCAATGTGCTCTTGTGCCAAAATGGGTTCACCGGCAGCGACGCGACCAATAAGTGGTAGGCCGTCGTCGTCGATGTGCTCTTCTGCGAGTTTGATACCGCGTGACGTGCCTGGCAGCATTTCAATAAAGCCTTTCTTGGCTAGTGCTTTTAAATGTTCTTCGGCGGCGTTGGCAGATTTAAAGCCAAAAAAGTTAGCAATTTCAGCACGTGTCGGTGGCATACCGGTGGCGTTTATTGTTTCTTTGATTAAATCAAATATTTGTTGTTGTCTGGCAGTTAGTGCTCGCATGTTAATTTGGCCTGTTTATTCGTACAGTTACTGTTAGTATATACAGCTTGTGGATTATCGCAACAGCAAATTAAAAATAAGGTATGTGTGTGTGCAATCCAGTTTATTTCTAAAATAATCCAAGCAAAATAAACTGAGCAAATACTTTAATGCGGGTTAACTTCAGTGAACTGTCATGTTTTTGCTGGAAAATGATCGAAAATGAGGTGATAAGATCAAAAAATGAGCCTATCTAAGGTCTTTGTGATTTGAATGCCAATCTTTTGTATTTAACCAGTTATTGGTCCATATAAGCATCTTGTGACGTTGACTTAATTTGTATAAGTCTCGACTTGAACTGTCAGACGTGAATAATAGGTCTTAACCAAATCTGACAATCACACTAATCGTAGATCTGCTAATAGGCTATGACCGCTTTGTGCCATTTTCTGCCCGTTAGCAATTGCTAATATACGCTGGTTTCGAGGTAATAACACCTCAATAAGTGGCGCAAAATAGTTGGCTAAAATAAGCGAGGCACGAGCGCAGCCAACTGTTTTGCGTCCATGACTTTATTGCCTTGTTATGGGGATCTGCGCAACTTAAAAAGCTTAAATAAAAAGGCTAAACCAAAACAAATTAAACAAAGGGTTATAAAGCGATCAAAATTTGCTATATGAGTATTGTCAATATTCTCAGGAGATGAAAAAGCGCCTAAGAAATATAAGCCGATTGTCCATCCGACCAAAATCGGGCTGAATTTGTCAAACGCAAAATGAAAAGCATTCTTGACGTCCTCTAACACTCTTTTGATCCTCATAACAGTTGCAATAAGTGGAAATATCCATGAAACACGGAATTATTCCACGTTTTATTAAATGATAATTATCGGTATTACTAAACCGACCGTTGATCGCTCTTTACTGCCTGTTAGCCTAAAGGCTTTTCGCATTTGTGGCAATTGTTCTCAGGCCACCGAATGTTAAACGCACTTAAACCTCGGAATACCTGACCAGCACCGCAATTTGGGCATCGTAGATTCAAAGCGAACCAAATAACATATATTCCAAAACCCAATGCAGCTAAGAAGTGCCAAGTAATAAAACTCACATCATTTGGCGTATCTAAATATTTGTGAATGGCAGTCAACAACACTTGAATAGCCAGCATCCGGATTAATTTTTTCTTATTGTTATTCATCGTATTAATAAGGTCTGCTTATCGCTCAAAGCGGTAGTTGCCTCCGCCACTTCGCTTCATACTAACCTAACCGACCGCCAAGTCAAATATTCACTTTTATGAATAAAAATTCGAGGACTAAGCCTCGAATTTGTTGGTCGCCCCACTTAAGGTTAATGCCTTGTGAAGAAGGCGGTTTTCATTTATTCATATTAACGTCCTAGTAAGAATATTGAGCCTAACTAAAATATAATTCTAAGCACAACAATGTACGTAGCTCGACTCTGCAGTCTTAGCTCAGCCTAAAATCAATTTGTACACTATGGCACTTGCTTAATGCTGGCGAGCCACTTTTAGTCATAGGGATATATTCCCACTGTGAAAGAGCCTGTTTTGCAGCGTCTATAAAAGTATCTGAAGGAAATGACGATATTGGTTCAATATTTATTGGCTTGCCTTGTTCAGATATATCAAAATTAAATTGAACATACCCTTCAACTTTATCTCTTGCCGCTTGAATTGGGTACTTAGGAGCTACTCTATTGATAGAGTTCTTATAAGAATTATATTCGAGCCTGTCGGAGTCATTGGACTCAAAGCCTTCACATTTGCTATTAAAACTTAAAGTTTCATTGTTTGTTGAAGCACAACCTAACAAAAAACACATCACTGTTATATTGGTTATTAATAGCTGATTCAAAGTAATTTCCCTGTTAAGTAACTATTTATTTTAAATTTTTCAGTTACGTTTAGATTGCTAACACTTGAATATACATTAACCTTTTCAATTGTTTATAGTCAAATTCCGGGCACAAAAAAGGCCGCTTACGCTGGGCTGATATGAAATTAAGGATCTACATAACGTAGATCCTTTTTTTATTCCTATTTATAATCAACAGCTTAGCTCTTATTGAGGCGCAACGAAATCGTTCCGTGTCGATTGCATTTATCATTAAAATCAATAGTTTGTAGCACATGTTGTTGAGTTTCATGTCACGAATCGTCGTAATAGACACTTTTACTTTTGACGTTTAATCAGTAAATTAAATAAAAACATAGTGGAAATTTACTTCCGCTTTGAGCGAACAACGGTCGTTCTAGTAATACCGATAATTATCATTAAATAAAACGTGGAATAATTCCGTATTTCATGGATATTTCCACTTATTACAACTGTTATAGGCCAAAGCAAAATTCGCAGCAATTATGTATGGATATTTAGATGGACTCAGTAGTGCGGGATAGAATACATTTTCAGTTATCAGGTCTTAAGTTGCTGTTGCTTTTTGTTGTACTTTTATCGTCAGCATATTTTTCCTTTTCAATTTTGGCAATGCCCTATGAGCAGCTTGAACAAAATGCAGATAAGTACCATCCGATCATCGCCTATTTATTCTTTATCCCTTTTTCCATATTGATTACTGCATTAATATTAATTTATGGAAAGTTCATTTGTAGCCGTAATAAGGGACTTATAATTGCAGACGGCTTTTTAATTGATAATTCATCACCATTTTCAATTGGTGAAATTCCAGCCGAGCAAATTTCATCAATATATAGTTCTATAAATGGTTCAGTTAAATACAAGTTCGTTAGCTTTAAAATTAACGAGTTGAATGTTAATTTGAGGAAAAGGAAAAAGGATATTAACTGGTGGAAAAGCAAAGGGTTTATGGGGACAATAGTTAAGAAACTTTACACCTACACAATCCCAACCCGTGGTTTTAAAGCTAGTCATAGTCAAATATTAGATTCAATAAAATGCTTTGCTGACCAAAATAATATCAAAGTAACTGAAGTGGATCACTTAGCAAGAAAAAGTTTACGCAATTAGGTCAGGTGCAATTGGCCTATAACAAAGCAAGTCAAGCGGACAATTTTTAGCAGGCTGGTTCCGCTTCGCTTCAATTATAGCCTGCCCAAAATAGCCGTTGCTTGCGGCGTTAGGTGTACATGGATAATCTTTCCAAACAGGTGGTTTTAACGGCTATTGGGTTCTTTGTTTTAGGTATTCTTTGGTTTAGTTCTGGACTTCAAGGTTCTTCTAATAAACTTAAAGCACACTACTTTGGAAGTATTATTGAACTTTCACCTATTGAATTAAGATACATAGATGAGCAAAAGCGAAACAAAAGTGCAGGCCCCAAATTGTTCGTTTATTTAACTGACTCCAATGAAATCCATTTAAGGTTAGTTTCATTAAAAGAACTAAAAATAGGTAACCTAGTTGTTTGTAAAAAATTTGGTGATTACTGCTATTACACAGAGAGCAATAATGTTTTCCCTTACATACCGACTATAAAATTCGTAAAGTTTGCTTGTGGTTTTCTTTTCGTAATTACGAGTATTTTTACAGTAATATTTCGGCATAAAATTGCAAATAAAGTTCAACGCAATCAAAAGGACACCTAACAAGTCGTTAAAGCACGGACAAATAAAGCTTGGCTTTGTTCACTGCGTTCCAAATTATAGCCAAGCATTATTTGCCTCTTAACGAGGCGTTAGGAGTACTGAAATGGAGTTCATATTTGGGCACTGGTTTGCCCTAATAATAGTAACCACTATTTTGGTTATTATATGGAAATCAGGACTCCAGAATTCAGAAGGTGAAAATAAAGCTATAAGCATTTTATTGACTGCTTTAGTTTTTATTCCGCCTTGGTTCCTAACCCCTGAAAAAACTCTGCTTTCTGTAATCTATGCTGTTTTTCTTGGTTGCATATGTTTATTAGCGTATTTCAAAACCAATATGTGTATTTTTTTTAAAGGCTTGGCAGGTGTTAGTAAAACGCTTTTTTACCCTCCAAGTAAGAAGTGGTTGCTGGCTTTGGGCTGTTTATTGGTTTCTGTGCCACCAATACAATATTTTATGGGGTTGTTGTAAAGTACTCCTAACAAGCGCATTAAGCACGGGACACGTAAAGCTTGCTCGGTTCCGCTTCGCTGCACATTTTAGCAAGCATTACTTAGCCCCTTATGCGGGCGCTAGGTATACGCGTTAATGTTTCGAGTAAGTGTCAATATTTTATGATATCCAATATCTTTTTGGTTTTAATACCATTAATCGCATATTGGGCTACTGATATTGTTTGGGTGTTATTGCTTTGGATTCTAACATTACCAGTAGTTATATTTGGTAAGCTGAAAGAGCATCATGAAAATCAGATGTTTGTCGAACCTCGAAAGGTTAGGTTTTATCAAAGAGCATATTGGGCTTCGTATTTAACTTTGGCTTTTTCTGCTGCTTTAATAGAATTCATTGCAATAGCATTAGAGGCATTGTATACCTAACAAGCTAATAAATGGCACATTTGCGCCTGTCGGTTAAATAGCGTAAGTTATTGATTAATGGTCAGTAGCGAATGGCTGTTGCGAGCGATAAGCGGAAATAAAAGGATATTTATGCTTTCCATATTATGGTCCAAAAAGACACGAGCATTGTTGGCTTTTTTAAGAGAAGGAAATAGTTTCCTCAACAAAGAATATCCAAAGGCCAAATACTATTCAAAAGAGCAAATTTCATGGATGTTAGTTTCGCTATTTCCGCAATATAAGTGTTATTCGGAATATGCACTTTATGTCTTTATGGAGCCTGAACAGTTTAAAGCTTTGAATATCGCCTTGGGTGGTATATATGACTTAGACGGGATACAAACAGATATACAGCATGTTCTGAAAGAAATTAAAGATAAATCAGCTTTAGCCAAATACTCTAGCATCAGCAGTGTAAGCGGTATGAGTCTGTAATGAGCGAAGAACAGTCGGTTAAATATTCTTAAAAACCAGGGAAATCATATGAAGCTCCTTACTTTTATTTTCATCCTTATATCTTTTACGTCACTTTCAAAAGAATCTCCAAGTGATGCTTTCATTTTCGCTCAAACACCATGCTTTGGAACATGTCCAGTATATGAAATAACGGTTCTTTCCGACGGTACTGTTATTTACAAAGGAGAAAGCCATGTATCTAATAAAGGGGTCTACAGCTTTCCAAAGAGTCCGGAATTATTTACTCACTTATTGAAAGTTATTGATAGCTATAATTTCCATAATTTTAGGGATGATTATGGTTGGTCTGACGAAGAAAATATCTGCAAAGAGCAATGGACTGATCATTCAAGCACAATACTAACAATTCAATATGCTGGCGATGTAAAATCTGTTCACCATTATCACGGATGTAAAGGCTTCGAAAGAGAAGATGAATTGGTGAAGTTAGAAAAAGAAATTAAAGAGCTATTCATATCTAAAGGCTATTTAACTAGGTAGCAATTTAGAAAGCTTAATGTCTGGACTGAGCGAACAGCAGCCGCAAGAATAAAATGGAATTGAATAGTGGTAACTTCTAAAAAACATAAAAGACTGTTCACCATAGCTTTAATAAAAATATTCATCATATTTCTTCTGATGACAATCGCATTAGGGTACTTAATTCACCAATCCTCAAGGGTATCGGGTATCGGGTATCGTATATTTTGTGGGAGCAAAAGGCTTTGGCGCATCTAACTTAACGTCTTTGTTTCTCACGAGCTTAGCAATATCCCTTGTTTTTGTATTCGGAGCGTATAAGCATTTATTTAAGAGAGATAGTTTTAATGAATTTAAAAAGGCATCGCCTCTCTACAAAAAACAAGCTATGAAATTGCCTAAGTGGTTTGTAGTGATAGGGGCTTCTCTGGCTACTTTCGTTTTCCTAACTTTGCTTCTGTAAGTAACATTACCAACGGCGGCTTATGGCACATTTGCGCCTGTCGGTTAAATAGCGTAAGTTATTGATTAATGGTCAGTAGCGAACGGCTGCTGTGAGCGATAAGCAGCCGTTAAGGCACTCCTAGTACGTATGGTTAAATAATGAAAAAATTGGCGCTTACTATATTTTTAATGAGCTTTAATGCTCTTTCTTCACCAATTTTTAGTGAATTCGAATGTGGAAAATACGATGAGGGCAAAGCCTTAGAGTTGGACCCTGATAAGTCTTATTTTGACGACCCTATTAGAAGAGGGCCACTTCCTAAAAAAGTTCAAGATTCTGAAATTTATGAATTTTATCAACAGTTTGAGTTAAACGAACGACAACTTTTGATTGTGTCGAATCCGGTAATTGCAGCAGATGCTAATGCGCCTTTAGCCTATACAATGACCTTTTATAGAGATAGGTGGAAATATGGCTCGGCACCTGAAGGGCATTTGACTATTCAAGACGTAATTCCTCACGTAATTTATAGGACGCCTTTTGGGGTTTTGGCTGGTGATAGTAGAGGAGAGTTTGGTGGAGAGTTGGTTTTCTTTGATCTCGAAAATAAAGTATCAATACTGGCTGACTTAAATGTTGAGGATATTTACAAATTTCCGTTTGGATATGTAGTTACTGAGGGAATATCCCACATGTCGAGCGACAGAGGAAACTTATATATAATTACTTTTTCTAAATCGAAGCCCGTCATAAATAAATTATATGGATTAATCGGTGCTCCTATAGCCTCTTATAAAACTAAGCCGAATGAGTTGTTAATAAAATCAAAGGGTGGGTACCAGTTGCTGGACGATGCTGGGAAATTAAGTCGTGTAGTTTGTAGCAAGCTATGACCCATACGGCAGAAAATGGCACGTTTGCGTCACTCGCAGTTATAGCGTAAGTTATTGAATAAGAGGCAGTCTTGTACGGCTGCTGTGAGCGAACTACAGACAATCAAAAATCCTTTAAGAGCCAAAAATTTCTATTTCTTTATCAAATTTAATTAACATTTTTCAAGGAGGTATTGTGCGCATAATATTAGTATTAATATTTTTTCATAGTGGTTATTCGTATGCACAAAAAACAGCACCAATATCTTCATGCCTTTCTTATGAAATGAATCGTATTAATAAAAATACAGGAACATTCGTCTTAAAAAATGTATTTTCTCAAGAGCTTTTCGATAATTTAAATAGTAAATTTCCTAATCAAGAAATTGATTGGTCTGCTTGGACAACCGAAGTGCTTGAATACAATAGTGAAGATGGAAAAGCGAAGACCAAACTTAAAGGATGTTTTGATGTTTCAAAAATATATGAAGATAGTGCACTAATCTCCTCAATAATGAGGGTTTCAATGAAGAGATTTAATGCTGCTATGACGTTTTATTCGAAGCCTAGCTCAGAGCAAATTCCACAGGATAAAGTTGATACTATGGTTGATGGATACGAAGAATTACTTAAGGATGATGAAGTCAAAAAAGCTATTAAGTCTGAGTTGAAACGAAACGAACAATTCAAGAACGAAAAATAAAACTGAGACATTTGTTACCACGTTCTATATCTTAGCAAGATATAGAAAACTCGTTCGTTATGATTTAGCGAACGGCGGTTATTGGCACAAGTTTGACGTTAACAGATTGAAAAGGTTAATGTCTCTAACGAGCGAACAGCGGCCGTAGCAATATATAAATATAAGCTAGATATGACAGGAAAAAAGACAAATACCACTTTGGCAGGGATACTAATTGTCTTAGCAAAGTTTTGCTTCCTTTTTGGAATAATTTCACTAGTTCAATTCTCCCTAGGAACAAATGAATTAACCTTTAGGCCAGTAATCCTTCTAATTCTGGGTTCTATATTAGGAGCAGTAGGTTTTTATTTAGTTGGTTCCTCAAAGATTGCTTGGCTACAACTTCCGCATCAAGCATTGGCATTTGTTGGTGTTGGCACTACCGTATATGGGGGTATAGAGTTGTACAATGGCAATGGAAATGTAATGTTGTGGGTATGGTTTTTATTAGGTCCATTTTTCTTTTTCAGTTGGCGATACTGTGCAAAACACAACTTTTATAAAGCTTAAACTTTAGTACACCCCTAGCGACTGCTCCTGAAACATGAGAGAGGTTTATGACAAAGTTAAAAGGAATGACGATAAATGAAAGGCTATTTGTCATGAACAAAATTAACAATTTTAATTCTGCAATTCGCCAAAAGAATATCGAAGAGGCAATCGCTATATTAGAGCAGTGCGAATTATCACTTGATGCTGCAAAAGATAGTGTTGCAGCAATATTGAGAAATCCTAAAAAATATGGCTACTAACGCGTTCGCGTCGGTCTAAGTAATCCGGTACTTTGGGAAGCAGTCAGGGGCTGTTGTGAGCGAATAGCAGAAGTTAAAGTAGAGTTAAAATGGCATATACGATTTATTTTTCTGTCCTTATTTTTTTACAGTTTTTAGCGCCAAAGTTAGCGGTAAAAATCAAAAATCGATTTAGAGAACTTGGGGTTGACATGGAAACCAGTGTATATATCTCAATGTTAAATACTTCAGGTTTTTGGCACGAAGCTAAGGATCTTAACTCTTCAAGGAATGATGCTTTGATAGCAAAATATTTATGGATATATAAATCTTGGTGGGTTTTATTTATAGTCGGTATGGTCGGACTGTTTTTTGGGGTAGGTTACTGATTGACTGCTGCCTTTTAGAGCGAACAACAGACGTTAAAGGATAACTAATTTTGAAGCATGGAATTGCACTCATATTACTTTTTAGTTGTACTTCATGTTCTGTAATAACTGATGCTAGTAAAGACTGCTCAAGACCAAATCACATCGAAGTAGAACTTAATTCGAAATATTTTGAAGGGAAATGGTTTAGCCAAATAGATATAGGTGATGATGCCATCGAAACTTATGATTGTGATTTTCAACTCAACGGTAATTTCAGTTGTCATGTCATCGAGCGTGGCCCTTTAAACAAAGAGCAATCAGTTTACCATACTGATGAATATTGGGAGAAAGGAATATGGACTTTCGAGACGAATAGTTTGTTAAAAACAATCAACGGTCACTCTCAGATTCAGTATACGGTTGTGTCAGCTAACCAGAGTAATTATGTTCTTTCAGATGGTAGAGCTGAATATTGGTTTACCAAAGAATATAGCTGTTTAGGCAGTTAAGAGCGACAAGCAGCCTAAAGTCAACATAAGGTAATCTATTTAACCTGTACCATGAAGCACTCCCGTTTTGACACAAAGAAAGTAACTGAGCCTATGCCTCGTATCCAATCCATTGTCTTTGGACTGGCTTGTCTTTTTATATTTATATTTGTAGCGCACAAAGCTTTATTCGATACGACATCTGACTCAGGATTATTTACAATTTTGTTGGTCATCCTAGGAATACCTTTAGGGTTAATAGGTTGGAGGCTATTATTTGCGTCAACACGCGAAAGAAATTACGGATATTTCTCCCCGCTAACTTTATGTGTATTAGGTGTTTTAATCGTTATAGTTGGTTTGATGCTTGCTTATCAAGGAGCTAGAGGTTCAGGTATTGCTGTAGCGGGTGGCCTAGCTCTTATAGCTTTAGGCAAAAGAAGACGCGTTCAGCGAAGAAAACAAAAACTGTGGTTTAAATAACTGTTGCGACTGACAGGTATTGGCACATTTGCGCCTGTCGGTTAAATAGCGTAAGTTATTGATTAATAGTCAGTAGCGAACGGCTGCTGTGAGCGAATCAGAGTCACTCAACTTACGACAAAAGATTAAACTGTTAGGTGTTTATGAAATATAGTCAACCTGAGGTTAAGATAATCAATGAATCGATTAAATTTGTTAATCGATGGCGATGGTACAAATACGTTTTAGTTGTAACGGTGATTGTACTGATTTGGTTTAGTTATTTTCTTATCACTAATGAAGGTTATGGAAAATTTTCAGCTTTGGTTGGTGTTCCAGTTGGCCTTTTACTCGGTTACTTAAAGCGAAATTGGACAACGCCTAGAAAAGAAGCATTGTTAATTAAGTTAGTCTCTAATCTAAAAACACCTAACTGAGACTTGGGCGCTAATACTCCAAAATTATCGTATATAAGCAAACTCTAACGGACCGAGGTTGGCACAATTGCGGCGTCTGCATAAATAACGTAACTTATTGAAAAGTGAGTGGCCGCGAGCGACTGCTGTGAGCGATTAACGGACTAAATCGGAATTATTGAGTTAACCCGAAAAGGATGCACAATGAAAAAGTTATTTTATACGGTAGTTGTCTTTTTCGGATTAATTGCAATTTTTTATTTTTCATTGTTAGTGTTGATTGATAAAGAAACATACCCTCCTACAGCCCTTAATTTTACTCCCACTGAATTTACCGTAGTTAATGAACAAGAAGTCTTTTATTCAATAGGTAATTCAATTAAGTTTGGGAACCAATTCTCTATAGCAGACAAAACAATATTCGAGTCTGATAAGAGAATAGTAGATGTTCACGTATCGCCAAATAATTCTTTTGCGGTCATTGAATATTCTGATGAAATTTGGTTGCTTTCATATGACGGTTCTATAAAGCAGTTTATATCTAAAGTAATGAACCCGTTTGATGTTAAAAGTGAACCTGTTGGAGAAACATTTTATACAGGTAACATTCAATGGGGGCCTACTTCAGATTACTTTTACGTTCTAGAATATGAAGTATATAAACGAAATAAAGATGGCTATATTAGTTCAGAAACAAAAGCGTTAGTTAAATATACTATTGATAATCAAGAGTTTTCGAAGGTTGTTAATCCTATGCCGTTCTTCTTATATGCTCAGGGTGAAAATGGTATTTATTTTGTAAGCCCTACACCTGATGGGGACTTGGTACTGAACCACAGCCCTTTAAATTCTACTCAGAGAAAAGTTGTCGGTTTAGAGGAATTAAAGAAAATAAATAATCTTCGCACTATATTTTACAATTTTTCTGTTCACGATTATTCAGACATGTTGATAGCGGAAGGCCGAGTAAAAAGCCAGATAAGTGAAGATAGAACGAATATGTCTTTTTATATTGACGATAATAAGGTATTAACAACTAAAGAAGGTATGGGGTTTAAAGGGCCTACATTTGGAATGCAAGCGGGTATCGGAAATGTGTTTACACCGAGCGGACGTTATTTCTTATTGAATCTATATTCAGAGCAATATAATGGGCCATTACTATTCAATGTCGAAACCTATGAGTATATGAAAATGCCTGCTGATTTACGTATATACCAAAATGTAAATACTAAGACATCAAATTCGTGGATACTGACAAATTCAGGCGTGGAAATTAGAAAATAAATAATTTGCGAACGGCAGCAAGTGGCACAACAGAGACGTTTAACGTAAGAATTTCCACCGAAGGAGTTATCGCAGAATGAAAGTAGTGCGATAACTCCTGATGCTCATACTAGATAAAGTCAGAATAGGCTTTACGCATTTAACTCCGACCTGATCCGCTTGTAGATTTCAGACCGATGCACGCTGACCGTTTTAGGTGCTTCTATACCAACCTTCACCTGCTCCCCTTGGATTGAAATAATTTTGCAGGTGATGTTGTTACCAATGTGGATTACTTGTCCGATTGTTCGGGTGAGAATAAGCATGATAAATCCTTTTAATTAAATGATAGAAGAAAAGCAAGGTAACCGTATCGAGAGCACGTCCTTGCCCATTCAATTTGAGTGTAGTCCAGGGTTTGACTTATGACAAAACCGCATGGTTTACATATCGTTGACTTGGTTAATCCCCACTTTAGCTAGCTTTCATAAGCTGAACACCAATGCCTTGTTGTAATAAATAGCGCTGAATGTTCTTACCTTCTTTTACGATAACATTACCAAGCTGTTCAGCGATGATTTCACCATTTGCACTTAACGAAGCGCCAGTAAGCAAATCAGTCTTCTGGTCATTTCTGTGTTCGCTCTTATCAAAAAGTGCGTTGGTTGCGCCAGTGATTGTTTCTGTCGTTAGAGATTCGATGTTTTTCATAATTTTTCTGGTTCGTATTTTGTGTACGGTTTTGCTTGACGGGGTAGTAGTACGCAACCAGGTTCGGATGCAAGAAGTTTTTTAAATTATTTTAATTCGTACGTGGTGTACTGTTCGCTCTATTTGATGCATAAAAAGGTTTTTTTTGGGGAGCTGTTTCGAAATAATAGTTGCTTAGGGTGGTGGGCTTGGATTTATTTTAGTATATATATTAGTGGTTTAACTTCGTTGTTTATTTTTGATAACGAATGAATGGAATAATAATAAATCAGCAAGGAGTAAACATGTCAGAATCTTGTAGCTGTGGAGATGATGCCGAAGTTGGGGCAACAGTAAAGTTGCATTGTAAGACGTGTAAAAGCGTTTTAGAGAAATTTTCCATTGCCAAGCCAATTAAAGCAGCAGGGCTGACAGTTTGTTTAGCTTATGGTGGTAGCCTCTTTATCGATTACGCAATAACTGATAATCGATATCCCATGGATGTTGAGTATGCGGTGTTAGATGCTTGTTTAAGTTCTTACCAAGCGCCTTTACGCTATTCTTCGTATGGTTCAAAGAAAAGCATTTGCTTGTGTGCATTAGAAGATACGATGAATGAAATTTCTTATGTACGCTACAAAGTAGACGAAGATAGCTTTTTAGACGCTTTTAGAAAAAACGCTAAAGAATGTAGGTAGCTCAGACTGATCGCCTGAGCTACCTTGTTTTTAATCGCCCAAGTAGTCGTCGTTGTTAGGATTATGGGCATCAGCCCAGTCATCCATATCGGCGTCGTTATTGGGGTTGTTAATGTCTGACCATAGATCTAACTCAGCATCAGACATATTAGAGGTATTTGGCATAAACCCTGCTATTTACTTTTAGGTGGATTATTGCCACGACCTCCCCCAGAGGGGTTGCCTGTTTTACTCGGACCATTTGGTGGTGTACCGCCAGATTTGCTGGCTGAAGACATCGCTCTTGCTGCAAATGAGTCTTTAGGCACGACGCCACCGTTAGCTTTCGCTGTAGCTGATTGAATTCGCGCAGCAGCGGCTTTGGACATGGTGTTTTTAGACATATTTTTTCCTTATTAATTAGGTTATTAATTCAATTTACTGGCCCCGCTGGGTCAGTAATGACAAACATAGCAAAGGTGTTAGGGACAAATGGGGACAGAAGAATTACAAAAAGAAATAAAAAAGCTTCTCGGGATGTTGAAGTGGTCTCAAAAAAGACTTGGGCGTGAGCTTTACTATACAAAATATGAAGACGACGATGAGCTTGAAGTGGCTCGCTTTGAAGAGAAGGTTAAAAAAGATCTATCAAGATCGACAACCAAACCGGTGTTATTGAAATCGTACCTGGATTTAATTACTCATCATGACGAATTTAAGAGCTTGGGTATCATCGTACCAACTTATCAAAAAACAGAAGTTTTAAGTGCATCTATGGAAAGCGGCATGTTTGAAATATCTAAAATGGTAGAAAAGTTAGTTCAAAGTTAATGTGTACTAACTCAAAACCTGCACTATGTTTTTTTTCAGTGCAGGCATTGAGTTTTGCTCGGCTAATAAAGTATAGATATTTAATCTAAGCCTTTAGTTTTAGCGCTTATTGCTCAAATCTTTTGTACTGAGCAGGGTAGCGTTTTCGGCATTCTTTCTTAAACCAATTCGGAATGATGGCATCATCAACAAATAACTTCTCTTGGTATCGAGCTAGCTTGTCTTTAGGGTTCGGCCGTTCTGTGATTGCGCGTTTGAGGTAAAACAGTTCTTCCATCTCTTTTTCCCGGAGGTTTTTGAAGTTTCCACCCGTAACTCGAAAAACAGCTTCACTCATCACAAATTCTATAAAGTTGTCTTTGTTTAATGACCAGTAGGTACACTTATCGTTAAGTAGCTCGATTTCTTTCTCAGTCATTTGAACATAAAAATACTCCCACTCTTTTACTCGCAAGTTAGTTGTTCCTTGAGCCTTGTATAGCCGCTCAATATACCTCATAGCTGTAAAACTATTTATCGGTATATCTTTAGATTTTCGGAGCTTGAAATAAACCCATTCAAGGAAGTCTATTTCGAATCTTATAAATGCGTTAAACCAGAATTTTTTCACCAGACCTAGCCCCTCGATCATTCGATCGAAGTCAGCGATGACGGACGGGTTTACTTTGAATCGTTGCGTTTTTTGAGGCATGCAATAGCTCCAGTTGTGATAATTATCACATTTTAATTTATTTTGAATTATTATGAAATTATTTTCATTTTTTTTCGCTTCTTGACAAGAATATCGACCATGTAGAGTATTTTAACTGTGAAAAACAGTGGTTAATTGCATAAAAATAAAAATTAGCGGTAAAAATGTAACTTAACCTGTTTTTGTGTGGCTTTTTTGGAACTTAATCTAAATAAGGTTGCAAAGCGCAAATTATTTAAAAACAGTTGCTTGTGTTGTTTTGTGGTGTGTTTTTTGCACTTTTTTGCGGGGTTTTTAGTTTTATGGAATCGCGTTTGCAAAGCCCCGAAAAAACCTGTTTAATTCTCACAAATCTGCTTTTGCAGAGTGTTAATTAAACAAAAATAGGTGTTTTAGGGTGGGTATTATGCTTTCGAGCGTGTTTTTTAATAAAAATAATGTTTATGGCTTTTGGGGAGACGAGCAATTAGGTGAATTTTCATTAGCCCAACCTTTCAGTATTGCACATATCGACTACACTTCCAGCAAATGGCGCGAAAAGTGTGCAAATTTTTACCGTCGCTGTAGTGACACAAAAACAACAAAAAACCGCTTGATGCTTATTTGCATTGTTGTGTTTCGCAAGAACGCGGAGGGCGAGAAATGTTGTTAAAAGAGCGTGAGTTGAAATTGATGCGAAAGCTGCCACGAAAGAGCAAGCTATCTGTACTCCATCAGTTTTATTCACACAAGAACCACTGTTCGTTTCGATTTGAGAGCGCGCTCGAAGCGCACTCAGCACTATGTTTGGAGTTTGACGCTAACGTTGCGCGTTATGTGGCGCAGCCGTTTTCAGTCACTTACTCACTAAATGGCCGCAATGTGCGCTATACACCTGATTTTCTGGTGCAGCTGACTAATGGCCGCTTTAAGAGCCAAGAAATTAAGCCGAGCGAAAAGCTCGCAAGTCCCAAAAACCAGCGTAAGTTTCAAACGTTGCAAGCCTATTTTGCACAGAGCCTGCATCACCCGCTAGAGCTGGTTGACGAGAAATTCATTTATCGAGGTCACAAGGTAAATAACTTTCAGCGCCTCTATCCATATCTTCAGCGCCAGCCTAGCGCGACAGAGCTGCAAACCCTTAATGGTTTACCCTGCCAGCAATTGAGTTTTGGTGAGTTGGTAGGTCATCTTGCAGAGCACGTTCAAGAACCACTGCACAGTGCTTTGACACTGGTTGCACTTGGCTTTTTTGATTGGAATGAAACCCTTTTAATCGATGAAAATTCGACACTTACATTAAAATCGGGGGTCGCATGAGCGCTTTTGTTATTTCTGAAGGTAAAGAGATTCTTTACCATGGCAAGTTAGCCGTTATCCGTGCTTTCAAGGACAGCTTTGTTGTTATCGAAGTCAATTCACAATACATCATGCTGTCACCCGAGGACTACCACAAAAAAGTTCGAAGTGAACATATTCAAACACCTCCGATGGAGAAGAGCAAGCTATCGGTACAGCATCAGTTTTATTCACATAAGAACCACTGTTCGTTTCGATTTGAGAGCGCGCTCGAAGCGCACTCAGCACTATGTTTAGAGTTTGACGCCAACGTTGCGCGTTATGTGGCGCAGCCGTTTTCAGTCACTTACCCACTAAATGGCCGCAATGGGCGCTATACACCTGATTTTCTGGTGCAGCTGACTAATGGCCGCTTTAAGAGCCAAGAAATTAAGCCGAGCGAAAAGCTCGCAAGTCCCAAAAACCAGCGTAAGTTTCAAACTTTGCAAGCCTATTTTGCACAGAGCCTGCATCACCCGCTAGAGCTGGTTGACGAGAAGTTCATTTATCGAGGTCACAAGGTAGATAACTTTCAGCGCCTCTATCCATATCTTCAGCGCCAGCCTAGCGCGACAGAGGTGCAATCTCTTGATGGTTTACCATGCCAGCAATTGAGTTTTGGTGAGTTAGTTGGTCATCTTGCAGAACACGTTCAAGAACCACTGCACAGTGCTTTGGCACTGGTTGCACATGGCTTTTTTGAGTGGGATGAAACACTTTTAATCGATGCAAATTCGACACTTACATTAAAATTGGAGGTCGCATGAGCGCTCTTGTAATTTCGGAAGGTAAAGAGATTCTTTATCATGGCATGCTAGCCGTCATCCGTGCTTTTAAGGAAAACTTTGTTGTTATAGAACTCAATTCACGGTGCATCATGCTTTCACCTGAGAAGTACCAGAAAAAAGTTCTAAGTGAACATATTCAAACACCGCCGATGGAGGGGTGTATTGCGCCTGTAATACCGCTGACTTCTCAATCAGAGAAGCTTTCTGCGGAGCGATATGAAGCGTATGTGATGCCGCTCCGAGATCGTGAATCAAACTGCTCTCGCAGAGTCATTCGCGAAGTTATTGATAAAGTAGCACAAGAACGTGGTGATACCGGAAAGAATAAACCATCGGCAGATACAGTATATTCGTGGCTAAAAAAGGCTGAACAACTTGACTTTGACTTTGTCGCCATGGTCAACCTTAAAAAGGGAAAGCGAGGTGAGCAAGCCTCCGGAGAGGCCGTTGATTTATTCTTTGACATCATTCATCAATACTATTTCCAGCCTACCAAAGCTGAAAAGGACCAACAACAAGGTCTATCTCAAGAAGCGTGCTGGCGAAAGTATAAAGAAGCGCAAAAAAAATTAGTTAACGGGATGCCGTGTCGTGACCGCGAAAACTACAAAGGCATGGCTCGTTCAACATTTCTTGCTAAGTTTGCAAGCTTAGATCCCGTAGAAGTGTGCATTGCACGCGAAGGTTATAATGTCGCCCGCAGAAGATTCAGACAATCGAGTCAACATATAGTGGTCTCTCGTCCGCTGGAGCTTGTCCAAATTGACGCTGTTCACATTAACCTTGGTTTGTTTAACCATGCGGGTGAGTACGTAGGTATGCCCGTCGTATTCTTTGCGATTGATATTTTTACTCGAGCGATTATTGGCTACGTAATAGTCTATGCGCACTCGCGCAGAGAAGACTTAAGCTCAGCAATCGAGCTACTGAGAGTATCGATACAAGCCAAACGCAAGCCTGAGCATACTGAGCACGACTGGCCTCTATACGGTAAGCCTGAAGAAGTACGTTACGACTCTGGTATCTTTTCAGCCAAGCAGATGAGTAGCTATTTAATGCATGTTCAAATTCGTGGCCAACAAAACCCGGTAGCGTCACCGTGGTCAAACGGTATCATTGAACGCTTTAACCTCACCTTTCGAGAGCATTGTTGCAAGCGCATCGATGGATACGAGGGCAAGCGCATGCAAGGCTATAAAGATACGCAACAAGCCAAAGTCTCAGCATGTATCACAGAGACAGAATTTCGCAAGATAGTTGAGACCTTTATCTTAGATGAATATCACCAAACCGAGCACTGCGGGCTTCGTAAGGCTACACCTGCAGAGGTTGCGAGAGAGTATAAACACCTTGTACCGATGCTTGACCCTGCCTACCTAGTCAAAGTTAACACTTTCCGTGGTGTAGAAACGGAGTTCACTATCCATGCGCACAAAGGCATTGTTCGTAACAATGTTTGGTACAACGACCAAACCAAAACACGTAATATGCCTGGCAAACTTATCCGTATTTACGACAAATACCACAAAAAGTCTAAGTCAGTAAAAGTCATAGGGTTCTATTCACATGTTGATATCTCTCGCATCTCAGTTGTCGACCCTGACACCGGTGAATTGTTTGAGGTGCCGTCAACGACGTACTCAGAGCCCACATCCCTGGCACAACACAAAGCGTTGCAAATGTCGAAGGGACCATTGGATTTAACCAATGCGGTGGGCCGCCTGTCACCAAAGTTACTTATCGATGAGGATGATGAAATCGAGCAGGCAAGCTCTAGCGAGGCTGAAGCATTTGAACCATCAGATGCTAACGAGACTATGCCTGCAGAGATTCAGCTGCAGCTCGAGCAATGCATCAGCGCTAACGAGGCAGGAATGATTGCCCCACCAGAGCTCAGTGAGGATGACGCAGAAGTGGATGAGCCAGTTAAGAAAGTAACAACCGTCGTCAAAAAGAACGTTAAACGCATTAAAGTCTAAGTAGTAGGTAAAGTTATTATGAAAAAGCATGATTTAAACTCAGTCGCCCGTCAAATCGCAGAGACATACTGTCGCACGGGTAAGTATTTAAAAGCTGAGCAGTCCGTATTACATACCATGAAATACCGTGATTCTGAGCGTGGGGGTGCAATCCTATTAGGTGAGTCGGGTATTGGTAAAACAACGTTTGCGAAAACGTTTTTATCTCAGCATGCTGAAGCATCACTTTCCGAGCACGATAACAAGTTTGGTATTTATGTCGAAGTACCGGGGGGTAATCTGAAGGTTCTGTATGGTCAGATACTTCAAGAGCTGGGTGATATTGCTCCTGAAAAAGGCACGGCTGCCGATAAGAAGACTCGCATCATCAAGCTAATCAATGAGATGGATGTCAAAGTGGTGTTTGTTGATGAGGTTCAGGAGGTTCTTCCCTCAACTAAGTTATTACCCACTAGCGCTTTTGTTAAAGACTTTAAAGAAATAGCGAACAACACCAATTGCGCGTGGATACTATGCGGAACCCCCAATGCTATGGCTATTAAAGACGTTGATAAACAGCTTGCGTCACGCTTACCGAAGACAATTTTGTTACCCGTTTTCAGCTTTAAAACCCAAGAAGATAAGCTTGAATACCTTGAGTTCTTATTCGAATTTTTTGAGCACCTTCCGGTCGCAGCCCCTTACTTTAAATGCTTAAACGAGTCGATTACTGACGAGGGCTTTTCATATTTTTGCAATGTTAATTACGACAATTTACTACGCATGTTACTTGCGACCGATGGTTGCTTACGTCCATTTATGACGTTGATGCAAGACTGTTTAGATCGTTTAGAAGATGGCGAGAAAATCACTAAATCAACATTGGTTGAAGCGTACGACGAATGCTTTGAAGGTGAAGAACTTAATCCATTCAGTGCTTCAATAAGTAAAGTTAAAAAGCTGCTTATCCAGCGAGGGTTATATGCGTAATCACCCTCCGATTCGACCTCGCCCGCAAGCAGGGGAAAGCGTACAAGGCTATGTACTGCGAATCGCTGCATGCAATGGTTTCTTTGATAGCAAAATCATCTTTCAGATGCTTGATTTGAATCCAAGTGAAACTGTTTACGATGTCAAACGTGACCGTTTTCCCCAGTTTGCTTCTCGACTCGCGGTAGCCCTGCAGTTAGCACCGGAGGACTTAAAAAATCATTTTGACACCACGCATGCCCTAGATAAAAATGACTCCACGTGTGTCGTCAAAATCTCCTCAAAAAAGCTCAAGTTGTGCTCTGTTTGCATTGATGAGAAGGATGGCTACGTTAAGCATGAGTGGCAACATGGGCACATTACACATTGCAATGAACATCAGGTGATGCTTATCGACAGTTGCCCAAGTTGTCATCATCAGCTTGAGTGGAATAGCGACGTGTTTGCTGGTTGTTTCCGTTGCGGCTTACGTTGGAGCGATTACAGTCCGCTCCCCGAGGATATCCCAAGTTATCAGCGAGCTTGGCTACAATGCTTGCCGCTTGAAAAGGAGGCGTACTTAGACGCTTTATATCAAGCCGGAACGATAGTTTTGAGTCCGAGCCGCTTTAATGTGACGCCAATTGCACGTTGGGACAAAACGGTTGAAGAATCAGTAAATGTCTTCAGCAAGGCGTTTAGTTTACTCCGGTCGGCTGATAATCGCTCTCGATTATTGAAACAGTTGTATGCAGCTCTTGGGGCAACAGTACAAAATAACCTGATTAATTCGATAAAACGGTTGTTGCAACACCCTGTTGAGCAGTTGCCTTCATTGGGAGGATGTGCAGAGGGCATAGCCGAAGAGCGATGTAACGTTGAAGTATGTGACGAGTGTTTGTTGTTAGATGGTCAAGCGAGTAAGTTGCTTGCCTTAACGCCTGCGCAATTGAAAGAACTTAACCACGGCCTTGGCTTGTCATCAACGAAAGTCAAAAGCTCATACCGGTACTCTCTAATTCAGCTGCAAGAAATTTTGGATCGTCTACGTAAACAGTCAGCATCTGCAATTTGTGAATTTGACGATGATTATTTAACGCTAAATAGCATCTCAAATATATGCGCTAAATACTTATTCAACTTTGGCGATGCTCTAGCATTGTTATTACGTGAAAATGTTAATTTTCATCGTCGTAATGATGCTTCAACATTTGCTGATTTTTATGTTTCTAAATCAGAGCTTATTATGCTCTTGGCTGAGCATGAAGAGTCACAGTATGGCCGTTTATTGTCAACATCCGAGATAATGGCATACTTAGGCACCGAGCGCGTTAAAGTCACGGCTATTGCGTCTTTATTGGGCTGGGAGACAGTGCCAGTGACTCGGTCAAGTTTTCAGTATCAAGCGAAAGATGTAAAGGCGTTCACAGATAATTACGTGTTACTCGACAAGTGGTGTGATGTAGCTCTGTATGGCAAGCGTAGTTTGAACAAGTTCCTTATAGAAAATGGGTTCCAAGCGGTTGACGGTGCCGATACACCACACACCAAGTTGCACCTTTTTAATAAAACCCCTGAGTTGCTTAGCGCTATAGAAGAATTTGAGCGCGAATGGTATAAATCCAAACCTCCTCGTCATTTAAAACACCGTCTTCAACTACAGCTACAGGGTAACCATTTATTATCAGCTTCTTCTTTAGAGCTGTTTAAGCAGCGATGTGCTAGCTAAACCCGAACTTACTTACCTAATTAAAGTTGCGTAGTTGAATTACGCAACTTGCGCTTCAAACTTTAATTCTTAAAATGACCTCGCAATACATCTCAAGTGCAGCCCCGCATTAAGCGCAAGATAGTTACAATCTAGTCATTCAAGACTACCCACCTCATCTATACACTTCATTAGGAAAGTAAAAATATCGCATTATAGACTCATTCAACAGGCTTCAGCTCATATTTATCTTACATACATCAATAACCTTTACTTCATTGAAAATATAACCTTGCAAAAATCCTGTAATCAATTACGATTTTGTTACGTGCTTTTTGTAATTTGTTTATTTGATGGGATTTTAAATTATCAGTAGATTTTGTCGTGGATTTAACAAGGAGAAATCAATGAACTACAACCCTAACGAACTTAGACAAGACAAATTAACAACCAAGATTTTGGTAGAGCATGCACTCACTCAGATTAAGTCACAGCAAATTCTAGCTTTTGAACTAAATGTTCCTGAGTCAAGGATCTCTGAAGCAAAGCAAGGTAAACATGGATTTAAAACAGAAACTGCTGAAATCTTGATAGCCAAATATGGTTTACCCCAAAGCGCTTTTGGAGAATATAAAGCAGACTGCATTTATCTGGATCAACATTCAAATATTGAAGGGTTTCTTTCTCAAGAAAATGATCTCCAATTAAGTATCTTGATCGATCTTTATATTCAAAAAATGAAACTTCATTTATTCCCAGAACGTGAAGGTCAACTTGATGTGACTATTGAGGACGTTAAGGTAAATGATTTGTTATCTGATAAGCATTTTATCGAACTAGCAACGCTTGCGGTTGAACAATTCTATGAAGGAGCAGACTATGAAGAACAGACATTTAGGCTTCAATCAAACAGTTTAAGAAAATTAACTACACCTTCTGGAGACCATAATTTGCCATCTCTACTTGAACGATACTCGTTAGAAAGTGAGCTAAGTGAGAGTCAAGATAGTCTGTCTAATCTGTTATATGCGGCATACGCGATAAACGAGTGCAATAAGCGAAAGCATACTCAAGTTGTGAAATGGAACAAGACAGCAGATTTATTTCAAGATGTTCGAAGTAAAACAGAATTGAATGTCACTGGCAGAAAAATTGTTGCTGATGAATGGTTGGATGTGAAAGTTGATGTTTTTGCTAGAAACAATGTTAGAAATAAAACAATCGATACTGTCCTGACGGATATCGTGAACAATCTAGATAGGTTGACACCATCAATATTGGGCTTTAATGAGCCGTTAAATTCGATCAACGAGAAACTATCAATTAAGCTCAAATCTCTAGATGTGTTTTACAAAGAAGATTCTACATTTACCGTTATTTTAGGTGTGGAACATTCAGAGAAAATTAACCCTCATGTAAAACTAAGCGATTACAATCTAGTGCTTCATGGTATCACTCCCGATGAAATGTTACATTCGGTCACACCGCAATTACTTAATTTGCCGACGAGCAGCTATGTCTTGGATTTTGCATGGTCAGAATTTCAGGCTAAAGCATTCTTTGCAAAGAACGGAATTATGATTCCGGGGGCTATAGTGATTTAAAAGCCGCTTTTGAATGTCACTATCAAGTTAAGAGTGACAATACTTTAAAGTTTAACGCGGCCAAATCATTGTAAACTTGTTGTTTTTATTGTTTACATATTTGACACAGTAAGTTTTTATAACTCATTGTTATTATATGGAAAAACAAAAGGCGTTGAGTGTGTCGACACTTGATTTCCTTTTAGCCCCAATTAAAGTTGCGCAATAAAAGCGCAACTTTTCTTCATGTTTATTGAAGAATTGCCAAACCTATCTAATAATTTCCCTAATACGCACCTATATATTACTGCTCGTCCATAACTAAAAAGCTATTTAATATCAAAGGTTTGCATCGAATAGTGCGGGAGTTTATTTTAAGTTGGATTTTTGGCAAGAAGTTTACGTTTTAGCTGGATTATTAAAAATCTCTATTTGGATTTCTCGCCTGCAGCCCGCATTCTTACGCTGAAATAATTTACTTTTAAACTGGATTGCACATGTGTGGGTTCCAGTTTAAAAATAAATTATTCCAAGGCAATTAAATTGGGTGAAAGTTCCTAAAGACGTATCCACGCTTATTTGACCGTTACAATTCATAACCGCCGCCTAATTCGATTACCCCTCCAAACTCTTCTTCACTATGAGTATGGATTTCTACAGTTTCAAAGACGACACCACCTTTCGCTTGAAAAAATAGATCTCCTTTGGTTTTGTATGCACCTAAAATTGAAAACATATCGATATGTGCGGTGAAATGTCTGGTAGAGGTTTCACTGAACGTTAAGTCTATTCGTTAAGAGAATCAGGTGCGGTTTACCGATTGGTAAATATGTCCAAAAACCATAGATGCTCCTTGTTTTGCTCTACTTTTCTTTAGCTTTAAAAAGGTGCTTAAGATCGGCGTTGAACGCCCAGCATCCTAACAGAGCTGATGGTGTGGCAAAGGTGGCGTAGAGTACGGCGGTCATTGGTGCGCTAGTTGGTGGTCCGAAAATGGTTATGTAATTCACCTGGATTAGATAGACCAACGCAAACGGCCATGTAAGCAAAAATGCGTATATGGCTTTGATTGCATACGTGTTGCATGAGCGTTTGAGTCCAACGCTCAGTGCTAGTCCAATCACAATTGATGGTAAGAGATATAGCAAGAATTTGAATTCCATGTAGGTTTATTGTCTCGGGTTTAAATGTTCTAGGGGGTTATAGATACTATAGAGCAATTACGTCTTAAGTAATAATAGCTACCAGTTCCGTCGGGAAATTGCCATAGTTCACATGAAAACGTGTATGTTCGATTGTTTATTCCTGATGTTACTCTGTTCTCGTAACCGGTAGGTCTTCCAAGTGAGAGATTTTGGCTATTCGGTTGGCATTCGCTCGCGTTAGGGTTGGATGTTGCGTTACAGTACGCAATTGTCGCTTCGTATGTGCTGTTGACCGCTTCAAAGTAGATGTCTGATGTAACTTCAAGCAAACCCGCCACAAATAGTTCTTCGAAGCTAGTTATTGTCCCTAGCAAGGCCTCATTGATGGTTTTCATGTCTAATGAAAAGGCTGCATCGCAGGTGGCCTTGGGGGTGCTGCTCGCGTAACAGATGTCGTGGTTATTGCACGCGGATGTGTATATGAAGTCTGGAACGTCGAATTGCGATGTCCCGCAGTCATTCGCAATTCCTGAGCTAGCGGCTTGGGTTCCTGCTCCAGTGTTAATGTTTCCTCCAACTTTAAATGTTAAGCTATCAAATTGGTTTTTATAATATTGGTACGTGTCCATGGCGTCCCAAACTTCTTGGGGTACGGGGCGTGGTGGCATAGTTATTTTGGCCACCAAACTAGAGAAATTTCTCAAGTTTATTAAATTAACACTGAATTGGTCTAATATTTAATTCATTGAGTTTCGTTAGTGATAAATGGCAGGTGTACAGTGGATCTTGAAGAAAAAGATAAAGGTGTTATTGCCGTAATATTAAAGCGTTTTGAAACCGAACGCTTACCCAAAGTGAAAAAGCTGCAAGCGAAAGTCGACGCTGGTGGTGTGTTAGATGAGTACGATATAGACTTTCTAGAGCAAGTATTTGACGATGCGCATCAAGTGATGGATGTGGTTAAGCGTCACCCTGAATACAGTAAATTAGCCAAAGGTATCTTACAAATGTACAACGAGATCATGGCTAAGTCGCAGGCGAACAGCAATTAACACCAATAACTTTTAATCACCAATAGTAAGCATGACCTTTTGCTCTTGGCCGGCTGGTCTTAAAAACGTCGGTTAGGGATGGATTGTACGAGGCTTGTTTTTAATATTATGTGTTAATTTACATCGAAAATTGAGCCACAATCCAACCAACATGTATTCCAATATGCGCCAAATAGTTTCCTCAAGTTTCTGTATTAAATAAAAAATTATTGGTTTAGGCGAAACGCTGTTCACTACAAATAGTGGTTCAGTGTGAAACGCAAATAAACACTAAAGCTAATATCACATCTTGACCTGTCTATTACTTTATAGTTTACATTTGATCTCACATTTTAAATGTACGGAGTTTTATGTGTATCGTATTTCTGAATTAGCTTCATTAGTTGGTTTGTCTAGAACGGCTTTGCTTTATTACGAAAAGCTAAATTTGATCAAGGGAAAACGATTAGAAAACGGATATCGGGTATATAGCGATAGAGATGTTCAGCAAATTCGCTTGATTCAGCAGTTGCAAAGCGGTGGGCTGACTCTAGCTGAATGCAAATCATGTCTTGAGAGTAAGCTAGACAAGTCAGTACTTAGATTGCGTTATGACGAGCTTGACAATGAAATTAAGCGAAAGCAAAAGTCATTGGCTTTGTTAGCTTGTCTGCTAGGCGATAAAACGAGTAAGCCTTGGCATGAAACACTTGCCGAAATAGCACCTGATGCACATATAGACTGGTTAAAAGTTCAGGGGTTTGACGAAAAGCAAGCCCTTCGAGTTAAGTGGTTATCAAAAGATATGAACGAACATGACAAATACATGCAAGACTTTATGAGTGTTTTCGAAACACTTGAGTTTTGGGGCCCCAACAGCGAAGACGACACGACTAAAGCGTTTAATTGGCTCAACCTAAATCCTATGCGAATTTTAGAAGTAGGTTGTGGTAAAGGTAACTCTACCATTGTTATTGCCAAACTATCGAATGCTGAAATCGTGGCAACAGATAATGAGAAATTAGCCCTAGAGCAGTTGGAAGACAAAATAAAATCACATGGCTTAGATAATAGAATCACAACTGAGTGCGTTAGTATGACTGAGCTAAATTTTGCTAAGGGAGCATTTGATGTTATTTGGGCGGAGGCGTCAGCATATGTAATGGGCGTAGAGAATGCACTGTCCAAATGGAAACCTTTGTTAAAAGATGGCGGATTACTCGTCTTCAGCGATTTAGCTTGGTTGACAGACAAGCCGAGCAAAGAGTCTATCAACCACTGGAAAAGTGATTATCCAGACATCCAAACTATTGAAACTCGCAAGTTGCAAATTGCAAAGGCTGGTTATCAACTTGAGCACACATTCACTGTTTCAGAGCAAGCTTGGAAAAACTACTATGAGCCGCTTGAGGAGCGATTGCATAAGGTTGCTGCGATGATGAAAAACTCTCAAGCAATCGCAGATATTCAAAACGAGGTGAACCTTTATAAGTCGCATCTAGGTGAGTTTGGCTATCAGTTTTTTATTGCTAAAAAGCTTTAATTCAAGTCATGCTATGGTTGCTTACTTGTTGTAAGCAACCCAACCAAAGTATTGTATGTGTACCAACAGCGAATTGATGTTGATACAGAACAAATCGCCATTGCTTTTGCAATAGAGCAAACTTCATTGTCGGCTTTTCTATGTTATTGGTATTTTTTTGCTGAGCGCTATGCCGGTGTTGGTCGCATTACATGAGCTAGTACTATGTTTTTTTATGGTTTGTGGTAAATCACAAAAGTAAAAAATATTTTAATATCTTTCAATTGTTTATGTACTTTGCAACTGCTCGTTGACAAAATACCAACTGTAGTTGCTAGTGTGCAACTGCGGTATTCTATACGCTCAAAGCTCAATAAAATTAAAAAGGAAGAATCTTGTGATATTGGCAGAAAAAATCATCAGGTTAAGAAAACAGTTGGGCTGGTCTCAAGAAGAACTTGCAGAAAAAATGAGTGTATCTCGTCAGTCTATTTCAAAGTGGGAAAGTGCTAACAGTATTCCTGATCTTAACAAAATCATTGCACTGGCAAAAATCTTTGATGTATCAACAGACTTTTTATTACTCGATGAAAACGAGGTGTTGCAAAACAATGGGACTGATACAGCACCAGATACCCCCCTTATCAGCCTAGAGCAGGCAAAAGTCTATGTCGAAAGCAAATTGGCGGTATCATCTTCGGTGACTAAGGGGGCTATTTTGTGCTTGTGTAGTGCAATCCCGTTACTGTTCTTGTTGGCGATGGCGCAAGGTCAGCGCCTCAATATCACCACAAGTACGGCGGCAGCCTTTGGCATTTTGGCTTTGTTGGTCATGGTCTCCATTGCCGTGAGTTATTTTATTAAAGCCAATGACTATAAAGCTCAAACAGCTATTATAGATGAGCAACAATTTGACTTGGCCTATGGAGTTCACAGTGTGTTCAGCGAAAAGCTAAATGCATTCAAATCAATTTACCACAAAAAACTTTCTATTGGTGTTGGCCTATTTATTATCAGCCCAATGGCTTTAATATTCGCAGCTGTTTTTAGTCAAGATAACGATATTCTCATTTTAATGCTTATCGTATTAAAACTGTTTATAGCAGCCGGCTTAACACTGGTGATACCTGTGTCTACGCGATTGACAGCGTATCAAAATATTTTGGCAGATATAAAGCTAAAACATGAAAAATCGGAGCGTAATAAGAGAATAGAAAGCTTTGCATCATTTTATTGGCCTTTACTCACTGCTATTTATCTCGGTTGGAGTTTGTGGACAATGGATTGGGGGATCACTTGGATTTTATGGCCTGTTGGATCTGTCCTTTACATTGCACTTGTTGGCTTAATGGATTTACTAATCAAAGATTCGACGAGCTATTAGGCTATCAAGCAAAACAAGCGCATTTAGTTCGGCTAAAAATCAGGTTCAGCGCTAAAACTCAGTACTTGATGGCTGATCGGGTGCTTAATTTGCAAGTACTGGGCGTGTAAATGCAATCTATCGGCGGCATTTCCGTAGTGTTCATCGCCAATAATCGGCATGTTCAAGCCGAGCCTATGAGCACAGTGCACCCTTAATTGGTGAGTGCGACCGGTTTTGGGAAACAGCGACAATCGAGTTCGATTGGCTGTGCGCTCCATTACTTTGTATAGGGTATGAGCTGGTTTCCCGGTGTCAAAGCAGACCATTTGTCTCGGTCTGTCGTTAATGTCTAAGGTCAGCGGTAAGGTGATCTCCCCCTCATCGTTGGTAACGATGCCATCCACGTCGGCAATATAGTTTTTAGTGACCGTGCGGGCGATAAACTGACGTTGCAATCCCTTGTTGGCTTTTGCATTTAATGCGAGCACCATTAACCCCGACGTCGACATATCTAGGCGATGCACAATAAGTGGCCCTGTGGCGTTAGGGAAGCGCTGCTTAATACGGCTATATACGCTGTCCTCTATGGTTTTTCCCGGAACACTTAACAATCCGGATGGTTTGTTTACCACCACGATATCTTGGTCTTGGTAAATAATATCAAGCGCTTTATCTTTGCCAGGGTTTTCCAATAGCGGGTTATCATCTAAGGCCATACCGTCTAACATATGACCTAAAATGGGTTGGCACTTGCTGTAACACGAAGGGTAAAAATGTCGGTGTCGACGTACTTCAGACTTTGGCGACTCGCCCCACCAAAACTCAGCCATCACGACCGGTTTTAACTTATGGTTAAAGGCATACTGCAATAATTTGGGCGCGGCGCAGTCACCCGCTCCGGCAGGTGGTACTTTAAAGGGCGTTTCTTTAAAGATATCATTTAAATCTTTGCGCTGACCGACAATGTTTAAAAATTGGTATTGGGCAAATAACTTGCGCTGTAATTTAGCCGATAATTTACGACGCGTTTTGGCCAGCTGTTTGAGCTGGTTTTCGAGTTCGTCATAATTTTCTTGTGCCTGACTAATTCGTTGTTGCCAATAGATTTTTAAATCTCGAAGCTTTAGTTTGTCAATAACACTCTGCTGACTCAGTTGTACACAAAGTTGCTGATATTGTTGTTCATTTAATTGTTGTTTCGCTTGCTTGCGTTGTAATTTGCGCTGTTGTTTGCGCTCGCTTGCCTGCTGTTTAAACTCGTTAAGGGCGTTGTCAAAGCCGTGTTGTTGTTTTGTTAGCAACTCGGCAAGTTGCTGGCGCAGCGGGTTGTTGCTAAGGGTTTTGTAATCACTGCTTACGTTGTTGATTATTGCCAGGTCGTCTTTAAAGAAGCTGTCTTTGCTGAGCATGTCAAACACCGGTGGCACAAAGCCCCGGATTTGAGTTTGTTCTGCCAGTTTGCCAGAAAATGCCGCCAAAAAGCCCAAGCGATTATCTGGGGTTTGCACCACCAAAACGCCAAACATTTTACCGCTAGCCTGGTCTTTATCATCACTATCGCTTAAGCCAAAGTTGTGTTGCCAGTGTGTTGGTTGCTGTAATTCATGTTGCAATTGTTCGGCCGCCAATAGGGCGAGTGGGTGCGGTTGATAATAAAATGGGAAGGTAAACCGCGTTGGCAGATCATAGGTTGATACATCGCCAGTGAATGGTCTAAAACAATCGGCAGACTCTAACATGAACAAATTGCACTTAAATGATGGGTGAAAGTATTAACTCAATGCCCCGTATTGTATCACTACTGAAGTGATTTACTAATTACTAACCAACATTTACTACCGCCGCTAAAATAACGACAAATTAACCCCCCTATGCCCTGTTAACGCAAATAGACGTGGCTGATGGTTACGACACGTGTTGATCAATTAAAATGACGTTACCATCGGGGTCGGTAATGGCAAAGCTCGCTGGCCCTTGGGCGCTAGTTATATCATTTTTACTAATTTCAATGCCGTTGGCTTGCATTTGCTCACAGAGCTGACGGATGTCGGTAAAGGGGTGCTGCGGTTGAGCATTTTGATCCCAACCGGGGTTAAAGGTGAGTATGTTGTTTTCAAACATTCCGGCAAATAAGCCAATATTGGTTTCACCGTTTTTCATAATTAAAAAATTATGCGACTCGTCGCCAGCGTAAACCGAAAAGCCAAGTTTTTGATAAAAGCGTTTTGACTTTTGTAAGTCACTAACCGCCAAACTAATTGAAAAGCACCCGAGCTGCATTTAATCCTCCATTTTTCTGCGTTTTAACCTCGCACTAGGCGATTGTTTGATTGCTGTTAAGCAAGTATAGACGATGCAAAAATATTATTCCCCACCAGCGCTTGCTAACGCGTTGGACTATGCAATGGCATGGCCTTATACAGTGCGCGCGGGCATTGTCTTTAGAGCTTTTACTCTTGATTTTGAAGTGTTTTATATCGTCCTTATGGACGTATTCTAAAGTGTTTGATGACACTACATTGATGGGGCAATGTACATTAGGACAAGTTTTGGATACGGCATAAGATGACGGTAAGTGACAAGCAAACACGACGGCAGCGAAAGCAAAGAGAACGCTCTGAGCTGAAGTTTGTGTATCCGCTAACCGACCGCGAAGGTGTGCCAAACATGTTGGTGCCGGGCGTGTATATGTTGCGTCTACCTCTGCATATGGGCATATCACATGTGAATGTGTACTTGCTAGAAGACCGCGACGGTTGGTATATCGTTGATACCGGTCTGCCCAATCAGCAAACCAAACAATATTGGCAACAATTAGCCACAGATTTTTTTGTCGACAAACCGGTCAAAGCTATTCTTTGCACCCATTTTCATTACGACCACGCGGGACTTGCGCCATTTTTAAGTGAGTTGTTTTCTGCACCCGTGTCGATGACTTACGGTGAATACTACACCTTGCGCTCATTGGCGGTTGAAGACAGACAACAGCGCGTGGCAAGTCAGGTGGCATTTTTACAACAGCAAGGCTTGCCCACAAACGACGTAAACAAGATTGCCAGTGCGTGTCTTAACGATCCCTTTGTCGAGAATGTACCAAACAGTTTTGATCGCTTGTATCACGGGCAGGTGATTACCATTGGACAACGTCAATGGCAGGTGATGATAGGTCGAGGTCACTCACCGGAACACGCCTGTTTAGTCAGTCTAAGCGATAGCGAAAATCTACTGCTCGCTGGCGATCAATTATTACCAGATATCAGTTCAAATATTTTCGTTGCCGATACCGAACCGAGAGCAAATAGCTTGGCTCTGTGGTTTGACTCCTTGGCATCGTTAGCAACGTTACCCAAGGACACCTTAGTACTGCCCTCACACGGTAACGCCTTTTTAAATTTGCATGCTCGTGTTGATCAGCTTCAACAGCATCACCAACGGATGTTGGCAATAATCATTGCTAATGCGCAAAACCACACGGAGTTTAATGCGTATCAAGCAATGCAATGGTTATTTGGACCGCTTAAGCATGCTATCGATATCATGTTGGCACAAAGTGAGACCCTCGCTCACCTTAACTACCTGTTAGCCAATAATAAATTAAAACAAGTGTTAGCCAGCGGTTCAGCATCAGTTTTGCTGTATGCGACTGCCGACAACAACACAGATCAGGAGAGTTAGCATAATGGTTTTTGCAACATTGTCGTCAATCCAGCAACAATTAACCCAACCCGGTGCACCGTTCGAATTAGCGAAGGATGCGCAAACCCAGTTAACGTATTATAAAAATGCACCTCAAACGTTAGCTCAGATGTTACAAGCTGCGCGACGCGAAGACGATGACATCTTTTTAGTGTATGGTGATGATCGTTGGAGCTTTGCGCGCTTTTATGATGCGGTAGATCGCGTCGCCAGCTATCTGCAAGCACAACACGTGACACCAGGTCAGCGCGTTGCTATTGCCATGCGCAACCGCCCTGAATGGGCTGTATTTTTTGTTGCTAGCGTCTATATCGGCGCAATTCCTGCCCCGTTAAATAGTTTTGGCTTAGGTGATGAGTTATCGGCTGCAATTAACGACATTAACGCGGATGTGCTAGTGTGCGACGATGCGCGTTTAAAGCGTTTGCAAAATACTGAGCAGTGTTTGCCAAGCCAAGTAATTTGTTTATACGGTGATATGGCGGGGGACATTAGCCCTGAGATCAGCCGCCAATTGAGTCGCTCAAATCACGCAAATTCTGACCCTGACACTACAAGCGTTATTGTTGATGCCAACGAAGTGTTGCACTACGCGGATACAACATGGCAAGCACCAGATATTGATACCAATAGCCCAGCGTTAATTTTGTTTACATCTGGCGCGACAAGTCGGGCCAAAGCCGTTGAGTCATCTAATAAAGCCGTTTGCCAAGCGCTGTATAACATCAATTACATCACCGCAATATCGGCAATGAGCTCACCCGATATAGTGCAGTCTATTCAAGCCAAAGGTTTACCACCGGTAGCCCTTACCGCGGTGCCTCTATTTCACGTCAGTGGCTTGCACGCACAACTTTTAAACGGTTTGTTGTCTTCTCGCAGGTTAGTGTTTTTGCACAAATGGGACACCGATTCTGCTATTGATGTGATCGAACAAGAACAGGTTACGGTGTTTAATGGCGCACCTGCGATGATTATGCAAATGATGCGTAATAAACGATTTGTAGAAGGCAAAGCCCATCAACAGCTGGTTGGCTTGGGTTTTGGCGGTGCGGGGATACCGAAAAAGCTGATCAATAACGTGCTTGAACGCATGAGCGATAAAATGGTGGGAATCGGCTACGGTATGACCGAAACCAATGGCGCTGGCGCCGCTGGCTCGGGTGCAATTTTTAACAGCAATCCTTCAGCATCTGGGATTATTTCACCCATTATGCAAGTGCGTATTAAACGAGACGATGGCAGTGTCGCAGTCACTGGCGAGCGCGGAGAAATTCAGTTGAAGGGGGTAACCTTGATGAACGGTTACTTAGACGCTGAACACGGTTTAACCAAGGCTGTCGATAACGATGGCTGGCTAAGTACTGGCGATATTGGTTACATCGATGAAAACGACTACATCTATGTGGTCGATCGCATAAAAGACGTTATTAATCGCGCGGGTGAAAATGTCTCGGCAGCCGAAGTCGAGTGTTGCCTGCTTCATCACGAAGATGTGATTGAAGTTGGTGTTACCGGTATTCCCGATGACAACTTAGGCGAAGCTGTTGTTGCCGTAGTCAATTATCGCCAAGGCAGCAAGCTTGACGAAGACAGTTTAAAAGCCTTTTGTGCCGAGCACCTAGCCGCCTTTAAAGTGCCGTGTAAAGTGGTGTTTACCGATCAAAAATTACCGCGCAATCCGGCTGGCAAACTACTGAAATCTGAACTTAAACAACACTTTGTCAGTACCCTAGCTTAAGGACCTCGCGATGAAAACAGAATACGATGTGATTGTTATTGGTTCGGGTGCTGGCGCCTTGACCTCAGCCCTAACTGCGACTGATCAAGGACTTGATGTATTAGTTTGTGAAAAATCTGATAAGTTTGGCGGTACATCGGCGTTATCGGGTGGTGGCATTTGGATCCCCAATAATAGTTTATTTAAAAAAATGGGTGGCAAGGACAGTTTTGAAGACGCCTTAACCTACCTAAAAGCGGCGACACAAGATTCGGTAAGTGAAGAGCGATTGATTGCTTACTTAGAAAAAGCGCCCGAAATGGTGGATTACTTACACCAACACAGTCAGGTTCGCTTTGCCGTTGCAGCGCAATACCCCGATTATTATCCGCACCTACCTGGCTCATTAGCAGGCGGTCGAACACTCGATCCCGAGTTGTATGATTCGAGTAAATTAAACGGTCATTTAAGTGAGTTGCGCGAAGCCTCTCCGGCGACCTTACTCATGGGTAAAATAGGTTGGACAGCCCGCGATGCACATTTGGCTATCAGCCGTAAATTTGGCTGGCAATGGACAATGCTAAAACGCATTATTCGTTATAAGCTCGACGCCAAATGGCGTAAAAAACACAACACTAAACGCGATCGTCGGGTTGGTCTGGGAAACAGTTTGATTGCGTCATTGCGCGCTTCATTAAGCGATCGAGATGTACCAATTTGGCTTAACAGCGAGTTTGTTGAATACATTAAACAGGACAATCGTGTAACTGGGGTAGTGATTAACAAAGACGGCCAATCAGTACAACTTAGCGCACGCAAAGCGGTGATTATGGCCAGTGGTGGCTTTGAACAAAATCAGCAATTGCGGGAAAAACACTTACCGCAACCAACGTCTGTACAGTGGAGTGCAACACCACCAGGACAAAATACCGGGCAAGCACTCATCGCCGGTGAGCAAATTGACGCTGCCACCGATCTGCTTGAGTGCGCTTGGTGGTCACCCACAATGGTGGTGCCCAATGAAGACAAAGCCCGAGGCTTATTTGCCGAGCGCGCGTTTCCTGGGGCAATTGTCGTCAATGCTCAAGGTCAACGCTTTACCAATGAAGCAGGTCCCTACCTAGAGTTCGGTGAGGCCATGTACAACAATTATCAAAGTAGTGAACGCAAGCAACTTCAATCGTATGTGGTGTTTGATAGCCATTTTCGCTTTAACTACGCAATGGGGCCGCTGATGCCAGCGCAAATTATGCCCGACCGTCGTTTACCTAAAGCGTGGAAAGACAGCGTTTATTACAAAGCCGATTCTCTTGAGGCGTTAGCACTACAAATTAACGTTGACGCCAACGGACTAAAGCAAACGGTTGATAAAATTAATCAGTACGCACAAAGTGGTAATGATCAAGACTTTCAACGCGGTGGCAATGTGTTTGATCGCTACTACGGCGACCGCAACGTCAAGCCAAACCCATGTCTGGCGCCCATTGTGAAAGGGCCGTTTTATGCGATGCCGATTCAAGCCGGCGATATTGGCACCAAAGGCGGCTTGTTAACCAACGAGTACGCGCAAGTGTTATCGGCCACAACCAATGCACCTATCGAGGGTTTGTATGCTATCGGTAACTGTTCGGCAGCGGTTATGGGACGCAGTTATCCCGGTGCTGGTTCAACATTGGGGCCGGCCATGACCTTTGGTTACATTGCCGCTAACCATATTGCACAGCGTGATTAATATGCAACACAGTAGTTTACAACATCAATCGAGCAAGCAAGCAGAGTGGCGACATCCAGCTCGCACCATTGGTGAATTAGCCACTAACATACCACCTCAGTTTGCAGCGATTACCGCTCTTAAAGACGCCGACAGAGAAGTCAGTTATGCCGAACTGTCAGGGCAAATACAGCCGATCTGTAAAGCATTAATGGCATCTGGTGTGATCAAAGGTGACAGAGTGGCTATTTGGGCACCAAACAGTATTGATTGGGTGTTAATTGCGCTCGCCATTCATGCGTGTGGTGCGATATTGGTACCGATCAACACGCGCATGAAAGGCCCAGAAGTGGCTCATATACTCAATGAAAGCCAGTGCAAGGTATTGTTTTCTGTCGGTAAGTTTTTAAAGCATGACTACCCAATGCAGTTACACGGGCAGCAACTAAGTAGCCAGCCGTTAACCGTATTATTAGCAGAGCAAGTTTCTTCTGCGAAGGCGGCAGTAACGTGGTCGTCGTGGTTGAGCAGGCAAGTCGCGATAAGCGAATCGGCACTTAAACAACGCTTAGCTAGCGTTGATGAAACCGATGGCGCCGATATCCTATTTACCTCGGGAACCACGGGTAAGCCAAAAGGGGTATTGTGTTCGCACGGTGCAACGTTAAAAGCGTATCGGCAATATATAAACGCCTTGGGCTATCAGCCAGGCGAGCGCTTTTTGATTGTTAACCCATTCTTTCACGCTTTCGGTTATAAAGCCGGCTGGGTTAGCGCCTTATTAGCCGGTTGTACTATTTTACCCGAAGCGGTATTTGACGCAGAGAAAATCTTACAGCGAATCGAAACCGAGCAAGTCAATATTTTGCCAGGGCCACCTACGTTATACAGCTCATTGTTAGCCGTTGAAAACATTGGTAATGCCAATTTATCAAGTCTACGGGTCGCGGTAACGGGATCGTCGTCAGTGTCACCAACGCTAGTAGAGTCGATGTGGAAAACACTGCAGTTTGATCAGGTGGTAACCGCGTACGGGTTAACCGAATGTGGAGGCTTGGCAACCATGTGCAGAGCCGATGACTCAGCAACCACCATTGCCAATACCAGCGGTAAAGCGATTGCTGATACCCAGCTTGCCATTTTAAACGACAACGGTGACGAAGTAGCGCAGGGTGAGGTCGGGGAAATTTGTTTGCGCGGATATCATATCATGCAGGGCTATTGGCAAAATGATGTGGCAACACGAGCGGCCATTGACCAAGCCAACTGGTTGCACACCGGTGATTTAGGTTATCTCGATCAACAGGGTAATTTGTGTATTACTGGTCGCTTAAAAGACATGTATATTTGCGGTGGTTTTAATTGCTACCCCGCTGAAATAGAGGCGATAATGCAAACCCACCCGCACATCCACGACGTCGCGGTGATCGGTGTTCCAGATGAGCGCATGGGAGAAGTGGGCTGTGCCTTTGTTATTGCCAAGGGCGATTACCGTTTTGACCCAGATGAACTTATCCATTGGTGTCGTGACAATATGGCCAATTACAAAACGCCGCGTTTTATTCGTCAAGTTGATGCATTTCCGTTAAATGCGTCTAACAAAGTGTTAAAACAAGAGCTGTTCGCACGGTTTTAGCGTAACCTCTGGGTTAGCTATGGCTGGCAAGAAATTGTCGATTGGATAATAAAAAAGCAGCGACACAGGCTGCTTTTTTTGAGTATCAGGATAGCTTTTTTGATTAGACGACGCAGTTAGGCGACTTTTTTTAGTTTAATCACCCAAGCTAACAGATTGTCTTTATCATTAATTAACGTTGATGTCGACTCAACAGTTAGCCCAACTTGTTTGGCTTGTGTTTGCAGTAATTCGACATTGTTCGCGTTTAATGCTGCTTTTTTCAAGTCAGCTAAGCGCTGGACATGCGCTTTCGCTTCCACTCTAAATGCCGCCACCATAGCCAGCTTTTGCGTTAACGTTAACGAGCCACCTTGTTTAAACAGAGTCACTAATAAGCCCTGAACATTGGTATCTAAATAGCTGACTTTGTCTTCGCCTTCTAAATGACTAATTTTTTGGTTTAGTTTCTGACGCAGTTTTTCTGTCTTTGCATCGCCGCGAGGACCGGTAATGTCGAGTTGCTTAAACAGCTTAGTGACAATATCTAAAATGCCATTGCTAGCCAGTATTTTGTTGAGCAACTGAATGGTTTTATTGTTGCGCTTTAAAATAACCGATTCGCTGTGATGGGTCACTAATACAACATCGCCATTGAGCTTACAGACGCGAGAGATTTGCGCTAGCGTTTTGGCTTGGTGGCTGTATTCAAATCCGTACTGCGAGGTAACACAGTCAAACTGACCATCGTTAAATGGCAGTTGAGTTGAACACACACCCGGTAAAATGGTGACCTTATTACTGGCATCACTGTCGATATCGCTGAGGTGTTTGTTGATTAGCTCAACGTCAACCGATGCGAGGTCAGTGCCTGTGTAGTGATGATCGCGACCAAGGTCATGTGCGACTTTTGCTCCGATAAGTGGAATAGAACCATTTCCGGTCGCGATATCAAGAATATTAGCGGCCTCTTGGTATTGTGAGAAGGTCTCATGCCAAAAGTCTAAAAACGCGCCTTCGTAATTTTTTTCAAAAGCGTTACCAAAAGAGGTGATAAAACCGGTTTTCCAATATTCATCCCAGTGTTGCATGCGAGTTCCTCGTATTACTGCATATTATCGATAGAGAGCATGACATTTATATTGATATTGTCAGTGGCAAACAAGTGCTCATGTTACGTTTTGGTAGCAATTATTCAAGGTATTTTTAACGCTTTGCCGATCGGCGCAGTTAATGCCCGTTATTTAACCCACTTATGCTGTGACATTGTGGTCAATATCGGCGCGCAACGCTAATGCTTGTTCGGTCACTTTGTGCTCCAACGAGGTGAACAAACCCAGGGCAAAACAAAGTTCAGCAACCAAAAATAATGGACCGATTAACAGTTGTTTTAAATCGTCAAAAAACGCCGGTTTTGCCTTTTCGTAATAGTGACCAATAAACTGAAATATCCAACCGATAACAAAAACCAGTGCCGCCAGCCAATAGGCGTTCTCTGACGCCGCATAGCTTTGCGCGTGCAGCCAAATGGGGCCGATCAGCAAAATGGCAACGCTACCAAGTTTGACATCAAGAATCAGATAGTAAGCAAAAATTAGCACAGCGAGTAATTGCATGGCATTGGTTTTAATAGAAAAAATTTCGACAGAAAACGTAGCAAACAGCAAGGCGGCGGACCACAAAATTAACGGGATGCCAATAAAGTGAGTGATAACATTGTGCTTATTTAAGTGCACACTTTTGTAAATGCTCAATAAGCGCGGCAGTGATTTCATAGGATTTCCTAAATAACATCGCCCGACTAAACACATTGACTGTGTAATTAATCTGACTTTAACAATATTTCTCATCCTATCACATCGGCCCCTTGTATTGTCTACAATTAAGCCGATCGACAGCAATCCCATATAAAAACTAGGGTTATGTGCATTCAGCTAACAATATAGGTCATCAACGGCCGGTGATTACTGGCACAACGGCACCAATACAGCGTGGCAAGTTAGTCCATATTGACGATGAGAAGTGTGCTAAATGGTGGACAATCGAGTTAGATTCCATAACGATGAGGTACACCACATGGGTGCTCAACTTAATGACGCAATTTTAGACCACATTTCTAACGATTATATGTCGACTGAGGCAAAAGCCTTGGTTGAAAAAGCCCACGCGCTCGGACCCTTATTGGCTGCTAACGCACGCCAAGCCGATGAAGACGGCAAAGTCTGCCCTGAGGTTATCGCGGCGATTGACGAAGCGGGTTTGTTCCGCATTTTACAACCCAAGCGCTGGGGCGGCTATGAAATGGACCCGCGGGTGTTTTATCGCTGTCAAATGGCGTTGGCTCAACACTGTATGTCAACGGCGTGGATGTACGGAGTCATTGGTGTGCACTTTTGGCAGTTATCGCTGTTTCCAGAGCAAGCACAACAAGATGTATGGGCACAAAACCCAGCAACTTTAATTGCCTCCACGTATATGCCGGTAGGCAAAGCCGAGAAAGTCGACGGCGGTTACCGCTTATCGGGTCACTGGAAATTTTCAACCGGTGTGGAGCATTGCCAATGGTTGTTCTTAGGCGGCTTATTGCCCAACAGCGATGGCAGCGACGGCATGCAACACACCACGTTTTTGGTACCGGTGAGTGAGGTCACGGTGAAGAAGAACTGGGATGTATTAGGTCTGCGCGGCACTGGTAGCCACGACATCATCGTCGACGATGTGTTTGTGCCGAGCCACCACACCAACTCAACCAATGACCACAGCGATGCGGCCTGTCCTGGTCGTGAGCACAACAGTGGTTGGTTGTATAAAATTCCGTTTATTCAAGTGTTCCAACGCGCGGTTTCTTCGGCGTGTATCGGCGCATTAGATGGCACCATCAACAACTTTAGAGAGTACGCGGCGAGCCACGTCGGTGCGCACGGTGGTCAAACCGCACAAGACCCGAATGCGCAATTGGCGGTGAGTGAAGCGATGATGTTAAGCGACCAATTAAAACTGGTCTTGTATCGCAACTACGAGCAAGTAGTACAAAACGCCTTAGCAGGTCAAGAAATGCCGGTAGAAGAGCGCTTGTTCCAACGCGCACAATCGGCCTATGTGGCCAAGTCGTGTGCTGAAAAGGTCAATGACATCATGCGCGCTACGGCGGCATCGGGCACCTATAAGAGCAACCCGATTGAGCGATTCTTTCGCGACTTAAACCAAGCGCGTGGCCATATCGCCAATAACGCCGATGCCTATCTTCGAGCGCACGGTGCGGTGATGCTGGGCTTACCTAACCAAGACCCGTTTGTTTAACAGGCGGGTTGTGTGATGAGTCTTTATCATGCCTTAACCGTGGTGGATGTGCGTCATGAAACGGCGGACGCCTGTACCTTTACCTTTGGCGTGCCGACGCAATTGGCCGATAGCTATGCCTATCAAGCGGGCCAATTCTTAACGCTTAAGGTGCCTCACCCCGAAGGCGAGCTATTGCGTTGTTATTCGATGTGCAGCGCGCCAACGCAAACGGTCAATGACCAGGTTCAATTGTCGATTACCGTCAAGCGGGTTGTTGACGGTCGCGCCTCAAACTACTTATGCGATAACATCACCCCGGGCTGTCGCCTTGAAGTGATGCGCCCAAGTGGGGTGTTTGTGGTCAACGACTGGCAACAAGACTTGTTGTTGTTTGCCGGTGGCAGTGGCATTACCCCAGTGTTTTCCATACTCAAGACCGCGCTTGCCCAAGGCAGTGGTCAAATACGCTTAATCTATGCCAACCGGGATGAACGCAGCATCATCTTTTTGCACGAGCTCAATCAACTGCGCCAGCAATATCCTGAGCGCTTGGAGATAGTTCACTTGCTCGATAGCTTACAAGGTGTGCCTCGCATCGGCTTGTTGCAGTCCTTGTGTTATGACATGCAAAGCGCACGCGCCTTTATTTGTGGTCCAGGCCCTTACATGGATGCGGCAGAAACGGCGCTGCACAACGCCGGTTTCAACGCCGACACCATTCACGTTGAGCGCTTTGTCTCACTCGACAGCGCTACAGCCAAACGCGACGAGTCACGGCCACAAACACCAGATGCATCGGGCGAGCACACCACAGTTACCATCGATTTATACGGTACCACCCATGTGATTGATTGCGCCTCTGGCGAGACTGTTCTCAATGCGGCGCGTGAGCAAGGTATTGAATTGCCGTATTCGTGTGAAGTCGGTATGTGCGCGTCGTGTATGTGTGAAGTCACCGACGGTGATGTTGAATTACGGCACAACGACGTACTGACCGAACGCGACTTAAACAACGGCATCACGCTGACCTGTCAAGCCGTCCCCAAAAGCAAAACGCTGCAGTTGAAATATACCTAGGTCACAACGTCCTAGTTAGGTAACAGAAATTATCGGTTTCGTCACTCGTTACATTGTTTGATTTAACGCAATTTTTTTCTAAATAATAACATTGGTCATCGCTGTTCAAGCCCGATGACCAATATTTCCTCTTTACCACATCCCTTGTTGCGATTATGATGTCGACAGTCTGTTAACACCATGCTAACTGTAATGTAACTCTTGTTTGACTTGATTTACCTCGCATTGATGCACATAAAAACAATGGTGTTAGGCCAATAATAATAACTAACTAATCAATAATAAGTGTTACTCGCTTAACAAAAAAATCGCCAAATAACAGCTTTGGCTGAAACCTAACTGCAGAAAAAAATAAAAAAGCCGTTAGGTCAAACAATACAACAAGAATAGGAAGAACTATGGCAGTGAAAGACCTGTGTGTCGCAGAGTACGATGACATACTCGGGTTGTTGTACGACGCTGCAATTGATGAAAGCTCTTGGGGAGAGCCGCTTAACCACATCCGCAAAGCGTTAAACGCCAACTACATCACCCTAATTTTGAAGAGTCCGCAAGCCGAAGAGGACGATGACTTAGGGATGATGATCTTCGTTGGCGATAACGACGACGGAGACGGTTATGTGAAATATCATCAGTATCAGCACAACCTGACACCTTTTAGAGATTGTGAACCAGATAAAGTATTTACTGTTTCTGATGTGATGCCGATGGAAAAGTGGGAGCAAAGTACTTACTTTAAACATTGGTTACCCGACGACGTGTATTACGTATTGTCTACTGACATCAGTACAGGGAATAGCGGACGCTTGCGGTTTCGCGCCACGCGTGCCAAAGAGGCCGGAGACTTTAGTGACTCAGACAAGGCATTTTGTCAGCAATTAATTCCGCATCTGCGCCGTGCGTTAAATATTCATAATCAAATCGATCGCAGTTATTCGTTAGGGGTCATGTACACCCAAGCGATAGGGCGCATGTCGACAGCAACGCTACTTATCGACGAGCACGGTCATGTGATTGATAAAAACGTTTACGCACAAGAGATTTTGGATCGCAAAGACGGTTTGCGGATAACCAACGGCGTTCTCGAAGCCTGTTCAGGCACTGATAATAAACGCCTTAAAGAGCTGATGAAGCACGCCTTTACCGAATCGGTGGCGAAAAAATCAGACGGCTTACCGGAAGCGATGTCGATCTCTCGCAATTCCAGTGAAGTTAAGTTAGGCGTCGTTATTGAACCGATTCCGTCGACCACCTGGGCGACCGGGTATGGTCAGCCGACCGCGGTTGTTTACGTGCGAGATTCTGAGAGCAAATCGAGAACAAGTGCAGATATTGCCAAAAAGTTATTTGATTTAACGCCAGCAGAAACAGCCTTGTCGATGCAGCTTACCAATGGCTTGTCACTTGAAGAGGCTGCGGAAGAGCTGGGCATTCGACGCAATACGGCACGCGCGCACTTGCGCTCTATTTTTTCGAAAACTGGCGTTCGTCGTCAAACCGAGCTCGTTCGGCTGTTTTTAAACTCAGTCGCATCGCTTGGATTCTGTCGATAACCCATCGCTAGATGTGTGAATAGCGATATTCACACATCCTTCAATCGTCCATTTGAACGAATCACTGATATTGAGCTAGGCATACAATGAGTTTCATTTGTATTGTACGCAGATATCATTATGACAAGAGATCTATCAACATCACCAGCTAAAGTTGTGCTAATCACTGGTGGAACTAAGGGAATTGGTGCGGGTATTGCCAAAGCATATTTGGCTCAAGGTGACACGGTTATCGTTTGTGCTCGCACAGCACCCCAAGCGCCAATTCAAGTCGGTGATGCCAAAGCGCACTTTATCTCAGTTGATCTGAAGTCACTTGACGATATTGAGCGTTTATTTATGGACATCGAAGAGGGGTTTGGCCGTCTTGATGTGGTGATCAATAACGCGGGTGGTAGTCCAGCAGTCGATGCGGCCGAAGTTTCTCCGCGCTTTCACGAAAGTATTTTAAAGCTCAACCTAATTGCGCCGTTAAATGTGGCCCAGCAAGCGAATCGGCTGATGCAAAAACAAAACAGCGGTGGCTGTATCGTCTTTATCGGCAGTATCAGTGCGTTGCGCCCATCACCGGGTACCGCCGCGTATGGTGCAGCCAAAGCGGGGGTGCTGTCGTTAGTGCAATCACTCGCTGTTGAATGGGCGCCTAAGGTACGCGTGGTCGCGGTAAGTCCAGGGCTGATAAAAACGGAATTGTCACATCTTCACTACGGTGATGAAAGCGGAATCGCTCGTGTCGAGCAAACCATTCCACTACAGCGCATGGGCTTACCAGAGGATGTCGCCAACGCGTGTTTGTACGTCTCATCCGAACAAGCGAGCTATGTATCAGGCAGTAACTTGGTGATTCATGGCGGTGGTGAAAAACCGGCCTTCCTATCATCAAACGACTAACTCTTATTTAAATCTTAACCAGACAGGAGAATGGCTTTGGCTGACACAACGTGGTTAAACGACATAAAAAACATGGTGGGTAAACAGTACGGCAAGGTATATGCCTGGGACCACGTTAATCCGGCCATGATCAGACAGTGGTGTGAGGTAATGGGGGTGACGAACCCGTTATACACCGACGAGAGCTTCGCCAATGACACCGAGTTTGGTGGCATCGTTGCGCCACCGACAATGTTGCAAGCTTGGTGTATGGAAGGCTTGCACATGAACAATTATCCACCGGGTTCAACCGATGAAAACCCTTATCAAGCACTTAAGTTGTTTGAAGCGCAGGGTTTTGAAGCCGTTGTTGCGGTTAATTCAGACTTGCATTTTGATCGCTATGTTAGCCTTGGTGAAAAGCTGTATTACACCACTCAACTGACCGATGTGGGTGATGAAAAAGTCACCGCACTGGGCACCGGTTATTTTGTCACCTTAACACTGAGCTTCTTTGCCGAACAGGTCGATGGCGATGAGCCGGTTGGCAATTTGTTGTTTAGAGTGTTTAAGTTTAAACCGCATAAAAAACCAGAGCCGGTCACCACCGATAGTAACGACAGTGCTGTGCCTAAAATTTTGCGTTCTAAACCGGTTATCAGCAATGACAATGCGTTTTTTTGGGACGGAGTTGAACAAGGCGAACTGCGCATTCAGCAATGTAATCGCTGCGAAAAACTACAACACCCTCCGGGGCCAATTTGTTCTCATTGTCAGCACTTGGAAATGGGTTATATCAAAGCGTCGGGCAAGGGGCACATTTATTCATTTGTGATCATGCACTACCCTGAGGTGCCGCCATTTGATTACCCCAATCCGATCGGTTTGATCGAGCTTGACGAAGGCGTGCGCATTGTCGCGCAATTAACGGGGATCAAACGCGACGATATTCGTATTGGCAAAGCGGTGCAAGTGACGTTTGAGAAGTTTGATGGGGACTTAACCTTGCCACTATTTACAGCAGCGCAGAATTAAGGGGTTTTTTTATGGATTTTCAATTAAGCGAAGATCAAAACGCGATTGCGGATATGGCCAACGGCTTATTTGCCGATTTTTGTTCAGACGAACAGTTATTGGCGTATAGCGAAGCTAACAAAACGGTTATGGACGACGCGTGGCAAGCGGCCAAAGACACAGGCTTGCACAACTTATTGGTACCGGAGTCGCTAGGCGGCAGTGGTCTTGGTATGCAAGAGCTTATGGTTGTGCTGGTCGCACAAGGTCGCAACTTAGCGCAAGTGCCGTTGTGGCGCAATCAAGTGGCCATCTCATTACTCGCGCCCTATATGCCAGAAGGCCTGCAACCGCTACTTGAACGCGCTAGTGTTGCCGAGGATATGATCACGATTGCCACGGCTCAACACCAGCAATCGAGAGGCTTGAACCTGACCTTATCAGCACAGGGAACTGTATCGGGTACCAGTATTGCCGTCGCTGACGTTGATATGTGCCGTTATGCATTACTACCTGCCAAGCAAGCTGATAAACAAGTGTTGGTACTTGTTGATCTCAAAGCTGAACAGGTGACTGCAGTTGAGGGAGTAATGACCCATGGTGGTACGGTAGCGGATATTCAATGCGACGGTGTAGAACCCTTGGTTGTGCTTAGTGAAGACTCTGTTAAGCAATTAAATTGCTGGATCATTGCCTGCTACGCTGCATTGCAAGTTGGTGTCAGCGAGCGTCAATTGGAACGCACGGTTGAATACGTCAGTGAGCGTGTCCAGTTTGACCGTCCTATTGGCTCATTTCAAGCAGTACAAATGAGCTTAGCTGATTGTCATATTAGCGCCGAAGCCTTGCGTACCTGCTTATGGCAACTTTGTTATCGCATCGATGCCGGACTGCCTTGTCAATCAGAAGCGCTAGCCACGGCCTATCACGCATGTGAAACCGGTCATATTGTCGGTCATAAAGCACAGCATGTTCACGGTGGCTTTGGCGTTGATATCAGTTATCCAATGTATCGCTTTTTGTATTGGAGCAGAGAAATCAGCGCAGGCTTAGGTGGCAGCCGAGCTGCCCTAGAGGAATTGGGGCAATGGTTGGGCGATAACGATGTATTAGGATGGAAGTATGACTTGGAATAACAAGGTAAACATTGAGCAATTGACAGTTGGTGCCGAGTTACCTGTCGTCGAAGTACCGATAACCACGACATTAATTACTTCGGGTGCTATTGCTACACGCGATTATTTTCCTGGGCATCACGACAAAGATGCGGCACAAGCGTTAGGTTCACCGCATGTTTTTATGAATATTTTAACAACGTCTGCGCTAGTGCAGCGTTATGTGGAAGACTGGGCTGGTGCGGCGACTCGCTTTGAAGACATTAAAGTCAAACTTGGCGCACCGAATTACCCAGGCGATACGATGACTTTTAAGGGCGTTATCGAGGCCATTGATATAGCGGCTAAGCGCATTGAGGTTACGGTCAAAGGTAATAACGGATTAGGTAATCACGTTACCAGTAATGTCACATTCTCACTTGCAACAACAGGATTATAGCCATGGGTGATACGATTGGAGGAAAAACAGCCGTAGTAGGTATTGGTCAAACCGAATTCTCAAAAAACTCAGGCCGTACCGAGTTGCGCTTAGCTTTAGAGGCGACCCTTGCTGCATTAGACGACGCGGGCATTGACCCGAGTGAAGTTGATGGCTTTGCCAGCTACTCGGTTGATAAGGTTCCCGAATACGAAATTGCCCGTTTATTGGGCTGCAAAGAGGTAAACTTTTTCTCGCAGGTACCACACGGCGGTGGTGCAGCTTGTGCACCCTTGATGCATGCCGCGATGGCAATTATGACCGGTGCAGCTAAAACCGTGGTTGTTTATCGCGCGATGAATGAGCGCTCTTGGTATCGCTTTGGCAGTGGCAATTATGGTTTTAACGACACGCCAATTGTGCAAAACGTGAGCTATGGCTGGTACATGCCACATGGTTTTCACACGCCTGCCGCGTGGATAGGTATGTTTGCCCAGCGATACATGCATGAATACGGTGCGACCACACAAGACTTTGGTCATATTTCGGTTGCCGCACGCGATTTTGCGGCCACTAACCCAGATGCATTTTTTTATCAAAAGCCAATTACTTTGGAAGAGCATCAACAAAGCCGATGGATTTGTGAGCCCCTGCGTTTATTAGATTGTTGTCAAGAATCTGATGGCGCTGTAGCTATGGTGATTACCAGTGCCGAGCGAGCTAAAGACTTGCGCCAAAAGCCGGTGTATATCAGAGGTGCGGCACAAGGTATCGCCCCGGGTCAACAAGAAATGACCTCGTTTTATCGCGATTCGATTACCGGCTTGCCAGAAATGGGCGTGGTAGCAAACACCTTATACAAACAGTCACAATTGACACCTGCCGATATACAAACGGCGATTTTATATGATCATTTTACCCCATTTGTGTTACCTCAACTCGAGGAGTTTGGCTTTTGTCAACGCGGTGAGGCCAAAGACTTTGTCCGAGATCAACAACACGCTCGACATGGCTCGTTACCGATAAACCCTCATGGCGGCCAAATTGGTGAGGCCTACATACACGGTATGAACGGTATTGCCGAGGGGGTGCGTCAGGTTCGTCATAGCGCGGTAAACCAAGTGGCCAATGTTGAAAATGTACTCGTAACCGCAGGCACGGGCGTACCAACCAGCGGATTGATTTTAAGTGATAGTGAGGGTGAATAAATGTTTGTTGATTTAACACCAGAACAAAAGCAACTGCGGATAAAAATTCGCGATTATTTCACCGAACTGATGACGCCAGAGTTGCGTTTATCACTGCGTGGTAGTGAGGGTGGCGATACCTTTCGCAAGGTGATTCGTCAAATGGGCAAAGATGGCTGGTTAGCCGTTGGCTGGCCAAAAGAACACGGCGGCCAGGGATATACGGCCACCGAACAATTGATCTTCTTTGAAGAAGCCAATATTGCTGGAGCACCTTTGCCATTTGTGACCATCAGCACCGTAGGGCCATCGCTGATGAGCTTTGGCAGTGAAAAGCAAAAACAAATGTTTTTGCCCGGTATTGCCCAAGGCGAAATTCACTTTGCTATCGGTTATTCAGAGCCGGGTGCCGGTTCGGATTTAGCAACCTTAAAAACCCACGCCAAGCTCGATGGTGACCAATTTATTGTCAATGGCAATAAACTGTGGACCTCAGGCGCTAACGAAGCGGACTACATTTGGCTAGCGGCTCGCACTGACATGGATCAAGCGCGCCATAAAGGTATATCGATAATGATTGTTGATACCAAGGCCGATGGTTTTTCTCATACTATGATCCCGACCTGTTCAAATAGTACAACGGCGACCTATTACGATAACGTGCATGTGCCTAAAGACATGTTGGTGGGTGAGTTACACGGCGGCTGGAAGCTTATTACCGCGCAACTCAATCACGAGCGACTAGGCCTAGGTTCTTGGTCGGATAAAGTGGTCGGTTTGTATAAGCGGGTATTACTGTGGGCAAAGAGCGAAGATGAGTACGGTAACCGAGCTATCGATAAAGCCTGGGTACGCTCATCGTTGGCAGAGTGTTATGCGCGTTTAGAAGCGATGCGATTAATTAACTTTCGCATTGCTGCCGACTTAGAACGAGGTCACATGGATGTAGGACTGGCCTCGACGACTAAGGTTTATGGCTCTGAATCTGCGATCGAAATCTTACGTCGGTTAATTGATATCGTTGGTGCCAACTCGTTAGTGCAGCAAGGCTCCGCCGCAGCATTTTTACTGGGCGAACTTGAATATGAAGTTCGCGCCTCTGTGACCGTTACGTTTGGTGGTGGTACCAATGAAATTCAACGGGAGCTGATTGCTCAGCTCGGTATGAAATTACCGCGCACACGTTAAGGAATTGACTATGAGTATTGAAACATTTCAACAACAAACCCGTGCTTGGTTAGAGCAACACTGTCCTCCTTCGATGAGAACACCTATTCCTGACGGAGAATTAGTGTGGGGTGGCAGTCACATTGAGTTTGTCAATGAAGATCAACAGCGCTGGTTTGAAGCGATGCGTGACAAAGGTTGGTTCTGTCCTGCTTGGCCAAAAGAATACGGCGGCGGTGGTCTAAGCGCTGAACAGGTTAAAGTGCTGGAAAATGAGATGCGCCGGTTAGGCTGTCGTCCGCCGCAAATTAACCTCGGTATATGGATGCTCGGTCCTGTGCTCTTAGAACACGGCAGCGAACAACAAAAACAGCGATTTTTAACGCCAATGGCACAAGGTAAGGTGCGCTGGTGTCAGGGGTTTAGCGAACCAAATGCCGGCTCTGATTTAGCTAATATTCGCACGACTGCCGAGGATATGGGTGATCACTACCTTGTTAATGGTAGCAAAATATGGACGTCGTACGGCGATAAGTCGGATATGATGTACGGCGTTTTTCGCACCGACAAATCGGCGTCTAAGCACGCTGGCATAAGTTTGCTAGTACTCGATATGAACAGCGAGGGGATAACGGTTCGTCCTATCGATTTGATCGCCGGTAAATCGGCGTTTTGTGAAGTGTTCTTTGACAACGTTAAAGTGCCCAAAGATCATTTGATAGGTGAACAAAACAACGGTTGGACATTAGCCAAGCAGTTGTTGCAGCACGAGCGTATGGCGATGTCTAAATTTGGTGAGTTTACCTTACCGACGCACTTCCCATTAGCACCGGCCATTAATCAGTATATGGACGATGCTCAAGTGGGTAAAGACAACGCCTTAGTACAACAGGCAGTGGCTTGTATGATGGAAGAGGAAGCATTTCATTTGACTTCACAGCGGATGAAAGACGAAATGATTGCCCGTCAACACAACCCAGGATTGATGTCGATAATGAAATTGGTGCATACCGAGCAAGAGAAAGTGAAGTTTGAACTGCTGTTGGATCTATATGGCTTTAACGCGCTCGGTGAAAGCGGTTCGCCGTTTTCTGATAACGAACTATTGATGACCAAAGGCTGGTTAAACAGCTTTACCCAAACTATCGCTGGAGGTTCCTCTGAAATTCAGCTCAACGTTATTGCTAAACGGGTATTGGAGCTTCCCGATAGTAAGCAAGGAGGTAAATAAGCATGCTAGTTTACAATGAAGAAGAGCGTATGTTAGCCGATTCTGCAGAGGAATTTATTCAAGACTTAAGTCCCATTTCGGCGCAACGTGCCCTTAGAGATGAGCATGTCAGTTTGGGTTTTTCAGCTGATACTTGGGGTGAAATGATCAATATGGGCTGGCCTGCGATGCCATTTGCCGAACAATACGGTGGGTTAGACTACAGTTGCAAAGGGTTAACCGCGATTTTTGAGCAAATTGGCGTTAATTTGTGTGCAGCACCCATGCTCAGCTCAGTAATCTTGGCGGGCTGTACCATTGAGCGTTGCGCACTTGATGCACACAAAGAACATTATCTACCGAGTATTATTGACGGACAGTTGCGACTCGCTCTAGCGTTTGATGAAGGGCGTCTGCACGCACCAGAGCGCATTGCAAGTGACTATGTAAAAACGGCCAATGGCTACCAGTTGTCTGGACACAAAACCATGGTAATCGATGGTATCGACGCCGATGCCTACCTTATTGTCGCTAAACACTGTGACAATGATAATGACTTCGCTGTGTTTTATGTTCCTGCTGATACCTTGGGCTTAACGGTAACAAAACTTAATTTAATCGACAGCCGAAATTATGCACAGTTGATTTTTGATGGTATTGAATTACCCGATAGTGCGAAAATAAGTGGGGAAGATTTCGATATATTGCAATTGCAACAAACGCTCGATATAGGGCGATGTTGTATTGCCGCTGAAATTCTCGGTAGTTGTCAGAACTTATTCGACATGACCATAGACTATCTAAAAACTCGCGTTCAATTTGATGCCCCTATTGGTTCATTCCAAGCGCTGCAGCACCGAGCGGCATGGATGTTTACCGAACTTGAATTGGCGCGGAGCTGTGTTTTACATGCAGCCCAATCACTCGATGAAGGCAAAGCAGGTCAAATAGACGCTGACAAGGTCGCTAAAGCCGTTAGCTTGGCGATGTATAAAGTGTCGGTTATGGCTGATAAGGTGACATCTGAAGCGGTGCAATTACACGGCGGCATTGGTGTTACTGATGAATTAGATATTGGTTTATTACTGAAGCGGATTCGCGTTGCGCAGGCGATTCTTGGTGACCGCGCTTATCATCAAAACCGATATAGCCATATCGTCCTGTAATCATAGCTACGGCAAAAAGTTCAGCAGACCCTATCGACAACAAAAGCGAATATCGACTTTTGTTGTCGGTAAACAATCCACCTTAGAGTATGGAAATGTTGCATTTTTGTGGGCGTTTTGTTGCTTTCAGGTTGTATTATAAGTCAACAAAGTATTATCTGTACATTAATTGCTCGAACGGGCCTTTTTTTCAGTTTTTTAGCAAAAAACAGTTGACCCCTTCGCAAAAATCCCTAAAATGCGCATCCACTTCAACGGCACAGGCCAACGGGGTAAACAGTAGGAAATACCTACTAGACCGAATCAAATTGAGATAAGGTCGGTTTTGATAAGTTAAGTCAGAGAACATCGAGCTTAACGGTCAACAAAACGCTTGAAAATGTTTTTGAAAAAACTTTCAAAAAGCGGTTGACATCAAAACTCAGATGCGTAGAATGCGCATCCGCTTTCAACGAAAAGCAACGCCAACAACGAGTGCGATTGATTGGCTTCGATTCATTAAGAATCGGTTCTTTAACAAATAGTTATCATGCAATTTGTGTGAGCATTCATAAGATATGTAGTTTTACCACTATTCAAAATCTTAATGAGGTTCATGCAAACGACATATGTCAAATGCAACAGAATTCATTGAGTAGATTAAATTTTTAATTGAAGAGTTTGATCATGGCTCAGATTGAACGCTGGCGGCAGGCTTAACACATGCAAGTCGAGCGGAAACGATTCTAGTTTACTAGAAGGCGTCGAGCGGCGGACGGGTGAGTAATGCTTGGGAATATGCCTTAAGGTGGGGGACAACAGTTGGAAACGACTGCTAATACCGCATAATGTCTACGGACCAAAGGAGGGGCTCTTCGGACCTTTCGCCTTTAGATTAGCCCAAGTGAGATTAGCTAGATGGTGGGGTAATGGCCTACCATGGCGACGATCTCTAGCTGGTTTGAGAGGATGATCAGCCACACTGGGACTGAGACACGGCCCAGACTCCTACGGGAGGCAGCAGTGGGGAATATTGCACAATGGGGGAAACCCTGATGCAGCCATGCCGCGTGTGTGAAGAAGGCCTTCGGGTTGTAAAGCACTTTCAGCGAGGAGGAAAGGTTAGTAGTTAATACCTGCTAGCTGTGACGTTACTCGCAGAAGAAGCACCGGCTAACTCCGTGCCAGCAGCCGCGGTAATACGGAGGGTGCGAGCGTTAATCGGAATTACTGGGCGTAAAGCGTGTGTAGGCGGATTGTTAAGCGAGATGTGAAAGCCCAGGGCTCAACCTTGGAACTGCATTTCGAACTGGCTGTCTAGAGTATTGTAGAGGGTGGTGGAATTTCCAGTGTAGCGGTGAAATGCGTAGAGATTGGAAGGAACATCAGTGGCGAAGGCGGCCACCTGGACAAATACTGACGCTGAGACACGAAAGCGTGGGGAGCAAACAGGATTAGATACCCTGGTAGTCCACGCCGTAAACGATGTCAACTAGCTGTCTGTGAACTTGATTCGTGGGTAGCGTAGCTAACGCGCTAAGTTGACCGCCTGGGGAGTACGGCCGCAAGGTTAAAACTCAAATGAATTGACGGGGGCCCGCACAAGCGGTGGAGCATGTGGTTTAATTCGATGCAACGCGAAGAACCTTACCATCCCTTGACATCCAGAGAACTTACTAGAGATAGTTTGGTGCCTTCGGGAACTCTGAGACAGGTGCTGCATGGCTGTCGTCAGCTCGTGTTGTGAAATGTTGGGTTAAGTCCCGCAACGAGCGCAACCCCTATCCTTATTTGCCAGCGCTTTGGGCGGGAACTCTAAGGAGACTGCCGGTGATAAACCGGAGGAAGGTGGGGACGACGTCAAGTCATCATGGCCCTTACGGGATGGGCTACACACGTGCTACAATGGCGGATACAAAGGGCAGCGAGACCGCGAGGTGGAGCGAATCCCATAAAGTCCGTCGTAGTCCGGATTGGAGTCTGCAACTCGACTCCATGAAGTCGGAATCGCTAGTAATCGTGGATCAGAATGCCGCGGTGAATACGTTCCCGGGCCTTGTACACACCGCCCGTCACACCATGGGAGTGGGTTGCAAAAGAAGTAGCTAGTTTAACCTTCGGGAGGACGGTTACCACTTTGTGATTCATGACTGGGGTGAAGTCGTAACAAGGTAACCCTAGGGGAACCTGGGGTTGGATCACCTCCTTACCTTAAGTAAAACACTGTCTTTTGAGTGTTCACACAAATTGAATGATAACATTCGCATGCAATTGCATGATGCTCTTTAACAATTTGGAAAGCTGATATTAAACCCGGTGTTTATATTGGCAACAACGTGTCGCACGGTGTTGCATTAGATATAAATACCAAAACTTGAAAACATATTCCTTGTGTTTTCATTTGGTAATAATCGAAAGGTTATTACTTACTCAAGACATTCTTAATGAATGCGTGAAAATGTCAGACATACATTTGAACCCAGCTTTGTCACTGGGTTATCCAAATACGCGATTTCGCGTAGGGGTTTGAGGTTTAGACAACGCCGTCGAGTTTATTGTGCTGGGAGTTACCTTTTGGTAATGACCAAACAATTAACGAAGACAAGGCAGTATAAACACCAAAGACCAAGCGAAACTTTTTGGGGTTGTATGGTTAAGTGACTAAGCGTATGTGGTGGATGCCTTGGCAGTTAGAGGCGATGAAGGACGTGTTAATCTGCGATAAGCTGTGTTGAGCCGATAAAAGGCGTTATAGGCACAGATTTCCGAATGGGGAAACCCACCCGTCATAAGGCGGGTATCGTTAAGTGAATACATAGCTTAACGAGGCGAACCGGGAGAACTGAAACATCTAAGTACCCCGAGGAAAAGAAATCAACCGAGATTTCCTTAGTAGCGGCGAGCGAACGGGAATTAGCCCTTAAGCGGTTTGTGAATTAGTGGAATAAGCTGGAAAGCTTGACGATACAGGGTGATAGTCCCGTACACGAAAATGACCTTGCCGTGAAATCGAGTAGGACGGAACACGTGAAATTCTGTCTGAATATGGGGGGACCATCCTCCAAGGCTAAATACTCCTAACTGACCGATAGTGAACCAGTACCGTGAGGGAAAGGCGAAAAGAACCCCTGTGAGGGGAGTGAAATAGAACCTGAAACCGCATACGTACAAGCAGTGGAAGCCTTCGGGTGACTGCGTACCTTTTGTATAATGGGTCAGCGACTTATGTTCTGTAGCAAGGTTAACCGATTAGGGGAGCCGTAGCGAAAGCGAGTGTTAACTGCGCGTTTAGTTGCAGGGCATAGACCCGAAACCCGGCGATCTACCCATGGGCAGGTTGAAGGTTGAGTAACATCAACTGGAGGACCGAACACACGTATGTTGAAAAATGCGGTGATGACTTGTGGGTCGGAGTGAAAGGCTAATCAAGCCGGGAGATAGCTGGTTCTCCCCGAAATCTATTTAGGTAGAGCCTCGGACGAACACCACTGGGGGTAGAGCACTGTTAAGGCTAGGGGGTCATCCCGACTTACCAACCCTTTGCAAACTCCGAATACCAGTGAGTGATATCCGGGAGACACACGGCGGGTGCTAACGTCCGTCGTGGAAAGGGAAACAACCCAGACCGCCAGCTAAGGTCCCAAAGTCTATGTTAAGTGGGAAACGATGTGGAAAGGCCCAGACAGCTAGGAGGTTGGCTTAGAAGCAGCCATCCTTTAAAGAAAGCGTAATAGCTCACTAGTCGAGTCGGTCTGCGCGGAAGATGTAACGGGGCTAAACATAGCACCGAAGCTGCGGATTTAATCTTAGGATTAAGTGGTAGGGGAGCGTTCTGTAAGCCGTTGAAGGTGTGTTGTAAAGCATGCTGGAGGTATCAGAAGTGCGAATGCTGACATGAGTAACGATAATGGGGGTGAAAAACCCCCACGCCGAAAGACCAAGGTTTCCTGTCCCATGTTAATCAGGGCAGGGTAAGTCGGCCCCTAAGGCGAGACCGAAAGGTGTAGTCGATGGGAAACAGATTAATATTTCTGTACTTCTTATAATTGCGAAGGAGGGACGGAGCAGGCTAGGCAAGCATGGCGTTGGTTGTCCATGTGAAAGTATGTAGGCTGGAGATTTAGGTAAATCCGGATTTCCTTAAGGCTGAGATACGAGACGAGACTCTACGGAGTTGAAGTTGTTGATGCCATACTTCCAGGAAAAGCTTCTAAGCATCAGATTATAAGGAACCGTACCCCAAACCGACACAGGTGGTTAGGTAGAGAATACTAAGGCGCTTGAGAGAACTCGGGTGAAGGAACTAGGCAAAATAGTACCGTAACTTCGGGAGAAGGTACGCTGGCTCTGGTGATGGGACTTGCTCCCTAAGCTGAGGCCAGTCGAAGTAACCAGGTGGCTGGAACTGTTTATTAAAAACACAGCACTGTGCTAAATCGTAAGATGACGTATACGGTGTGACGCCTGCCCGGTGCCGGAAGGTTAATTGATTGGGTTAGCGCAAGCGAAGCTCATGATCGAAGCCCCGGTAAACGGCGGCCGTAACTATAACGGTCCTAAGGTAGCGAAATTCCTTGTCGGGTAAGTTCCGACCTGCACGAATGGCGTAATCATGGCCACACTGTCTCCACCCGAGACTCAGTGAAATTGAATTTGCGGTTAAGATGCCGTATACCCGCGGCTAGACGGAAAGACCCCGTGAACCTTTACTATAGCTTGACAGTGAACATTGCTCCTACATGTGTAGGATAGGTGGGAGGCTTTGAAGCGAGTACGCCAGTATTCGTGGAGCCATCCTTGAAATACCACCCTTGTATGCGTGATGTTCTAACCTGGTCCCATAATCTGGGATGGGGACACTGTCTGGTGGGTAGTTTGACTGGGGCGGTCTCCTCCCAAAGTGTAACGGAGGAGCACGAAGGTTGGCTAAGTACGGTCGGACATCGTACGGTTAGTGCAATGGCATAAGCCAGCTTAACTGCGAGACAGACACGTCGAGCAGGTACGAAAGTAGGTCATAGTGATCCGGTGGTTCTGTATGGAAGGGCCATCGCTCAACGGATAAAAGGTACTCCGGGGATAACAGGCTGATACCGCCCAAGAGTTCATATCGACGGCGGTGTTTGGCACCTCGATGTCGGCTCATCACATCCTGGGGCTGAAGTCGGTCCCAAGGGTATGGCTGTTCGCCATTTAAAGTGGTACGCGAGCTGGGTTTAGAACGTCGTGAGACAGTTCGGTCCCTATCTGCCGTGGGCGTTTGAGAATTGAAGAGGGCTGCTCCTAGTACGAGAGGACCGGAGTGGACGAACCTCTGGTGTTCCGGTTGTCACGCCAGTGGCATTGCCGGGTAGCTATGTTCGGAACTGATAACCGCTGAAAGCATCTAAGCGGGAAGCAGGCTTTGAGATGAGTTCTCACTGGGACTTTGAGTCCCCTAAAGGGTCGTCGGAGACTACGACGTTGATAGGTCAGGTGTGTAAGCGTTGTGAGATGTTGAGCTAACTGATACTAATTGCCCGTGAGGCTTAACCATACAACACCCAAGAGGTTTTACTCTGGTGTGTATGGTCTGATAATCATCACGCATGATTAAGAATTGAGTAAATATCGCTTTCCAGATTATTAAATACGTGGAGACGTCGCTCCAAGCCATCCATGGCATCGCGACATAAATACATCCATGTATAAAAGTTTTTTGTCTGGCGACAATAGCACTTTGGAACCACCTGAACCCATGCCGAACTCAGAAGTGAAACGAAGTAGCGCCGATGGTAGTGTGGGAGTTCCCATGTGAGAGTAGGTCATCGCCAGGCTTCCAATTAAAAGAAAGGCTGCACATTGTGCAGCCTTTTTTGCTTTGTGTAGATTAAATTTTTTTAAGCCTCTGCGCGCTCAAGGAGGTCCCGGACATCGCTGCGCGATTCCAGGATGACGTTGAGTCGTTTCTAGAAAGGTATCGCCGTCGCCGATCCTGCGCATCCATGCACCCGCGGCATTAGTACATCCGTGTACGTCATCCCAGCATGTTTTTGGCTGGGACCTCTACTCGTTTCGAAGTGTCTTATTCATGTATTTCTACTCGTTTCGAAGTGTCTTATTCATGTATTTTGGTCGCTTTAGCGCCCTAGTTAGCATGCTGTTATTTTAACTGCAGTGCTATATAAAACCGCAATCAGTTTTAAAATAGCCTAGCTTAGCTATTTAATTCGTCTTAAATACGTTTATAATCAGGTACAAATTAACAGTGTATTGTTTGAATGATATTTACCCGTAACAAAGTGCTATCCGTTAAAGACACGATTCCGCTCGAGGCCGAACAGGTTGAATTTTTGTATTCTCCGAGCGAATATCAGCAACGTCTGAAAACGCTAATTAGCAATGCTAAAAAACGAATATATATTACCGCCTTATATTTACAAGACGACGAGGCTGGGCGTGAGATATTACAGTTAATATACCAAGCGAAACAGGCGAGACCAGAGCTTGAGGTGAATGTATTCGTCGATTTTCATCGCGCCCAGCGCGGTTTAATTGGCGAAGCAAAGTCACTGGGCAATCGCCAATTGTACTTGGATATGTCAGCGCAATACGAGCACGATATTAATGTGTATGGGGTACCGGTAAAGCGTCGTGAGTTTCTGGGTGTTCTGCATTTAAAAGGTTATATTATTGATGACACATTATTGTTTACTGGTGCCAGTATCAATAACGTATATCTTCACTATAACGACAAGTACCGCTGTGATAGATATCACTTGTTTCACAACGGCGATCTTGCGGATAGTTTCGTTCACTATTTGAATAAGTACTTTGTTAGCAGTGGCTTGGCACCCAAGTTAAACGTACCTGAGGTGCCCGGCAAGACGGCACTCAAGGATATGGTTAAACGACTCAAGGCAAATTTGCGCAAGAGTCGCTACACGGTTCGTGGGCGAACGCAAACAGATACCAACTTAAGTGTTATGCCGCTTGTTGGCTTAGGCGTGCGTTCAAATAAGCTAAACGCAGTAGTCCGCAAAGTATTTCGCGTTGCCGAACGAGAGCTGTTCGTATTTACCCCGTATTTTAATTTTCCAAAGCAACTTAGTGCTGATTTGCAAAAAGCGTTGAACAACGGTGTGCGCGTCACCATCGTGGTGGGCGACAAAACTGCTAATGATTTCTATATCGCGGATAGTAAAAACTTTTCAACGATTGGCATTGTTCCCTATATCTACGAGACGCTGTTGCGCAATTTTATTAAACGCCACAGTCGCTTTATTGACAACGGTCAGTTAAATATTCACTTGTGGAAGGACGCTGACAACAGCTATCACCTGAAAGGGGTAGTTGCCGACGATTGTTATCACTTAATAACAGGTAGCAACCTCAACCCAAGGGCGTGGGCGTTAGATCTAGAGAACGGTTTATTGCTAAGTGATAAAAAGCAGCAACTTTTGACGCAGTGGCACAAAGAGCGGGATACGATATTGGCAAAAACCACGCGCGTTAACAGTGTTGATGATATCGAAGCGATGGCTGATTACCCCGACAAGCCGAAAGAACTATTGCGTCGCTTGAAGTTGACGAAGCTCGATAGACTTCTCAAGCGCTTTTTATAACGCGCAGTAAAAATAAAGCCAACGATGTTGGCTTTATTTTTTTATCCGCTAGTATTGTTAGCCCGTATAAATTTGCTCTGCGGGATTGAACATTAGCCAAGAGGTAAGAACGTATTTATCATTTGATAGTGGCACGTTACCTCGGTGGGTGTGGGTAAACCCGCACGGTGCGATAACAATGCTGCCCGCTTTCGGTTTAATCGCTTTTTGTTGATAGAAAAACTCGGTTTCTCCACCTTCTTCAATGTCGTTTAGATAAATTAAAAACAGCAATACCCGATGCAGTGGTGCGTTGCCATTAGGCTGCGGGTAAATCTCTGAATGCCAATAATTGTAATTGCCAACACCCTGTTGATATTTTTGCGCATTAATTGGCGCGATGCGATACAGATAGCGCAGTAAATGTAGCGCATTGGGACGACCAACTTCGTCAAAGTTCTCAGCGGTTAGCAGTGTTGGTTGACCGGTTTTTGGATGCTTTAAGGTAATGCTTATGCCACTGATAAGGCTAAAGTAATACTTACTCACATAGTCTGCGAGTGCGTTGCTTGTGGCGTCGAAAATTTGCCGTAATGCGGGGTGGAATTCGCGATGTTCATTAAGGTAAATATCTTCACTTATTTTTTTACTGGTATCAACGCCACCACCAGTACGGCCAGATACTTTATGCGGACTCGAGTTAAACTGCTTGATAAAGTCTTGGCAAAAATCTGCCGATAAGACGTTGTCATAAACTTCGATAAAATCTGTCATTGTTTTTATTGCGTATCGCTGTTCAAAAGAATAAATTGTCGATAAGGTTACGTGGTTTTAATTAAAATTCAAAGTATTTATATGTTTCATTATTCACTCAGTCCCGCATTTAGCGACACCGATGCTCTCGGCCATATCAACAACAGCCGCTTACCCATTTGGTTTGAAAATGCACGCACACCAATTTTTAAACTATTTAACCCGCAGCTCGATTTAACGCGTTGGCCATTAATCGTGGCGAAAATAGAAGTTACTTTTCTCGCCCAAATTTACTACGGCCAAGACGTAGAAATTCAAACCTCAATTGATCGCATCGGCAATAGTTCGTTTACGGTAAAACACGCCTTGTACCAGGGTGATAATTTATGTGCACAGGGCAGTGCGGTAATGGTTCATTTTGACTATCAAAGCAATCAGCCCCAAGCCCTCAGTGACTCACAACGTCAAGCGCTTGGCGCACACATGAGTAACTAGCAGAGTGCACTATAAGCGTTTATCTTGGTTGTTAGTTCGTGCTAAAATTTGCCTATCTAATTTCGTTATATGACAAACAATAATCAATGAGTACAAACGCTTTAAATAGTATTGAGAAAAAAGCCTCGCTGTCGTTGGCCATGGTGTTCGGCATGCGCATGATTGGCTTATTCATGATTTTACCCGTATTCGCTATTTATGGTGTTCAACTGCAAGGTTATAGCCCTGTATGGCTCGGTCTGGCGATTGGAGCATACGGTTTCACTCAGGCGTTACTGCAAATTCCCATGGGTATACTGTCCGATAAATTTGGTCGTAAGCCCGTTATTATCAGTGGTTTGTTGGTCTTTTTCCTCGGTAGTTTAGTGGCTGCTTGGTCTGATTCGGTTTACGGTGTGGTGTTTGGTCGAGCACTACAGGGAATGGGCGCTATTGCCAGTGCTACCTTGGCCTTAGCAGCCGACTTGTCCCGCGAAGAACAGCGCCCTAAAGTAATGGCAACGATAGGTATGTTTATTGGTTTGTCATTTGCCGTAGCCATGGTATTAGGGCCGTTGATTGCCGATGACTATGGTTTAGCCGGTATTTTTTATGTAACGGCCGTGTTTGCTGTACTGGGCGTTTTACTGGTGTTTTTTGTGGTCCCTAATGCGGTTACTAGCGCTCCTAAAGGCGACTTAGTCGCCGCACCAACCGCACTTATCGACATGCTTAAAGACAGCCAACTGCTGCGTCTTAATGCCGGAGTACTTATTTTGCACATGGCACTGACCGCAATGTTTGTCGTTTTACCGGTAATGCTTACAGAAGTTGGCTTTGCCGCGGCAAAGCATTGGCAATTATACTTGCCTGCGTTACTGGTCTCGTTTGTGTTAATGGTACCGGTGATGATTTTGGCGATTAAGCACAATAAAGAAAAACTAGCGTTTTGTGGTGCTATTGCTTTGATGATAGTCACGCAATTTACGCTGTGGCAAAATCAGCAGCAGTTGTGGTTGTTGGTGCTACTTGTGGTGTTATTTTTTATCGCTTTTAACTATTTAGAAGCAACGATGCCCGCAAACTTATCACGCATCGCGCCCGCAGGTCAAAAAGGCTCGGCGATGGGAATATTCTCTAGTTGTCAGTTTTTAGGGGCTTTTTTGGGTGGTGCACTGGGTGGAATGATCACCGCGATGTGGGGGCGTGAACACGTATTTTTACTGGCAGCGGGGTTATCGATGCTGTGGTTGATTCTCGCTTTGGGTATGAAACCTGTTGCGAAGTCAAAAAGTTTAAGCTTTCACGTTAACTTAAGTGACGAGTCTCACGCCAAGCAAATGGCCGATAGCCTAGCCAAACTGCCGGGTGTTATCGAATCGAGCATTGTTTATAGCGATGCGGTAGCCTATGTCAAAGTCGACGATAAAGCGGTTGATATGCAGCAATTAAAGGCGCTGTTACAATAGCAACATGGGCTGACGACGCGCTACCTTAGACGGTGGTGCATAACGTGTTGTTATCAGGCCGGACAGTTAGCAGATGTCGGTAATGATGCGATGGTGTTCGGTTTGTTCAGGCCAGTCAACGCGATCCTCTAGATATAAGCCGATTAGGTGCTTGCCAAGGGGCGCTTTTGGGGTGATCACGGTGATCAATTTACCTCGTATTGTTACTTTTATGCCACCGGCATGTGGACCGATGAAGTAGTGTTGGCAGTTAGTTTTGTCATTGGCTAAACCGACACTGACCAAAGCACTCATTGCTATCGCATCGTCAAGGTCAAACTGCCGCAACTCGAGGGCTGAGTACGCATTAATTTGCTGCATTAATTGCGCGGCTCGCTCACTCTGTCCATGCGCCAAGTAAGACGCTTCAATACCCAATGTATCATATTGAGTTTCGGCGACGCTTTGCTCGTCGATGGCGGCTAGCCTGGCATTATTGGCAGAGAGTAAAGCATCGTTTAGTTGCTGCTGTAATTGAGCAATAATAGCGTCTTTTATGGCGGATTTTTGAATGTTCATAATACCGGTCAGTATACGTGATTTTTAGTGATAAACATCAATAAAAAAATGGCTAGGGCGTGTTTGTATTAAACAAATATAAACACGCCCTAGAGTTGAATAATTTAATAACGCCCACATTTATCGTGTAATTGGGAAAGAGGAATGTATTATGACTCCTGCATTAAAAATTGCCGGTTTAAGAAAGGTTTATAAAGGCGGGTTTGTCGCCGTAAAAGGGCTTGATCTACAAGTTGATGAGGGCGATTTTTTCGCTTTGTTAGGCCCCAATGGTGCCGGTAAGTCAACCACGATTGGCGTAGTGACCTCACTGGTTAACAAAACCGAAGGTCAAGTCGAGGTATTTGGTCATAATATTGATAATGAACTCGATCTGGCCAAGAGCTTTCTTGGCTTAGTACCACAAGAGTTTAACTTTAACCAGTTTGAAGCACCGATGAAAATATTGGTCAACCAAGCTGGTTACTACGGCGTACCTCGCAAAGAGGCGACCATACGCGCAGAAAAATATTTAAAGCAGTTAGAACTGTGGGATAAAAAAGATCAACCATCGCGAAATTTATCGGGCGGCATGAAGCGTCGATTAATGATTGCAAGAGCGTTAATGCACGAACCTAAAGTGCTCATTCTCGATGAACCGACTGCTGGAGTTGATATTGAGTTGCGCCGCCATATGTGGGACTACTTGCGTCAGCTCAATGCGCAAGGTATCACCATTATCCTAACCACTCATTACCTAGAAGAAGCGGAAATGCTGTGTCGCAATATCGCGATTATCGACAAAGGTCGCATTGTAGAGCATACGTCGATGAAAAACTTATTGGCAAAATTGCACGTTGAAACCTTTGTCTTTGACACACAAGCGATGAGTGAGCCCCCTACGCTGCAAGGCTATCAATTGCGCTACATTGATGAGCACACTATCGAGGTTGATGTCGATAAGTCACAGCCGATTAACTCGGTGTTTGACCAACTTAGCGCACAAGGTGTTGCAGTGAAGAGCATGCGCAACAAAACCAACCGTTTAGAAGAGCTGTTCGTCAGACTGGTTGCTAATAAAGCTGATCAACAAGCAGAGGCTGAATAATGATAAGTACACAAAACCGTATTGCCTTGAGCAGTATCTTACACAAAGAAATTCATCGTTTTACTCGTATTTGGGTGCAAACTTTGGTACCCCCTGCGATTACTATCAGTCTGTATTTTGTCATCTTTGGCTCGTTGATTGGTTCGCGCATAGGTCAGATGGGCGGTTTTGACTACATGTCATTTATCGTTCCGGGTTTGATCATGATGGCGGTAATTACCAACTCATACTCAAACGTAGCCTCATCGTTTTTTAGTGCGAAATGGCAACGCAATGTCGAAGAGATGTTGGTCGCACCGGTACCAAACTGGGTTATTGTTGCTGGCTATGTTGGCGGTGGAATGTGCCGTGGCATATTGGTTGGCCTGATAGTGTCTTGCATTGCCATGCTGTTTGTTGATTTACAAATTCACAATATTGCCGTGGTAATGATTACCGTGGTATTAACCTCTGCGGTATTTGCCCTAGGCGGTCTGATCAATGCCGTGTTTGCGGGTAGTTTTGATGATATTTCTATTATCCCAACGTTCGTATTAACGCCATTAACGTACTTGGGTGGGGTGTTTTATTCGATTTCGCTGTTGCCGGAGTTTTGGCAGGGCGTTTCTAAGATCAATCCTATCGTATATATGGTAAATGCATTTCGTTACGGCTTTTTAGGGACCAGTGACGTTAGCTTAACCATGGCATTCTCAGTGATCTGCATTTTTGTTGTCGTGCTATACTCAATTGCCATGTACCTTATTAACAAAGGCATAGGATTGCGTAGCTAATGTCGTTTGGCGATTCAAAACAAATTATCACCAACCAACCGGGTATTCATGACAACTTAACTGAGATTGTTAATAAACACCTCACGCATGAATTTAAAAAGCCAATTGCCGAACATACCCGTTCGGCCTTTGACCAAGTAAATGAACTGGTGCAACGGCACCAGGGGCCAATTATTCTCGATGCGTGCTGTGGCGTTGGTCAAAGCAGTCGTATTTTGGCGTCGCGTTACCCCGATGCTCTGGTGGTCGGCGTTGATAAATCCGATAATCGAATTTCACGCAATGTCGACGATGTATGGCAAGCGGATAATTATGTCCTTGTCAGAGCTGATTTAAATGACTTTTATCGCCTTGTGGTAGAAGCCAATTGGCCGGTTGAGCAACACTACATTCTCTACCCGAATCCGTGGCCAAAGGCGAAACATGTGCAACGTCGTTGGCACGGTAGTGCCGTGTTCGGTTATATTGTCAAAGTTGGTAAAACCTTGCACCTTAGAAGCAATTGGCGCTTGTATTTAGAAGAGTTTTTGCATGCCGCACAAATTGCTGGTTATCAAGGTAAAATAACCGAGGTAAACGATGAGCAACCAATCACGCCGTTTGAAGCAAAGTATCAAGCAAGCGGACAAACGTGTTACCAGCTCACCATATCGCTGCGATCATAGTGGGCCAGGCGAGTTTTACCATCTGCCATCCTGCGTCCCTAAGGCGCTGCGGTAAGCCTGAGTAGTAACTGTAGATGTTGTAGTTTTTGATTTTGGTTTTTTGTTGGCGAATATTTATAATATCGCTTTCAAAATAATTTTAATGATACTTTTTTTCGCAAAATATACAGACATTTGAGTCGATTTTTATTAAAGTCCGCGATATAAAAAAGTAAACAATTGAACAGCGGCACACAGTTGCTGCAAAACGGTTATGACAACAAATAAACGAGCAGCTGAAGCGACGCTTGAAACATTACATCAAATTTTCACCATTCCTGAAGCGCCGGATTCGACTCTCGGCCGCATTGAGGCGGAGATTTCACAGAATTTAAACGGCTTTTTAGCAAAATCCATTGTTGCTACCGAAAAGCCGCTGTCTGAGATTGAGAAGGATTTCGCTCAATCGCATATTCCAGAGCAACCTCAGTACGTGTCAGACCACACCCATCACTTACTCGATAAATTAATTTCGCAGTCGGTGCATACATCGGCGCCGAGTTTTATCGGTCACATGACATCGGCTTTGCCATACTTTTTGCTGCCCTTGTCGAAACTGATGACGGGCTTAAATCAAAACCTAGTCAAAATAGAAACTTCAAAGGCATTTACTCCGTTAGAGCGCCAAGTGCTTGGTATGATGCACCGATTGGTTTACAACCAAGGTGATAGTTTCTATCACGAATTTATGCACAGTGCAGATCACTCACTGGGAGCGTTTTGTTCTGGGGGGACTGTCGCTAATATTACCGCGTTATGGGTAGCGCGTAATAATCTGCTCAAAGCGGATGGCGACTTTAAAGGCGTCGCTCAACAAGGCTTGCACAAAGCGTTGCAACACTACGGCTATCAAGGCGTGGCCATTTTAGTATCTGAACGCGGCCATTACTCGCTAAAAAAAGCGGCGGATATTCTTGGTATTGGGCGTGAATCCGTCATCTCAATTACCACAGATAGTCACAATCGAATTGATATTGAGGCACTTGAACAAACCTGTCAGCAACTTGAAAAAGACAATATCAAGGTGATGTCTATCGTGGGTGTTGCAGGGACAACTGAAACCGGCAACGTTGACCCATTAGTCGATATGGCGGCTATCGCCAAACGCTTTGGCTGTCACTTCCACGTTGATGCCGCTTGGGGCGGGGCCACCTTGCTATCGAATAAATACCGTCATTTGTTATCCGGTATCGAGTTAGCAGACTCGGTGACCATTGACGCACATAAACAAATGTATGTGCCAATGGGGGCTGGATTGGTGGTGTTTAAAAACCCGGCGAGTGTCGCTTCAATTGAACATCACGCCGAGTATATATTGCGCCGTGGTTCAAAAGATTTAGGTTCACACACGTTGGAAGGCTCGCGTCCAGGTATGGCGATGATGGTCTATGCAAGCTTGCACATTATCTCGCGTCCAGGCTATGAACTGCTTATTAATCAAAGTATCGAAAAAGCAAAATACTTTGCTACTCTGATCGAGCAAGACAGAGACTTTGAGTTGATCAGTGAGCCCGAGCTGTGCTTATTGACCTATCGTTATGTGCCACAGGCAGTGCAAACGTTTTTAGCTACTGCCGATCAACAGCAGTCACTGCAAATTAATAAGCTGCTCGATAAATTAACTAAATTTATTCAAAAGTCGCAGCGAGAAAATGGCAAATCGTTTGTGTCTCGTACTCGTATTGAAGTCGACAAGTACAACGGTCGCAAAACCCTCGTGTTCCGCGTCGTACTTGCTAACCCACTTACCAGTAAAGAGATCTTACAAGATATCCTTGACGAACAAAAACAAATAGCCGCCACGAGCTTGCAGCATATCCAATCGTTGCTGCAGTCGATTAACGCCTAGGACGGGTCAAACCTAATAAAAAAGGAGGTTATAACCTCCTTTTTTATTAGTCGATGAAACACAGTTAACAGGCCGTGCTAATTGGCTCCGTTCAACTCAACTTGTAAATTGTCGATTAACCGCGCTTTACCGCAATGTGCGGCGGCCAGAATAACGAGCTTGTGGTCATCGGGGGTTGCCGGTGCCAGTGTCCGTGCATTGGCAATATGAATGTAATCCGTTTTCATACCCGTGGCGTTAATTTTTTCACTAGCTTGCTCTAATAAGGCATCGTAGCTACCTTTGACTATCTGCCCGTTGTTGAGTTGTTCAGCTAGCCAGTTAAGAGTCTGGCTCAACTGAGCTGCGGTGACTTTTTGTTGCTCGGTTAAGTAATTGTTGCGCGAGCTCATCGCCAAGCCCGACGCCTCTCGCATCGTCGCCACAGGAATAATATCAATCGGTATCGATAAGTCTTCTACCATGGTTTGGATGACCTGTACCTGCTGATAGTCTTTTAATCCAAAACACGCGACATCTGGTTGTACTAGGTTGAATAACTTGCAGACCACAGTTGCGACACCGCGAAAATGACCGGGTCGTGATTCGCCACAGTAACCGGCTGATACATCTGGGACTTCAACATAGGTTTGATTGTCTAACCCCTTGGGGTAAATAATCTCAGGTGTCGGTGTAAATAGTAAATCACAATTGGCATCAACCAACTTTTGTTGGTCATCGGCTAAAGTACGTGGGTAGTTATCAATATCTTCGTTAGCGCCAAATTGCATCGGATTGACAAAAATACTGGCAACAACTTTATCGGCGTGTTTATGTGCTTCATTCACCAAAGAAATATGGCCTTGATGTAGGTTGCCCATCGTCGGTACAAAACCAACCGTTAAACCTTGTTGACGCCATTGACGAACGATTGTGCGCAGTTGTGCAATCTGACTTACCGTTTGCATTGTACTTTGCTCCTAGTTAAAGGTGTGCTCGGGACCAGGGAAATTTCCTGACTCAACCTCAGACTTATACAGGGCAACGGCTGCGCGAATATCGCCTGTATCTTGTAAAAAGTTGCGTGAGAACTTAGGGATTTTACCAACTGAAATACCGAAGGCGTCATGCATCACTAAAATCTGTCCGTCAGTCACGTTACCTGCGCCAATGCCGATAACCGGAATGGTTAGTGCCTCGGTAATTGCTTTTGCCAACTCGACAGGGATACATTCAAGTACCAGTAGTTGAATTCCAGCCGCCTCTAACTGTTTAGCATCGTCAATCATTTGGCGTGCTTTATCATTGTCGCGCCCTTGGACTTTGAACCCGCCAAATACATTTACTGATTGTGGGGTTAAACCTAAATGACCGCATACTGGGACGCTGCGCTCGACAAGGCCCTTGATGGTGTCAACAAGCCACGCTCCACCTTCAAGCTTCACCATGTTCGCGCCTGCGCGCATTAGCTTAGCTGCGTTGTCATACGTTTGTTCAGGGGTTGCGTAACTCATAAACGGCAAATCGGCGAGGATCAATGCTTTATCGGCACCAGCGCGAACACACTTGGTGTGATAACAAATATCATCAACCGTAACGGGTAAGGTATCCGCTTGGCCTTGTAAGACCATTCCGAGTGAATCACCGATCAACATCGCATGAATTCCAGCTTGATCAAACAAGTGACTAAAGCTGGCGTCATAGGCAGTGATGGTGGATATTTTTTGCCCTTCCTGCTTCATTTTTTGCAGGGTACTTACAGTAATTCTACTCATAATACTATTCGCAATATCATGTATATGGGTTGTAAAAATAAGGTTGCTAACCTTGACACATTCAAATTAAATGTGCAATTGCTTAACCACAAACAAACCGTTTTTGTTGAGGTTTTGTTGCAGTTCTAGCGCTGCAGTCCCGTCGGGTAATTGCAGTTCAGGCATTATTTCAACCAACGGATAGATAACGAACTCTCTTTGCTTCATGCCGTAATGTGGTACGGTTAAGCGCTCGGTATTTATCACGTGTTGGCCATATAATAAAATGTCTAAGTCGAGTACACGGGCGCCCCAGCGCTGATCTTTTCTCACTCGACCAAACGCGTGTTCGATGTGTTGTAATTGGTCTAGTAGCGCTTCTGCAGCTAATGTGGTGCTCAATAGGGCAACGGCGTTCATGTAATCGGGCTGATCTTGTGGCCCCATCGGTTTACTGCTGTACAACGACGACACTTTAATGAGATTGCTGTCTTTAATTTTGCCCATGGCTTGTAAGGCGCGCTCTATTTGCGTGTCGGGTTGCTCGAGGTTACTACCCAAACCGATGAAAACGTCAATACTCATTATTCGGCGACCTTTTTGCGCTTGCGTGGGCTGCGACGTCGACGCGAGCGAGTGGGTTTAAAGCTCTTTAACATCTGCTGTTTGGTATCGGCTGAGGCGTGTTGAAAGTGGGTCCACCAGTTAGCCAGCTCAACAAGGTCACCCTGTTCAACCTCAGAGCGAATTAACAAGAAGTCATAACCGGCGCGAAAACGAGGGTGCTCTAATGTTTTAAACGCTTTTTTCGCTTCTCTATGCGGTAGTTTGTGCTGTAAGAACCAAATGTCTTTCATCGGTAATTGAAAACGTTTAGGAATAGCAATACAGCGTTGCTGCTCAGCCATCACTTCGTTCATAGCGGTAAAAAAGGCGTCTTGAAACGGCATCTGCTGTTGTTCAGTCAGCGTATTAAGTTGGCTTTCAATGCGGTGCCACAACATCGCGGCAAGTAAGAATGCTGGGGTAACGCGTTTTCCTTGGTTAATACGCAGATCTGTGTTGCGCAACACCTTGCGAACAAATTGCACCGAGGCGCTGTTGTCATCGGCTTTCATATCACTGGCGATATGCGGGAAAAAATACTCAAGTAATTGGTATTCGGCAAGCATGTCGAAGTTTTGTTCAGCCTTGCCACCCAAAAATAGTTTCATGTACTCTTCAAACATTCGCGCGGGTGGAATATGGGCCATTAGCGGCGCTAATCGCTTAATCGGTTCGCGCGTTGACGGCTCAATTTGCATATCCAATTTGGTGGCAAATCTAATCGCTCTTAGCATGCGCACGGGATCTTCGCGATAGCGAGTCTCGGCATCGCCAATCAATCGGATCACCCGATTTTTAATATCGGCTACACCGTTGGCAAAGTCGTAAACTTTAAAGTCGGCGATGTTGTAATACAAGGCATTAATGGTGAAATCTCGACGCTCAGCATCTTCGTCTATGGTGCCGTAGATATTGTCCCGTAACAACATGCCATGCGCTGATTGCTTAGACTGTTTTTGGTTGTCGCTGCTTTGTTCGTCGTGATGGCCTCTAAATGTTGCGACTTCAATGATATCGCGACCAAAGACGATATGGGCAAGGCGAAAACGGCGTCCAATAAGGCGACAATTGCGAAATAGCTTTTTAATTTGCTCTGGCGTTGCGTTGGTGACGATATCAAAGTCTTTTGGGTGTTCACCCAATAAAATATCGCGCACGCCACCACCAACAAGATAGGCATCATAGCCGCCTTTGTTGAGTCGATATAGCACTTTTAACGCGTTCTCGCTGAGCTCATTACGCGACACATTGTGCTCATCTCGGGCGAACACCAAGGGGGATTCTAGTGTGTTGCTTTGCTGTGTTTTCGCTTTGTTTGTCATCGATTTGAATAGCCTGATGAATGCCTTAAACATGGTCATCGAAAATAATTTTGCATATGGGAATCAAAAAATAAGGCGAGATCATACTCCTTTTTGCTTAAAAAGAGAACGAAAAGCCTATGATTTGCCGATAATTTTCGAGCCAACAAGGCAATGTGCTTATATTATAGTGATATTTCTCGGCGCTGTGGTACTTTGTCCAACTGCCAGTGGTCAATTGCCCAGCCAATAATTTGTTCAACACTGGCGTCGACTAATGCCGGGTCGGGCTGCTGCCCCAAAAAAGTCAATGCGCTGATTAACGCCGGTTGTGGATGTGTTTTGTCAATAGCTGGAGCGGCATTTTGCTTGCTTAGCTTATAGCCTTGTTCGGTGACCGCCAGCGGTAAATGGGCATAATCGGGTTGGGGCTGAGCCAGCGTTTTGTACAAGGTGATTTGTCGTGCGGTTGGTTCGAGTAAATCACAGCCTCGCACCACCTCGGTTATGCCTTGATAAATATCATCAATAACAACCGCTAATTGATAAGCGTACAACCCATCGCGACGATGAATAATAAAATCTTCGCCACTAAGCGCCGCATTCACCAATACCTCGCCTTGTACTTTGTCGCTAAACTGACCAATTGGGTGGTGGTTGATCAATCGCAGTGCACTGCCATCGGGGCTGAGATTGAGGTGTTTGCAATGACCTTGATAAATGCCACCAATGGCTTTTATCTGCGCTCGAGTGCACTGGCAGTAATAGCTCATCCGTTGATTTAATAATTCAGCAATAACTGCATCGTAAAGGTCGCTTTGCTGACTTTGATATAAAACTTGTTCATCCCAATACAAGCCATAAGCTTCTAATGTGCTGAGAATCGACTTATCGGCACCGAGTTGTTCTCGCGGTTTATCAATATCTTCAATGCGGACTAACCACTTGCCGCGTTGGTGTTTCGCTTGTAAATAACTGCCAAGAGCGGCAATCAACGAACCAAAATGAAGGTGACCAGAGGGGGAGGGAGCGAAGCGACCGCGATATTGAACATGCGATCGCTCTGATTTATTACCGAAAAAGTCGTGCTTAAACAAGGGTTACCCTGCTAGTTGACGCTCTTTAATTTCAGCTAAGGTTTTGCATTCAATACACAAATCAGCTGTTGGGCGCGCTTCTAAACGCTTGATGCCAATTTCGATGCCGCATGAGTCACAAAAACCGAAATCACCTTCTTCGATTAGCTGCAGTGTTTTCTCGATTTTCTTGATTAGTTTGCGTTCGCGATCGCGAGTGCGAAGTTCTAAGCTAAACTCTTCTTCTTGAGCTGCACGGTCAACAGGATCTGGGAAGTTGGCCGCTTCATCTTTCATGTGAGTTACGGTACGATCTACTTCTGCACGTAGTTGCGCACGCCACGCTTCGAGAATTTTCTTAAAGTGCTCTTCTTGAGCTGGGTTCATGTATTCTTCACCAGCTTTTTCAACGTACGGCTCAACGCCAGCTAATGCCAGAATGCCGATGGCTTGTGTGTTGTTTGTTGGCATGCTGAATCTCCTAAAGTACTGCTTACTCTTTTAGCATTTAATTTAATGTGATTATCTATAACAGAATGTTTGAAAGCTGGCAAAGAATTTGTAAAAAAATTATTACTGAGCCACAAACGCTTCCCATTATAGGTTTGACAGGGAATATAAGGTTTAATTTCCCAATATCAAGCGTTTTTACACTTTAAATTGCATTTTTTCATATTTTAACGCCTATATCTCGCCGTCTACGACAATTTTTTAGGTTAAAAAGATCATCTTATAGCGTACCAACCAGACCCTAACGGCTGAACAAATTGGTAAAAATAGCGCCGAATTAGATAATGGCGCTCATCTATAACAATACGTAACGTCGTGCATCCGAACTCACCGCTTGAAAAAGCGCTCAGCCACGGCCTGGTCTTCGTCGTTTCGATAAAATAACACTGCGCTTTATTATCGCATTGTTTTTAGCTCGTGTTTTTAGCTCGTGTCTGTCGCCTCGGAACAACCCCGAAGATAGCGGTCGCTAGTCAGCTAAAAACGCCAGTTTATCGGTTATGACCATTTGCTCACCGGTAAAACTAGCTTTGTAAGCGAGTATTTCAACACCGGCGCGCATCGCTTGATCAATTAATAAACCGTATTGATGATCGATGTGCCGAGCCGGCTTTACGCTGTTAATACCAGAGTGAAGTACGGCGAAAAATAATACCGCGCGGTGTCCAGATTGTTTCACTTCAATCAGCTCGCGCAGGTGTTTTTGCCCACGAGCGGTAACCGCATCAGGAAAAAAGCCCTGAGAGTTATCGAGTAAGGTGACACTTTTTACTTCAATATACGCATTAGGCGCGCTACCGTCGCTTAACAAGAAATCAATCTTGCTGTTTTCACTGCCGTACTTAACTTCGCGATTTATACGCGAATAACCGACTAATTCTTCAATCACCTGGTTAGTGATCGCTTCTTCCACTAGTTGATTGGCGCGGATGGTATTGACACATATGAAATGGTTATCCGCGGTTTCGGTTAATTCCCAGCTGTATGGGTATTTGCGTTTGGGATTATCCGACGTACTGTACCAGACGGTGTCACCGGGATGTGCACACCCTGTCATCGCACCGGTATTTGCTACGTGTAAGGTGGTTTGCGAGCCATCTTCTAATATGACATCCGCTAAGAAGCGTTTATAGCGTTTGATTAGCGTGGACTGTTTTAATGGCGGGGAGAATTTCATTGTCGATATTGATTTATACCAAGGGAGACACCACGTTAATGGATACCGGCTATAACGAGTGCTGGTGACCATCGCCAGGTGGCGACATAGTTACTTGTTTTCATGTACTATGCTATATAGCAAACAATACGGCAAGCGTTGTCGTATTAAACATTCACTTATATTGATCGAACGGGTAATCAAGCCATACAGGCGTACCATCGGTCGTCCAACACGTTTGAATAGGAATTTTCATGACGCAAACAGCCATTGTTAAACTTTCCACTGTTAAACCGAGTAACTGGCAGGCCAATAACCCATTCAGTGTTCATCAAGACGATATCCATATTCATATCACCGGTGGCGCTGCGGATAATTTGCGTAGCATTCAAGAAGCGGCGCGCAAGATAGAAAGTTTAGGTGTCGCTTCGGCAAAACTCGTCGGCGATCTTTGGTGCGAGCAGAGTCAATGGGCATTTGCTCAGGGCTTTACCAAAGTGGGTAAGTTAGAAGCGGTTGAGTTTACCGGAAGTGACGCCCAGGTTAAGTATTTAACAGACAAACTCAGCTGTTACGCATGGGGACGCAACCTGATTAACCAAACGCCGTCAGATATCGTACCAGAGTCGTTATGTGACAGCGCAGCGAGCTTTCTAAAAACCGTTGCAGGCGATGCGATTAGCATCGAAATGATTGTTGGTGAACAGTTAGCCGAGCAAGGCTGGACTGGGATTTACAACGTCGGTAAAGGCAGTGTCAACCCACCGAGTATGATGATTGTCGATTACAATCCAAGCCAAAACGCTGACCAGCCGGTGTTTGCAACACTGGTTGGTAAAGGTATCACCTTTGATTCAGGGGGCTATTCGATTAAACCAAGTGCAGGCATGTTCTCGATGAAGTCGGATATGGGGGGGGCTGCGACAGTAACCGCCGCATTGGCACTGGCGATTAAGTCGGGTTTGAAAAAGCGGGTCAAGTTAATCTTGTGCTGTGCCGAAAATATGATCAGCAGTCATGCCTATAAGTTGGGTGATGTACTCAGCTATAAAAACGGTATCACCGTGGAAATTGCCAATACTGATGCAGAAGGGCGATTAGTACTCGCGGATGGCTTGATTAAAGCCAGTGAGTTTAACTCTGAGATGATTATTGATGCTGCCACGTTAACAGGGGCCGCAGTCATGGCCACAGGTGGAGAATACAACGCCATTTTCGCGCTTGATCAACAATTAGCGCAAAAAACGCTGGTCAGTGCAGAGCAGCAAGCCGATCCGGCATGGCAGTTGCCATTGGCTAAATTTCACCAAGCCAAATGTCCATCGGCGTTTGCCGATACGGCAAATAGCACGACACAAAAAGGCGGTGGTGCAGGCGGAGCGAGCAATGCCGCTGGCTTCTTATCTCGCTTTGTGACTAATGACGCCAAAGGATGGGTGCATATTGACTTGGCAGCGTGTTACAACGAGCAGGCGTCAAGCTTGTGGGCTGCCGGCGCAACGGGTTCAGGCATCGCAACGATCAGCGCGTTATTGCAAAACTAGGTTGACGACTAAGCGCTGAGCCGAAAGCGGTTAAGCATTGATTTATTAAAACGAACGCTTGCAGCGTTCGTTTTTTTTGCAACAAACCCTAGCGAATCATCACGCCAACGATGAATAACACCCAGAAGGCAAAGTAGGCAAGTTGGACTTTAGTCAGTTGGGCTTTGGCAATATCGGCTTCCGGAATGTGTTTAACGGTAATGTTAGCGGCAAACAGAGCGGGCAATGCCAGTATGTATATCAGCGCTAACCATGGAATGTTGAGAGCGTAAATCGCAAGGGTAGTCAAAGCGATGGTGATGATCAGCAGTACAAACTGAGTAACCAGCATGGTGATCAAGGAAGGCGGCAGATTATCACTGTTGAGTAATGGATGGCATTTTATAAATTCATTAATGTGTTTACTCAAGCCAGCTACCAAGGCAAGTAGGGCAACGCAAAAGGCTACAGCAAGTACGTAGTCAGTGATTTGAGCCGTTTGCAGGTAAAAACTTATCAGGCATGGCAATAGAGCATTGCCCGTTGCGTAGGCCGCCAGATGGCGCTTGCTATAGCTGTATAACTGTTGGTTGCTATACAAGGTTTTTAAGCGTATTGCGGTGGCGAACAAAACCAACAAGGCCACTGTTAATAGAGCTATTGTTGCGCTAAAGCCGACACTGGTTTTAATTAATAACCACAGCAAAACGGCAAATATCATTGCGCTGATATAGCTCAATCGGCGTAGGGCCATTTGGCTGGTTAGTGCGTGTTGATGAAGGTTTGTTTGCGGATCTTTTCTGTTATTAACGAACGCCTGCTGATAGTTAGACGCTAAGTTTAGAGCCAGTTGACCGAGAAACACTAAGATGATGCAACTGCTGAACAAGGCACCATCAACAGGCCATTGCAGTGCCGATAGACCCGTGCCAACAATTAGGCTTGCCATGGGAATAAATACATCGCGTGGCTGAATTGCGCCAGCTAATAATTTGAGATACAAGCCCATAGTTGAGATGTCCTTTTATGGTTCCAATTCAAGTTGCTTGGTTAACCTTCAACGGCCAACGAAGTCGCACATGATAACGCACACCGTCAGGCTTTGAAACTGACTCAAATAAACAAAAATGTTGAAACTGGAGGTTAAAGTTGAGTGCGTTGTAGGCATCTTGTGATAGCGCCGGAATAGCTTGGGTTTTACGGGCCAAGGTTAAATGGGCAATGTATTCGCGCTTGTCAATCGCCAAGCCAAGTTGGCGACAGCCCTGTTGTAACTTTGCAGCCAGTGAGTTTAATCTATCGCTTTGTTGTTGAGCGCGTAAAAATAATACCTTGGGCTTGGGCCAACAGTCTATTTGATTTAAGCAGATATCCACCGGTAAAGACGATATCCTATCGGCCATTGATGACAATGCTTGCAGCTTATCGGCTGGGGTGTGGCCTAAAAATACCAGGGTGATATGGAAGTTATCGCGGGCGACGACGTGATTGATATTGGTGACAAATTGTTGCCGCCATAAGTCGATTTGTTGTTTGCTTTGCTGGTCTGGTTCAAGACCAAAGAATAATCGCATAACACCTCTTTTGCCCAATAAACGCTGTCCTGCATAGTCGGTTGTTGGATTCGGTTAAAAGTTATTTTCTCATTGTTGCAACTCGGTCGTATGGAGTCACCATACTGGTCTTGTAGCGCCTCGATTTAATGCCTTTTAATTCGAACAAAATCTATACCACAAAGAGCAATAGACCTTAGATACAGAGCTTGGAAACTAAAATTGTGGTATAACAGCATCACGGTAACCGATACTGTTTAGCATATATGGATAGCGCATCACTTGACCACTACCCCGTTGCTCAAATAAAGCATAACCCATTACAGGCGATCAATCACAGCCATACTTTAGTACTGTCCGCACCACCCGGAGCGGGTAAGTCGACGGTTTTACCACTTTGGCTATTAGCACTGCCAAAGTTTTCCAATAAAAAAATCATTATGCTTCAACCTCGACGCATCGCAACGCGAACGGTGGCACAACGGCTGGCGCAACTTTTGGGAGAGCCGGTCGGGCAAACGGTTGGTTATCAAATGCGCAATGATAGCAAGTATGGTAAGCAAACCCGTTTACTGGTTGTGACCGAAGGTGTTCTCACTCGCATGATGCTCGATGATAATGAACTGGCAGATGTCGGTTTGATTATTTTTGATGAATTTCACGAGCGTTCATTGCACGCCGACTTCGGCTTGGCGTTAGCCCGTGATATTCAGTTGGGGTTGCGTGACGATTTGTGTCTGTTATTAATGTCGGCAACGATTGATAACCAGTATCTAGAGGCGGCATTACCCGATGCGGTTTACTTACACAGCGAGGGCAAAAGCTATCCAGTTACTATTGATTATCAGCCGCTAACTGGGCAGCAGCGATTAGCCGAACACGTTGCTAGGGTGATTATTGCGCAAACACAACAACAGCTCGGTTCGATATTGGTCTTTTTGCCTGGCAGTGGCGAAATACGTCAGGTACAAGGCTTATTGCAACAACGGCTTAGTTCGTCGTTTGCGGTACATGCATTGTACGGCGATTTGTCCATCGAAGAGCAACGCCACGCAATAGCACCCGCACCTGAAGGCAGCTATAAGGTCGTATTAGCGACCAATATTGCCGAAACATCGATAACTATTGAGGGTGTTACAGTGGTCATTGATAGCGGTTTAGAAAAGGTCGCGAGTTATCACCCTAGCACCCTAACTAACCGTTTAACCTTACAGCAAATTAGCAAAGCTTCGGCTATACAGCGCTGTGGTCGAGCAGGGCGAGTGGCGCCTGGACATTGTATTCGGCTTTATAGCAAAGACAACTATGAACGGCGGATGGAACACGGCGCTAGTCAAATCAGTCAAAGTGATTTATTGCCTCTCACCCTAGATGTGGCGAGCTGGCAGGTGACAGAATTTAGTCAGTTGCCGTTTATCGAATTGCCCAACGCCAGCATTGAGCAACACTGTTGGCAATTACTCAGCGATTTACAATTGGTGAATGACGCTAGGCGTTTAACCAAACACGGTCAGCGGGCGGCACAATTGCCAACGCATCCGCGATTTGCCCACATGATTTTGTCGTCGCTTACTATCGACGGTGACCGTCGCGCTGTGGTGTCGCTGGCTTGTTTGTTAAGTGCGTTATTAGAGCAGCCGCGTTTGCCCAGTGAATATGCCAGTAACAGTGATATTAGCTTGTGTCTGCGCTCGATATTAACTGCGGGTAACCACCGCGCCTTAAAGCAAGCTGTATTACAACAAGCGCGTCGTCTATACAACGCTGCGACCAAAGCGGTAACCTCAGTTAACTTAGCCCATGGCTTTTGCGATCACGTCGATAAATTACCCGAGTCGCGCTGTGGTGTTTTATTGGCGTTTGCCTATCCAGAGCGCATTGCCAAGTTGCGGGATACAGGCAACCGCTATTTCAGTGCCAGTGGCAAAGGCTTAGAGCTTGACTCACTCGACCCGCTTAGCGGCGAGGCTTATCTGTCAGCGGCGAAAGTGTATCAATCAAAGCGCGAATTGCGCATTGAACTCGCCGCTCCCATCAGCAAGGGAGAGCTCGAACAATATTTTTCGCATTTATGTCAACGCCAAGATGTCACTTACTTTGCAACCGATACGCAACGCATTATGTCTGAACGACAACAGCGCTTGGGTCATATCATACTGTCGCGGCAGGCGTTGAAAGCGTCTAAGTCAACGCTTGATTACAGCTCTGTGTGGGTCGATTATGTGCGCGCGCAAGGCTTGACGGTGTTAGCGCTTGATCAGCGTAGCGAAAATTTGCTCAGTCGCTTGCGGTGGTTAAATAACTTTGTGGACAACGCGGGGTTCGGTGACTTTAGTGAGCGTCATTTACTGGCCACACTTGAACATTGGTTTGCTCCGTATGTTAGAGATGTCGATAACCTTAAAAAATTACAGACTTTGAACTATTATGATATGTTGTTGAATATATTAGATTATCAACAACAGCAACAACTAAATGTTTGGGCGCCTGAATATTATCAAAGTCCATTAGGGCGAAAGTTTCGCTATCAGTACGGCGAGTTTTTAGAGCCGAAGGTTGCCTTGCCTATGCAGCAGGTGTATGGTTTACAATATTCGCCAACGGTTGCAAACGGTCGTATAAACGCGTTACTTGAGTTACTATCACCTGCGGGTAGGGTGATACAAATAACCAAAGATCTTGCGACGTTTTGGCAAGGGAGTTATGCCGACGTACAAAAAGATATGAAGGCAAATTACCCCAAGCATTATTGGCCAGATGATCCTGCATCTGCAAGCCCAACCAATAAAACCAAGAAATATATAAACAATGGCTAATAAAAAATCACAATCTCGTACGCAGTCTGCAAATTCAGTATCCGGGCAAAGCAAAGGTCATGAAGTAAGTCGGTACTTACTTGTTACTGCGGTTAAGCTGTCGCTTATTTTCATTACGACCTTTTTGCTATACGCAATTTATTTGGACGGCAAAGTTAGACAAAGCTTTGAAGGACAGCGTTGGCAGGTACCGGCGCAAGTATACGGCCGCGTATTAACATTAGATTACGATAGCCAAATCAACCTAGATGATGTAACCGAAGAGCTGCGTTACATTGGTTATCAACCGGTTGAGATGGTACGTCAACCCGGACAATACTCACAGGGTGTGGGCGGGCTCACGGTTTATCGACGTCCGTTTGACTTTGGCTTTGGTATGGAGCCCGCAACTCGTATTCGTATTGATGTGCGCGACGATACCGTATTTCGTTTGTTTGTCGATGATCAGCAAGTCCATCAAGTTAAGTTAGAGCCGGTGTTGATAGACCGCATTACCTCTTCCGATGGTGAGGATCGAGTGGTATTGCGACTCGATCAAACGCCGCAAGCGTTAATTGATGCATTACTGTTAGTCGAAGATCGCAATTTTTATGAACACTACGGTATCTCACCCACCGGTATTTTACGGGCGTTTTGGAAGAACCTGTTAGCCGGTGAAGCGGTGCAAGGGGGGAGTACGCTAACCCAACAGCTTGCCAAAAACATGTACTTGAGTCGCGACAAAACCATTTGGCGCAAAGTCAATGAAGCGATGATTGCGGTTATTTTAGAGCAACGCTATTCCAAAGATCAGTTGCTCGAAGCGTATATTAATGAAGTCTATCTCGGACAACACTTCGCCAATGGTATTCACGGTTTTGGTTTAGCCGCTGAGTTTTACTTTGGCAAGCGCATCGAAAACTTAGATGCAAGTCAACTAGCGTTGTTGGTGGGCATGGTAAAAGGGCCGTCGTATTATGACCCATGGCGCCGTCCTCAGCGGGCCTTAGAACGACGTGATCTGGTGTTGTCGATGATGTTTCAAAAACACTTCTTCGACAGCGATACCTATCAGCATTTGCTGATGAGTCCGTTGGCAGTGCGTGCCGAGCGCCGAATGGATAAACAAAAATTTCCGGGTTATATGCAACTGGTTCGCAGAGAGCTGAAAAATATGGGCGCTGCCAGTGCAATGCAATCTGGTATTCGCGTATTTACTGGGTTCAATTTAAGCAAACAACTCAACGCCGAACGAGCTGTCGTTGAGCAATTGGCTAAACTGTCTAAACAACACGATACTGATTTACAAGGGGCAATGGTGGTCAGTGATGTTCGCAGCGGTATGATTGAAGCGATTGTCGCTGGTAAGGAGGCCAAGTTCTCTGGTTTTAACCGCGCACTTGATGCCAAGCGTCCGATTGGATCACTCATTAAACCCGTGGTTTACCTTACCGCATTACAACAAGCTCAAGCCTATCACTTTGCCACACCACTTGACGATAAACCCATTGTCTTAAAAAACGAGCAAGGCGATACGTGGCAACCAAAAAATTACGATGGTAAATATCGCGGTAACGTACCGCTGTTAGACGCCTTGGTTTACTCTCTCAATGTACCGACGGTGAACTTGGGGCAACAGTTAGGGGTCAACAACGTCGCTCACACCTTGTGGTCACTTGGTTATGATGGTGATATCAATCAGGTGCCAAGTTTGTTTTTAGGGGCGATTAACATGTCTCCGCTTGAAGTCAATACCTGGTATAACACTATCGCAAACCACGGTTTGTACAATCAAACCTCTGCGGTTGATTACGTGTTATCAGGTGATGGCGAAGAACTGTGGCGGCGATTTACCAATGTCGACGTGCGCATCTCTCCAAAGGTGGCTTATTTACTTGATTTTGCATTGACTAAGGTTGCCCAGCAAGGTACTGCGCGCTCCCTATCGTGGCGCTTGCCCGAGCAACAGGTGGCGGGAAAAACCGGTACCAGCAACGATGGCCGCGACGCATGGTTTGTTGGTTACGATCAAAACAGCTTAGTCACCACCTGGGTCGGCCGTGATGACAACGGTCAAACTGAGCTCACCGGGAGTTCTGGTGCGTTACCTATCTTTGCCCAGTTTATGCAGCAACAGGGCGTCAGCGAACGGTTAGAATTTATGCCTGTTGGTATTGAAATGACCACCTTTGAACTTGCCACGGGCAATGCGGTATTGGGCGATTGCGCTAACGTGATTGACTACCCGGCGATTGTTGACAATCTCGCCTACAGTTCAACCTGTTTGCAAAAACGGGAAAAGCCACCTAGCTGGTTAAAGCGCTTATTTGGTTTGGGCGCAGATTAACTGAGCCACATATCAGTGGCGCAAACCACACCAATAAAAAGGCCGGAACGCATATGCTGTCGTTCCGGCCTCGTTTTATTTGTTGCTTAGCTTGAGCTATGACTGCACAGCGGTGTGCTTATGCGCTCGCTAATTTGGCAAAACAACGATCAGCTGCCGCGATGGTATTTTCAATGTCAGCTTGTGAGTGAGCAGTTGACAAAAAGCCAGCTTCAAATGCCGATGGTGCTAGGTAAACGCCTTCGTCGAGCATCATGTGAAAGAAGCGGTTGAACGCATCGTTATCACATTGCATCACTTGGGCAAACGTATTGACCTGTGGTTGATCGGTAAAGAAAATACCAAACATCGCGCCGACGTAATTAATGCTCAAGGCAATACCGTGCTTAGTTGCCGCATCCTTAAAACCTTCGGCTAATTGCTGGGTATTAGCAGCCAGTTGTTGATGATAATCTTGGCTACTTAATTCGGTTAACGCCGCTAAGCCCGCTGCCATGGCAATAGGGTTACCAGACAATGTACCCGCTTGGTAAACCGGACCAACAGGGGCAATGTAATCCATTATTTCGGCTTTGCCACCAAAAGCACCAACAGGCATCCCGCCGCCGATAACTTTGCCCAGCGTGGTGAGATCGGGTTTGACTTGATAATGTGCCTGTGCACCACCTAGGGCAACGCGGAAACCGGTCATCACTTCGTCAAATATTAATACGCTGTTATATTGATCACAGATATCGCGTAAGCCCTGTAAAAATCCATCTACAGGAGGAATACAGTTCATGTTACCCGCTACTGGCTCAACAATAATACAAGCGATATCATCGCCGTACTCGCTAAAAGCGGTTTTAACAGAGTCGATATCATTGTAGTTAACTGTCAACGTGTGTTGTGCTAAGTCAGCCGGAATACCTGGTGAATTGGGCACGCCTAAGGTTAAAGCACCTGAGCCGGCTTTGACTAATAGCGAATCTGCATGGCCGTGATAGCAACCTTCAAATTTGAGGATCTTGTTGCGGTTGGTATAACCGCGCGCTAGGCGAATGGCGCTCATGGTGGCTTCGGTACCCGAACTAACCATGCGCAGCTTTTCCATGCTCGGCACTAACTCGCGCACTTTCTCGGCCATGGTGATTTCAAGTTCCGTTGGGGCGCCAAAGCTGAGGCCGTTTTGTGCGGTTTCAATCACCGCTTGTAAAATTTTAGGGTGATTATGACCTAAAATCATCGGTCCCCAAGAGCCAACGTAATCGATATATTTATTGCCATCGGCATCATAAGTATATGCACCATCCGCTTTTTCAATAAAGCGAGGGCTGCCACCAACACCCTTAAAGGCGCGTACAGGTGAATTTACGCCACCGGGAATGGTTTGTTGCGCTTTTTCAAATAATTGCTGTGAATGTGACATAAAAATTCCTATATTATTTCGCTTTATTACTGTACCAAGTGACGTCTCGTTCGTATTGGCTTAGCTTGTCTTCGACCCCAAGCGCCAAGGCAAATAAGGCCATGCGTACCAAAACCCCATTTTGCGCTTGGCGGAAGATCGCTAAATTAACGTTGTCGTCTAAATCAACGCTCAATTCGTTTGCTTCAGGGCGCGAGTCGCGTGGTAATGGATGCATGATCACCGTGTTGTCTTTACAGTGTTGCTCATATACCGCTTTATTCAAACTAAAGTGGCCTCGGTAGAGGTCGGCTTCCGCTTTACTGCTAAAGCGCTCTTCTTGAATGCGGGTTTGATACAAAACATCGCTCTTTAAATTGCCAGCCATGGTATCGGTAATGGTCACCTTATGCCCAGCGTCATCGAGAATACTGACCACGTGATCTGGCATCTGCAACTCTTTTGGCGATACTAAGGTTAGGTGCACATTGTCGTATAAACTCAATAGTTTAGACAGTGAATGGACGGTGCGACCGTGCTTTAGGTCACCCATTAAGCAGATATTCAAGTTGTCGATACCTTGACCAAAACGACTCATTTCGGCATCGATAGTAAATAAATCAAGTAGTGCTTGAGTTGGGTGTTCATTGGCACCATCACCACCATTGATCACGGGAACGCTGCTGCCCGAGGCAAATTCAGCTACCGAGTGCATAGTCGGGTGTCGCATTGCGATGATATCCGCATAGCCGCTAATAACCCGAGCGGTATCAACTAGCGATTCACCTTTGGTTAGCGACGAGCTTTCTTGACCTACGGTTTCATGAACAAAACCACCTAGCAACTGAAATGCCGTACCAAAAGATACGCGAGTACGAGTGCTTGGCTCGAAAAACAAGTTGTTTAATATTGCCCCCTGTAATACGTGACACTGCTTTTGACGGCTGGCATAAGGGATCATGCGCTTGGCAACATCGAGAATTCGGGTTACTGCATCGCGATCAAACTGGGATACCGATAAGATGTGGCTGCCCTGAAATTTCATTGTGGTTTTCTACCTGATTAAGATTAACTAACGTTGCTGGAACACACCGCCTAGGTACTGATAAAACAGCTTTGAGTCGGTGTGTTAAATTTTCGCGCAACGATAGCATAAAAGCGCACTATTGTTAACAATTCGAGGTTAATAGAGCACCGGTTTTACTACCGCTAAAAGGATAATGGCAAACAACGCAAATACTGGGATCTCATTAAAAATACGATAAAAGCGACCACTGCGCTTATTGCGGTCGTGTTTGAAATCGGCTAACAATTTAAAACAGTAGACGTGGTATCCTGTCAATAAAATCACGATGACCAGTTTTAGGTGTAACCAACTACTGACTAAAATCCATGAGGTGCCGTAGTAATGCATCATCCACAAACCAAACAACCAAGTGAGTAACGCAAACGGCGTGACAAAAAACAACAAACGCCGCTCCATGATTTTGAGCTGTTGATGGACTTCGTTTTGCGTCGATTCTGCGTGATATACAAATAGCCTAGGCAAATAAAAAATACCGGCAAACCACGCTACCATAAAGGCAATATGAAACGCCTTAACCCATAATATTGACACTACATCGCTCCTTTTGTTAAGACTTGGCGAATTTTTTCAAAGGTTAATACGCCAATAATATTATCCATTGATTTTTGGTAAATATAAACGGCGCCATCGCGCTTCTCATACAAGGCATAATAGGCCTCGGATAAGGTGGCTTGGCTATCGATTGCCGGCATGTCGGTGATCTTTAAGGCGCTATTATCAGAATCGACGGGATGTAAATTAAGGTCAATATCGACTAAGCGAAATCGATGCGGCTGAGTTTTATCGCGAATGATGAGGTGCCCTTCGGTGATTGCGCTCAAGGCGCTTTTTACGTATTTGGTTTCATCGTTATCAATTAGCTGAAAACGCGTGTCGATATGTGACAACACCCCGTACTTTTGCAAACTGCTTTCCACTGGCGTAAGTTGATACGGCAATTGTTGAAACTCCAATTGCTGTAAAAATATCGAGCGATTTTGCCAAAACTGCGTCGAGGTTAAATAGGCACTGGTAATAACCACCATGGCGGGCAAAACCAACGCCAATTGGTTGGACAACTCGACAATAGTCAACAACGCTGCTAGCGGAGCATTGAGTGTTGCTGCCAACATACCCGCCATGCCAAGCAGGGCATAGTCACCAGCAATACTGGCATCGTGAAACAACAGCGATACGCACAGTGCCATCAAGGCCCCAGCTACTGCGCCAATACCCAACGTCGGCCCAATAATCCCACCGGGAATACCCAAGCCAAGCACTATCACCGTGGCTAAAAACTTGGCGACAAGTACCGCTAAAATAAGCCATACATGAGTGTCAGAATCAAATAAAAACGTTATCGCACTTAAACTGGCTCCCATGCTATGGGGGACGATAAGACCAATTAAGCCCATCAGCAATGCGGCGATCATTAAACGTCTGGCCATGTGTATATCGCGGGTGTATTTGAGTACCGCCATCAATGAACTATTAAAGGCTTTTGCCAAGGTACCGAGTAATATACCGAACAGAATTAATAACGGGTAATGCCAAAAGTCGATGGCAACGTAGGCGAAAAATTCAAACTCGTGATAGGGGCCAAAAAACGCGTGAGTCATCAATGAGCCAATGACAGACGCTAACATCACCGGAACGAAAATGTGCAGCTTGTATTCGCGCAGAATCACTTCCATAACAAAGATAACAGCCGCAAGTGGGGTGTTAAAGCTCGCCGATATGCCGGCTGCAATACCGCAAGCACAGAGGATTCTTATGCTGTTGTACGGCAGCGACAATTTATTACCTAAAAACGAACTGGCTGCTGCGCCAATGTGCACAGCGGGTCCCTCTCGGCCAACCGAGAAGCCACCGGCTAATGCGGCAATACCGCCAAAAAATTGAGTAAGGGTGTTTTTAAAGGGAATGACACCATAGGCGCTCTTGAGCCGGTACAAGACAAATGGGATCCCCATACGCGCATATTTAAAGCGACTGATAAGGGCGACTAAAAGAATAAAGCAAACCGCAATTAATGGGGTTATAAATCGATAAAATTCTGGTAAAGTGGTGTAATCGTCTGCAGTTTGCAGATATAACAATTGGATAGACTCAACGCTGTAACGAAATAAGATGATAAATACAGATGCTAATGTCGCTCCCAAAATAGCGAGCAAGCACAGCTGTAAAGATGGCTCGGGTTTAGCCAATTTTTTCCTTAATGACCCTAAGGACATAAAATAACCTTTTCGCGTTTTCGGTTACAGAGTACTTATATAATACGTTAAAAATGAACTGGTTAAAATCATTAACATTAACAGATTTGCATCGTCAATTTGGCGCATTTCGACTGCTGATAATCACTGTCTTCGCATTGTCGATAGTGGCGTTTTGCGCATACAAAGTCGGTCACAGCTATCAAGGCTACCAAGACACCATTATTGCCCAGCAAAAACAACGCCTAGATAAGCTTTATCAAATGAATGAAGTGGCAAGAACGCAAATTAACACCTTGCTCTTAGAGCTAGAAATAGAACGGCTTGCCAATCAAAAAGCCCAAAACGCGCTGCGGTTGGTTGAAGACGAGCATTTTTCGCTGCGTAAAGAGTTGGCATTTTACGAAAAGATCATGGCGCCAGAGAAAACCGCTAACGGGGTCATTATCGACGACGTCGAAATCACCCCGACCGCAAGTGCTAACCACTATCGTTTTCGGGTTGTGCTGGTACAGCAACAGCAGAGTAAGCGATACGCAAAAGGCTATATTGCGCTAAAATTAAAGGGCAGTAAAAACCAGCGTCCAGCAAGTATTGATATTACTAACCTATCGACATTGGATAAAGAAGCACTCTCGTTTAGTTTTCAATATTTTCAGGTGATAGAAGGGGCATTTACGCTACCCGATGATTTTATTCCTGAGAGTGTTGATGTTTCTGCCATATTGCCCAAAGGTCGATGGCAAAAGTATCATCGCTTAGATGAAACACATGCTTGGCCAACAAATACTTGATCTAAACGCTCAGGTTTAAGATAATTCACATCGGTAAATTATGGCTGCGCCTTGCATCGAGTCAAAGGCGACGCTTAATTTGGTAATTACAATTCATATTTGAGTGTTAAGAAGTCGTTATGTCAGATAACCAGTTTCCAATACAATTTAGTGACGCAGCAGCGAATAAAGTGAAGCTATTAGTCAGTGAAGAAGAAAACCCTGAATTAAAGCTGCGAGTTTATGTTACCGGTGGTGGTTGCTCTGGTTTTCAGTATGGCTTTACCTTTGACGAAAAAGTTAATGACGGCGACATGACCATTGAAAAAAATGGCGTGACCATGGTTGTCGATCCCATGAGTTTACAATATCTCGTTGGCGGTACCGTTGACTATGTTGAAGGGCTTGAGGGCGCTCGCTTTTTAGTCGATAACCCGAATGCTGAAACAACCTGTGGTTGTGGAGCATCGTTTTCGATTTAATCGATATTTACCGAGCACAGGTAACGCATTGATAGGTTGATCGCAATTCAATGTGAAAAAGCAGCAAATATTTGCTGCTTTTTTGCATTTAAGTGCTGATTAATTATGCAATTTCGTTTTATACTAGCAGAAAAGATAAAAAATAATTATAAGTGTGCTACTGATTTACGGCGAATGTAGGTGGTGGTGCGCAATACGACTTACTTTTTTGGGAATCTTTATGGCAGTAATTGGCCAACAAAAACGCGCTAATTCGTTGTTAACAGGGCTCGCAACACGTCCTTATATACTCGCCATCGCTATCGCCTTGTTGCTCAGTTTATGGCTGTTCAGCGGCATGCTTGGTCAAGAGCAAAAGTCGGCGCCAACCATCCGTACCAACGCCCCAGTAGCCAATGTAACGGTGAAAACCTTTTACGCCGAGCCGATTGAACACACTGTGACCTTGTATGGTCGTACAGAACCCGACAGGCAAGTGATATTGCAGGCACAAGTTGCCGGTGAGATCACCGAAGTATTCGCGCAACGAGGTCAATATGTGCGCAAAGGCGATGTTATCGCTAAAATTGCACTCAATGATTTACCCGCTCAGTTAGAGCACTATCAAACTCTACTAAAACAACGCCGTGTTGATTACTACGGCGCTAAGGCTCTGTTTAGCGGTGGCCTAGAAAACGAATCTGCGTTGGCCAAGCGCCTTGCCGATGTAACCGAAGCAAAAGCAGATTTGGCACGCATTGAGTTGGCGATTGAAAACACCACCATCGTGGCGCCATTTGATGGCGTATTGAATGAGCGATTTGTTGAAGTTGGTGACTACGTCAGTCCGAGTGAAGACATTGCCATGCTGGCTGATTTGGATCCGTTGATTATTCGCGCCCACTTGTCGGAACAACAAGTGGGTACTATGGAACTCAATCAACGAGCGCGCGTGACTTTGCTCAATCAGCAACAGGCAAGCGGACAAATTCGCTACATCGCCAGTGTCGCAAACGAGCAAACCAATACTTTTAAAGTTGAAATCGCCATCGATAATGGCAACCAGCAGTATTTAGCTGGAATGAGCTCGGAAGTTGAACTGTCGAAAAGGCAAGTCTCAGCGATCAAAGTGTCCCCGGCGTTATTGGCATTAGATGCCAATGGCAGCATTGGTATTAAGTCGGTAGCCGACGAGCGCGTTGTGTTTACGCCGGCGCAAATTGTCAAAAGCGATGAAGATGGTATTTGGTTAGCTGGGTTGGCCGACGAGATGCGCATTATTACCCTAGGCCAAGGGTTTGTGCGTGCCGGCGATAAGGTGTCAGTCGTCGAGGTACTTGATTAGATGGTATCAATGATTGATGCGGCTATCGTTCGCGCCCGCTCGGTGCTGATGGTTTTTGCGCTGTTATTATTTAGTGGTATCTGGACCTACATCGACATTGCCAAAGAGTCGAATCCCGACATCACTATGCCACAAATTTACGTGTCGATTGTTCACGACGGTATTTCTCCCGAAGATGCCGAGCGCATGTTGGTTAGACCAATGGAGTTTGAGCTTAAGTCAATTGAAGGAATTGAGCATATGCGCGCAGTGGCTAGCGAAGGCCACGCCAGTATTACCCTCGAATTCGTACCGGGTTTTGATGCCAAACAAGCCCTAGCTGACGTGCGCGATCGCGTTACCCTTGCCAAAGCAAAACTACCGAGTGAAAGTGAAGAACCCGTGGTTCGCGAAGTAACGATGGCCAACATGCAACCCGCGGTGACCATCTTTTTATCAGGCGCGGTAACCGAACGAGGGTTAATTGGCATAGCTCGCGATCTGCGCGATAAAATAGCCAGCATGGAGCAAGTGCTCGAAGTAGATATTGGCGGTGAGCGCGAAGATATGCTGGAGATCATCGTCGATCCGCTATTGATGGAAAGTTACGCATTAGATCAGGCGGATATCTTCAGTCGCGTATCACGCAGTAACCGATTGGTACCGGCGGGTACTCTAGACACAGGCAAAGGTCGTTTTGCGGTGAAGGTACCTTCGGTGTTTGAAGATATCACCGACCTGTTACAGATGCCGATCAAAGTAGACGGCGATCGCGTGGTCACTTTTGCCGACATTGCCATTGTTCGTCGAGCCTATAAAGACGCGACCAGTTATGCGCGTTTTAACGGTGAACGCGCGATTTCAATTGAAGTGAAAAAACGACCCGGTGAAAACATTATCGAAACGGTTGATCGCGTCAAGCAACTGGTTGCAGAGCAACGCAAATCTTGGCCCGAACACATTGATGTTGACTATACCGGCGATCAATCTCGTTTTGTCAAAGACGTGTTAACTGATCTGCAGAACAATGTTATATCGGCGGTAGTTTTGGTGATCATTGTCATCATTGCCGCATTAGGTGCGCGAACCGCCAGTTTAGTTGCGTTGGCGATACCCGGCTCTTTTCTAACCGGCGTGTTGGCATTGTCGATGTTAGGGTTAACGGTCAATATCGTGGTCTTATTCGGCCTGATTATGTCTGTCGGTATGCTCGTTGACGGGGCGATTGTAGTGACCGAATTTGCCGATCGGCAAATGAATGAAGGGGTCCCTAAACAGCAAGCCTACAGCAAAGCTGCAAAGCGCATGGCGTGGCCGATCATCAACTCTACGGCGACCACATTAGCGGCATTTGCGCCATTGTTGTTTTGGCCGGGCATGATGGGTGAGTTTATGAAGTACTTGCCAATTACCTTAATTTGCGTGTTGTTGGCCTCGTTGTTTATGGCGCTGGTATTTATTCCGACAATGGGCGCAATGTGGGGCAAAGCGCGCTATATTAGCGAGCGACAAAGACAGTATTTAACGCAAAGTGAAGACGGCGATATTACGCAATTACCTGGCTTTAGCGGTAAATACGTGCGCTTGCTCGAGCAAGCGATATCCTATCCAAAAACGATATTAGCACTAACGCTTCTATTCGCACTAGGTGTGTTTACTAATTACCATTCTTCCCAACTCGGAACAGAGTTCTTCCCGACGATTGAACCGGATGGTATCAATTTAATTGTGCGCTCATACGGCGATTTATCGATTGATGAAAAAGACGACATTATGCGAGAAGTCGAGCGTCGAATTCTCGATATAGAAGGTCTCAAATCGGTGTACACCCGGGTAGGGGGAAACGACGCTAATACCATTGGTCGCTTGCGTCTCAACTTGCTCAATTGGCAGCAGCGCAAATCAGCCAGTGAGTTGGTGGATATCATTCACCAACGCGTTGATGACTACGCTGGCGTGCAAGTTGAAGTGCGCAAAGACAACATGGGGCCACAACAAGGTAAAGATGTAACCTTAGAGCTGTCGTCGCGTTACCCTGATTTGTTGCAAGATGCGGTGCGTAAAGTGGCCCGTTATATGGACCACAGTGATGCATTTATCAATATTGAAGACGGTGCTTCCAAGCCCGGAATAGAGTGGCAGTTAAAAGTAAACCGCACCTTGGCTGCCTCATTTGATGCCGATGCATCACTGTTAGGTACTTCGGTACAAATGGTGACCAATGGCGTTAAGATTGGCGAGTATCGACCGGATGATGTGGATGATGAGGTCGATATTCGCGTGCGTTTCCCAGCTGAACAACGAAGTATTAGCAAGCTCGAGCAATTGAGATTAAAAACTGACCATGGTTTAGTGCCAGTGACCAATTTTGTTGAACAGTCAGCTGCGCAAAAGGTCGATAGCATTTACCGCATTGACTCGCGCCGCGTTGTCACCGTATCAGCTGATTTAGCTGACTCGGTTAGTTTGTCGAATCAATTAGAGCAATTGCAACACGACTTACAGCAACTGGATATTGACTGGCTTAACGTGACGGTTAAGGTAACCGGTGAAAACGAAGATCAGCAAGAGTCACAGCAGTTTTTGAGCTACGCATTTACGGTTGCACTGTTTATTATTGGTATCATTCTGGTAAGCCAATTCAACAGCTTCTATCAATCGGCATTGATTTTATCTGCCGTATTGTTGTCGACCGTCGGTGTTTTTTTCGCATTATTGATAGGCCAACAACCATTTGGCATTGTGATGTCTGGTTTAGGAGTGATCGCGTTGGCGGGCATTGTCGTTAACAACAACATCGTACTGATCGACACCTACAATGTCCTGCGCCAACAGGGACGACCGGCTAAAGATGCTATATTGCGCACCGGCTTACAGCGTCTTCGCCCTGTACTATTGACCACGGTCACCACTGTATTGGGACTGCTGCCGATGGTGATGCAGGTCAATATCGATTTTATTTCGCGCAATGTCACTATTGGTGCCCCGTCAACTCAGTGGTGGGCACAATTGGCAACGGCGGTGGTCGGAGGGTTGACGTTTGCAACGGTATTAACCTTAATCTTAACGCCTTGTTTACTCGCACTTCGCGACTATCGAGAGCAACCACACTCTAACGCAACCTGGCAGCCAGCCCCTGCGTACGAAGAAATTTAAGTAAGTGCCGTATGTTAATCGCCAAATACGTTGCCCTTGACCAACTAATAAATAAAGAACTCACTTAGGAATAACCATGATCAAAACAGCTTTTCAAACCAGTGTGTTGTTATTGACAACTCTGGCAACAACCGTCTTTGCCAGCGAATCATCGGTGCTCACGAAAGCGCAGCGAGCAGAGTTACAGCAATTGACGACAACAGCATCAACCTCGGATTTGTCCTATCAAATCGTCGAGTCGTTAACCACCGAAGTCGGTGCGCGTATGATCGGCACAGAAGGCGATAAACGCGCGATTAAATGGGCTGTAGACAAAATGAATGCGCTGGGCTTTGACAAGGTTTGGACCGAGGAAGTGGCACATTTTCAGTGGATTCGAGGAGATGTTGAAGCAAAAATTACCGCCCCATTTCCACAGCCAATCAAGGCTATTGCTTTAGGGGAAAGCGTTGGCACCGGTGAACAGGGCATCGAAGCCGACGTTGTGCACTTTGCCACGTTAGCTGATTTAGAGGCTGCCGATGCGACGCGCGTTGACGGTAAAATTGTTTTCGTTTCATATCGAATGGAGCGTTTAAAAACCGGACGAGGTTACGGTAAGGCCGTGGGAGCGCGTGTTCGCGGTGCCAGTGTTGCCGCCGAAAAAGGGGCCGTTGGTTTTATCATGCGCTCGGTTGGCACGGCAAACAATCGCTTGGCTCACACTGGTATCACTCGATACCAGAACGATGAGAGACGCATTCCAGCAGTGGCTTTGTCCAACCCCGACGCTGACCTTTTGATCAATCAATTAAAACGCAATAAACCGGTGCGCTTTTTCTTGAAGGTGACCGCTATGCGCAACGAAGTGGTCACCGTTAAAGGCGCCAATGTTATCGGGGAAATTACCGGTTCTCAATGGCCTGAGCAAATTGTCGCCTTAGGTGCGCATCTCGATAGTTGGGATGTTGGTACCGGCGCAATTGATGACGGGCTAGGTGTGGGTATGGTGATGGCAACAGCTGCCCACATCGGTCAACTGGACAAGCGACCTAAGCGCACCATTCGGGTAATTTTGTTTGCCGGTGAGGAAGTCGGTTTACTCGGTGCCAAGCAATATCTCATTGATCACCAAGCTACGCTCAAAGATCACGTTATTGCCGCCGAATGGGATTTTGGCTTAGGTAAGATTTATTCAATGCAGGCAAATGTGGCTGAACCAGCAATACCAGCCATCGACGAGTTGGCCAGTTACTTAGCGCCATTAGGTGTGGCGTACAACACCGCTAACCAAGGGCGTGGTCAATCGGACATGGGATTGATCACCGACCAAGGTGTTCCTGCCATGAATTTCACTCCAGATGGTCTGCGCTACTTTGACATTCACCACACTGAAAACGATACACTAGACAAAGTCGTACCTGAAGACTTACAGCAGAATACCGCTGTTTACACTATTTTCGCCTATTTTGCGGCGCAAGCAGATGTTGAGTTTAGAAAAGCCAATTAAACTTAACGAAACCATTTACAGTAATTGAATAAAAAGCCAATATGATTATTGGCTTTTTATTTTTTGTCTGTTTGATAGCAAAATCCTTTGTAAATTATAGAGATAAAAAACTACAACGAGGGGAGTAGTAGGTGGGAAATCGTAAATTTATAGCAAGTGGTCTGTTGGTAAAGCGCGTGTGCGCGTCGTTAATAACACTGTCACTGTGCTCTGTCGCCGTGTTTGCCAACGCCAAATCACCGGTTTGGAAAGTAACTAAAGGTGAACAATCAGTCTACCTAGGGGGCACTGTACACGTGTTGGCACAAGCCGATTATCCATTGCCTAAAGCCTTTGATAAGGCTTACCAACAAGCTGATGTATTGGTGCTTGAAATGGACATGAAGCAAACCCAAACACTGGCGTTTCAACAGGCGATGCTAACCAAAATGACCTTTCAAGACGGGCGAACATACGAAGATGTGTTACGCCCAGAAACCGTTTCTCGGCTCAACAATTACTTAACTGAACGTCAGTTACCGATTGCCCAATTTAAGAAGTTTAAGCCGTCGATGCTATCAATAACCTTAACCATGTTAGAAATGCAACGCTTAGGTATTGGTGGTACTGGGGTTGATATGTACTACAATGCGCTTGGGGAAAATGACAACAAAGACTTTGTCTTTTTAGAACAGGGCGAAGAGCAAGTCGACTTTTTGGCAAAACTGGGGGCTGGCTACGAAGATGAATTCATCAATTATACGCTTGATGATATTAATCGCCTCGGCCAAGTGATGAGCGAGATGAAACAGGCGTGGCGTACTGGCCAATCAAAGGCGCTTTTTGACCTGGCTGCAAAAGACTGGCGAGATACGTTTCCGGCGTCTTATCAGTCGCTTATTGTGCAGCGTAATCACAATTGGATAGACGACATTGAAAGTTATTTTAACAGTGATGAAGTCGAGTTGGTGTTGGTCGGCGCATTGCACTTGGTGGGTCCAGACGGGGTTCTAAATATGTTACGCGCTAAAGGTTATACGATTGAGCAGTTACCTTAACTGAGCGCGTCTACTGACTCACTGTTATTGACATAAAAGCTCAAGTTAGCAACTTGAGCTTTTATCTCTTTTGGCGTTCCTTCCTTGCATTTTCCCGCCATAATGCTCGCCTAGCCAGCTTAATAACTGCTCAAGTGTAAACCAAAATAGGTACACAACAACGCACTAGCTAACCACAAACACAGCGGTGCAGTCGCTGATTTAAACTTGAGTTGGTCAGGGCTCGTTTGCGCAGGCATACGCTTTTTGCCAGTGATTATGGCTTTAATCACGTGATCACCACGTATGCTGTGGAATATGCCGGCCAAGGCGTGTAGCACAATGAGTCCCCACAGCAGGTTGATATTACTCGAGTGGATGCTATCCATGTACGCGGTGACTGACTCACTCGCTAGAGCGTAAAACGGTCCTTCAGCAAACACATCATCAGTTGCAAATAAGCCACTGATAAATTGCACAGCAAGCACGATAAGCAATGCCAACACCATGTAACCACTGACGGGGTTGTGACCACTATGGGGTTTGGCGACGAGGTTGGTACGCCATGCTTGAATCACTCGATAAGGATTGACGACAAAGTGGCTAAAGCGCGCAGTATCACTGCCGACAAAGCCCCAAATTATGCGAGCTAACCACAAGCTAGCCAATGTAAAACCACTGACAAAATGAAGCTCAAAATCCGCTTGTTCAGCGCTATACCACAGAAGTGCGATGAGTATTAACTGGGCAATGTGGTAGATGCGAATGAAATTATCCCAGATGCGGATGGATGTGAACGACATGCCGTGTGTACCTAGTCGTCACAATCGAGCTTAAAGGCTTTGTGACCTTTTTTAGCCACCTTGCCAATATTGGCCAGCGCCTGTTTTATCGCGTCACTGTCATTGGCGTTAATCAGTTCAGTGGTGGCCTGTTCAAGTGTTGCCATACCGCGCTGATATTGCTCAAATTTGCGTTTTTGCTCGGCGGTTAACTGGTTGTCGTCGCTGATCGATAGCGGCACTAACGAGTCGGTTTTACCGATGTTGCTTAGCAACTCCTCGGCAGCCTGTTTAACTTGTGCGGTATTCCCCGCTTTAAACGACTGCTTGATGGTCTTCATATTGTCTTTCATGTCATTCATAACAGCTGCAAGCTCAGTTTCACCGCACATGGGATGTGCTGCAAATGCTGACGACATGGTAGTTGCCGTTAATAGGCTGGCAACGAGTAGTGGTTTTATCATTGTTGTTATTCCCTTTGAAAGTATGCTGAGTTAGTTAACATCGAACACAATAAATATCATGCTGTGAATAATAACTCACGTGTTATAGTAAGGTGGTATACTAATTAAAAAAATAGACAGATTAAATAGTGAAATCAAAAGACCCAAATTTTAAACGCGAAGCGGAAAAATACGATAAGCCAGTAGCAAGTCGAGAGTATATTCTCAGCTTGCTTGAAAGCAGAGGCTATCCAATGTCTCTAGCGCAAATTATTAAAGCGCTAGACTATCGCGATGAGCAGCAAAAAATTGCCATCAAACGACGTTTGCGGGCAATGGAAAACTCAGGTCAGTTAGTATTCACTAAGTTTAAGCAGTACGCCATTGCAAGCCAAAGCGAGATTATTACCGGTGAAGTAATCGGCCATCGCGATGGCTTCGGATTTCTCAAACCGGATAATGGCGATAAAGACTTATACATCCCTTTCCATGAAATGCGAAACTTGTTGCACGGTGATGTGGTGGAAGCACGTGTCACCGCAAGCGATGACGCCAAGGGCCGACAAGAAGTTAAAGTATTGGACGTACTCGTACCGCGCAAGGAAAAGATCATCGGCCGAATCTTTGTCGAGCACTCTATTAGTACCGTGGTTCCAGAAGACGCGCGTATCAATCACGAAATCATCATTCCCAATGATAAACGCCTAGGCGCACGACACGGTCACATGGTAATTGTTGAACTGTTACAACGTCCCTCTAAGCGCAGTACTGCACTTGGTAAAGTGGTCGAGGTTCTCGGCGAGCACATGGCACCCGGTATGGAAGTGCAAGTAGCCTTGCATACCCACGATATACCCCACACATGGCCGCAAGAATTACTCGATGAAATTGCGGATTTACAGCCTGACGTTGATGCGGCGGCCAAGCAAGGGCGTATTGATTTAACCGAACTGCCTCTGGTTACCATAGACGGCGAAGATGCCCGTGATTTTGACGATGCGGTTTACTGTAAACCGCAAGCCAACGGCGGTTGGCGACTGTGGGTGGCCATTGCCGATGTCAGTTACTACGTGCGACCTGGCACCGCTCTTGACGATGAGGCAATAAAACGCGGCAATTCGGTTTACTTTCCAAACCAAGTTATTCCGATGTTGCCTGAAGTGCTATCCAACGGCTTGTGTTCGCTCAATCCCGATGTCGATCGACTGTGTATGGTGTGTGAAATGAACGTGACTGGCAGTGGCCAATTGGACGATGCGCGTTTTTACCCAGCATTGATGCGCTCGCATGCGCGATTCACCTATACCAAAGTGGCGGCGATTTTAGCTGGCGATGAAGAGTTGCGTGAGCAATACGCTGATCGCGTTGCCGACCTCGAACAACTGCATGCCATGTACCACGCGTTGGTTAGTGCCCGTCGCGATCGCGGGGCGATCGAATTTGAAACCGAAGAAGTGCGCTTTATTTATAATGCCCAACGCAAAATTGATTCGGTCGAGCCACTGGTGCGCAATGACGCTCATAAAATCATCGAAGAGTGTATGATATTAGCCAACGTTGCTACGGCGAAATTTGTCGAACAGCATCATCAGCACGGTCTATTTCGAGTTCACGATAAACCCAACCCTGAAAAGTACAATAATTTAATTAGCTACCTTGCGGAACTGGGTATCGAACTCAATAAAAAAGACGAACCAGAGCCACGCGATTTTGGCAGTATTACTGAGCGAGTTGCAGAGCGACCGGATCGCGAATTGATTCAAACCATGATGCTACGCTCGATGAAACAAGCGGTCTATCAAGCGGAAAATATAGGCCATTTTGGCCTAGCGTTAGCTCAGTATGCGCATTTTACCTCGCCTATTCGCCGTTACCCTGACTTGGTAATTCATCGCCTGATTAAGTCTGTACTTGAGCAACAACAAAGTGATGTGGTCAACGTTGGTTTTTACAGCTACGACGAGCAACAGCTGAGTGAGCTGGGCGAGCATTGTTCGATGACTGAGCGTCGAGCCGATGAAGCAACACGCGAAGTGGCAGATTGGCTTAAATGCGAGTTTATGCAAGATCACGTTGGCGATACGTTTACCGGCGTCATTGCCACGGTGACCAATTTTGGTTTTTTTGTTCGTCTACAAGATTTCCACATTGAAGGCTTGGTACACATTAGCTCACTTGGCAAAGACTTTTTTCAACACGATGAAGTGCGCATGTGCCTCGTTGGCGAAATGACCAAACAAACTTATCACGTTGGTGATATCATCAGTGTACAAGTCGCGGCAGTGAATTTAGAAGAGAAAAAGATCGACCTTGTCTTAGCTGGCGACAATGCGATTATTGAACGCGCCGGAAAAAAACAACTTGCCAAGAGCAACCGCAAGTCGGCTAAATCCGCAAATGAGCGAGCGAGCAAAGCCTCTAAGCGCAAAACCAAAGCCGGTGCTAAAAGTGCCACTAAGGCGCGCCCTGGCAAAAACCAGCGAGCTCGCAATAAAACCAAAAAACGTAATAAGTAATAGTGAGAGACCAGACCTCCCATGGCAAAACAAGATGAATTGATATTCGGTATTCATGCGGTTAACGCGTTGATTGAAAACGCACCGGAGCGCTTGATCGAAATTTGGTGTTTAAAAGGCCGAGAAGATGAGCGCTTGCTGAATATCATTAATCAAGCGCGAAAATTCGGTATTGCAGTGCAATTTATGCACCGCAAAGCACTTGATGAAAAGAGCAAAGGTGAGCAACACCAAGGGGTTATTGCCAAAGCGACACCGGGTAAAGTGTATGACGAGCGAGATCTCGATGATATCGTTGCCACGGCACAACGGTTGGGTAAAACACCATTCTTATTGGTGTTAGACGGTGTGACTGATCCGCACAATTTGGGCGCCTGCTTGCGCAATGCCGATGCCGCTGGAGTACAGGCTATCGTCGTCCCCAAAGACAATGCAGCGAAAATTACCGCTACGGTGCGCAAGGTGGCAGTTGGTGCCGCGGAAACCGTCCCCTTAGTGCAGGTAACGAATTTAGCGCGTGCACTAAAACAGTTACAACAGCTTGGTATTTGGGTAGTAGGTACCGCAGGCGAAGCGGAGCAAAGTTTATACGACTGCCGCATGCATGGCCCGATGGCTCTGGTTATGGGAGCAGAGGGCAAGGGGATGCGTCGCTTAACCCGAGAAACCTGTGATGAATTGGTTAAACTACCCATGGCCGGCAGCGTATCGAGTTTGAATGTCGCAGTAGCATCTGGTATTTGTTTATTTGAGATTGTTCGCCAACGATTAGCGCAATAACGCGTTACTAAAGGCGCGTTAAGATACTACTGAGTTGATGCTTATCAACGACTTAAAGCGCCTCAAAGGCTGTTATCTCAGTCGCCTATTGAGCTGGTTTTTCTTTGCGATTTAAGAGCTTAGTACGAGAAAAACTATTACTTGCCTTTGTTGTTCATTTTCCCTACAATACGGCTCCTTAAATCAGCCACTTTATTTTGTTCCTTGCCTTTATGCTGGTGTGGCTGAGCCAGAAAGAGGCTACAACCGTAAGGAGCTCGTAATGCGTCATTACGAAATCGTATTTATGGTTCACCCTGATCAGAGTGAACAAGTTAACGGTATGATCCAACGTTATACCGACATGATCGAAGCTGCTGAAGGCAAAATCCACCGTCTAGAAGACTGGGGTCGTCGTCAATTAGCTTACCCAATCAACAAGCTGCACAAAGCACACTACGTTTTAATGAACGTTGAAGCGCCTCAAGCAGTAATTGATGAATTAGAAACTTCTTTCCGTTACAACGATGTAGTTATCCGTAACATGATCATGCGTACTAAAGGTGCGGTAACTGAAGCGTCTCCAATGGCTGCTGCCAAAGAAGAGCGTCAAGACCGTCGCGAGAAAAAAGAAGTTGCTAAAGAAGCGCCAGCTGCTGAAGCAAAAGCTGAAGAAGCTGCAAGCGAAGAATAGTAATTAGTGACCGATAATTGTCTTGTTTTGACTGGTGAGCTTGTAAAAGCGCCGACCGTGTCAATAACCCCTGCGGGGATCGCCCATTGTCAATTTGCCCTAGAGCATCGCTCAGTGCAGGTTGAAGAAGGGATGAGCCGACAAGCATATGCTCGTATCCAGGTGGTTGCAACTGGCCAATGGTCACAAAATTTATCTCGTGAATTAGTAGCGGGCAGTAAGGTAAAAGTGAGTGGTTTTATTAACCGCCACGAATCCAGAAACGGCAATCCGATTTTGGTATTACATGCCCAGCACATTGAAATGATTAATTAGGAGAAATCCATGTCTCGTTTATTTAGACGTCGCAAGTTCTGTCGCTTCAGCGCAGAAGGCGTAGCAGAAATCGATTACAAAGACATCGCTACGTTAAAAAACTACATCACTGAAAGTGGTAAAATCGTTCCTAGCCGTATCACTGGTACGTCAGCTAAGTATCAACGTCAACTTGGTCGTGCGATCAAGCGTGCTCGTTACTTATCTTTACTACCATATACTGATCTTCACAAGTAACCTAAAGGGGCTATTAAAATGCAAGTAATTCTTCTTGATAAAATTGCCAAGTTAGGCGGCCTGGGTGATCAGGTAGAAGTAAAAGCAGGTTACGCTCGTAACTTCCTACTTCCACAAGGTAAAGCAGTTATCGCTTCTAAAACGAACGTTGAGCACTTTGAAGCTCGTCGCGCTGAACTTGAAGCTAAACTAGCTGAAGAACTAGCATCAGCTGAAGCTCGTGCAGCAAAACTTGCTGAACTTGCAGAAGTAACTATCGCTTCTAAAGCTGGTGACGAAGGCAAACTATTCGGTTCAATCGGTACAAACGACATCGCTGAAGCTTTAACTGAAGCTGGTGTTGAAGTAGCAAAAGCTGAAGTACGTCTTCCTCTAGGTACTATCCGTGAAACGGGTGAATACGAAATCACTATCCACCTTCACGCAGACGTTGACGCAACTGTTAAAGTTATCGTTATCGCTCAAGCCTAGTCAAAAGTTTTCTTTTGATAAAAAGCCTGCCTTTGCGCAGGCTTTTTTTTTTACCCCCTTATTCCTCAGTTAGAAGCCTACAAACTATCGTTGTTAACGGTTGAGTTGGCCCTGCGATACACACTTTCATTCCCCTAGGTCGCAACAAATCGGCGCAATTTATCGACACTGTCTATAATGGTATCGATTAAACGGACGCCATCGTGCTGTGCGAGTGTTATTGGCTTTCGTTGCCGGGCGATGAAGGCCATCAAAAAGAACCGAGTTGTAGCGTATCAAAATAGGTGTTGATGACAGGTTCGTTGCAATACCTTAGTTACAGTGTTAGCTTGGAAGGAGTTATTTTCGTGTTTAATGCATCTAGCAGACAGCGTTTTATGAGCATATATTACATTCCCAGGTTATTTATCGCATCTGTATTGCTGTACCTAGCGGGCTGTAGTGCACTGCATACCGCCGTCGACAAGCGCGATCTGCAAGTGCAAACACAAATGTCATCAACCATTGTGCTTGAACCGGTTGCTGAACAACAACGAACAGTATTTTTGCAGTTGCGCAACACCTCAGATAAACAAGGTATCGATTATGCGCCAGCGCTGGCCAACGCACTCACCGATAAAGGCTATCGCATTGTCGACAACCCAGAAGCTGCGCATTATTGGATTCAAGCCAACGTGTTGCAAGTTGGCCGCACCGATTTACGCACCGTAGACGGGCGTGATGATCGCGGCTACGGTGCCGCTATTGAAGGCGCCGAAATAGGTTCTATGTTTGGTGATGGCGACGGCCAGATTGCGGCAATAGTGGTTGGTGGATTGATTGGTGTACTTACCGATGCCATGGTCAGTGACATTGTCTATGTGATGATTACCGATTTGCAAATCGCAGAAAAAGTGGCACCTGGAACGACGGTGTCAGAACAAAATCAAGCAACACTTAAGCAAGGTAATTCGACAACTGCCACCCAGCTGAGCAATGAAACAGTTGACCGAAAAAAATATCAAACTCGTATTACATCAACGGCGAATCAAGTGAATTTAAGCTTTGCCGAGGCCGAACAGCAGCTTTTGCAAGGGTTAATTCAGTCGATGACAGGCATTTTATACTAAGGAACAACAATGAGCGTATATAAACATTATTTAACGACGCTAGTTTTGGCGATTGCGATACTTTCTATCGCCGGCTGTGGGGCACTGCACACATCAGTAAAAAAACGCAATCTCGATGTGCAGACTAAAATGAGCTCTACCGTTTGGCTAGATCCCGTAGCCGCGGATAAGCGCACGGTATTTTTGCAACTGCGCAATACATCAGATAAGCCGGGCTTAACCTACGAAAACGAAGTGCGCAATGCGATTATAGCCAAGGGCTATCAAGTGGTTGATGACCCTGATTTGGCTCACTATTGGTTACAAGTAAATGTTCTGCAAGTTGGTCGAACAGATTTGCGTTCTGGCGATTCGTTCGGTACCTATGGATCGGCGATTGCCGGTGGTGCCGTTGGCGCTCAAATTGGCTCTGGTGCTGGGCAAGTGGCGGCTGGCGTAGCAGGGGCTGGCTTGGGTATCATTTTTGACGCTATGGTTGATGATAATTTGTTTACCATGATCACCGATATTCAAATATCAGAAAAAGCCAAGCAGGGTGTGCGTGTAACCGAATCTGAAAAAGCGGTGTTAAAGCAAGGCGAATCGGGCTCTAAAACACAAACGGCAACACAAGTGGTTGATCGAAAAAAATATCAAACCCGCGTGGTATCGTTGGCAAACAAAGCCAACTTACAGTTTGAAGAGGCTGAGCCGGCATTGCGTCAAGGTTTAATCACTTCAATATCTGGCATGCTTTGATCGTGGATAACCAGTTTGGTTATAACCTTGGCGCCGGTGGTGGCATAATGAAATCATCAGCAGTGATGCGCTGACGTTCAAGCAGGCCACCAAGACCTTGTGTACCACCGGTGTGTAATAGCACGACGGTACTGCCTTTAGCAAAGTAGCCTTGCTTTGCTAATTCAATCGCGGCTAGTACCATTTTACCTGTGTATACCGGCTCAAATGGTATACCGGTTTGTTTGATTATCTGACCAAGACGCGCCGCATCTTGCTTGCCAAATTTACCATAACCACCTTGATGAAACTGGTTTAACAGATGCCAATTTCGCCATTTACTGGCACGGTCGTTCAACAGTGATTGTACTTGTTGTTGCAAGTAGTCTTGCTGTTTTAATACCGCAATGCCGAGCAGCGTATAGCGGTTCTGAGCACCTTCTATTAAACCCGCTAAGGTACCACCACTGCCGACTGGGCTGAGCAGGTAATCAAACTCACATTGCTGCTCGAGTTCGTCGACAACTTCAGCAACACCGGCTACCGCCAACTTATTTGAACCACCTTCGGGGATGATGACACTGTGTGGATGCTGATCACTGATGCGTTTTAAAAATTGACCGTCTTCACGCAGTCGATAAGTTTGACGGTCGACAAATTGAAGTTGCATTTGCCAGTGTCTAGCCCAGCGCAAGGTATAGTTATCTCGATATGCCTGCTCACCGCGAATAATGCCTAAACTCGGTAAATTTGCCAAATGGCAAGCGTATGCAAGTGCGTGAATATGATTGGAATAGGCACCGCCAAAGCTGATCACTTTGCTAACATCTCGTTGCTTTGCCTGCTCAATATTGTATTTTAACTTACGCCATTTATTACCAGAAATAATCGGGTGCAATAAGTCGTCTCGCTTGATAAATACCCGTAATCCAGCACGTTGGAACGGCTCTAATGTAAACGGTTGAAGCGGGCTATGGGTTAACAAGTCATGTCCTTAGTTGGCGGTTTATGTGCGAGTTAGGTGCTTGCATCTCAGTTAGTCTCAGCATCGGTATTTTATCACATCAACAGTCAATAATTGAATCGGTTTGGGTTTATTATGGGGGTAGTATACAAGCGATTGGAATCTCGATGTGGTAGAGACTCAGCCCTTATTTTACCTGTGTTCAGCAACTTAGATGGCTAGGCCAAAATTAGCGTATTATTGGCTTTATCGGCAATGCTGAAATTTTTTGCTGTTTTTTCATAGTTGCCACTGTCTTTTAGCCCTAAGTCGGGTATGATAAGCGTATTATTTTCAGATTTAAAACGATTGAGCTTGGCTAACACATTGATATCTCTTGATACGACGTGAAACCCAGCAACTAAGCGAAAGGAATTTTGTCCACATGTTAAAAGTGTTACGTGGAATGTTCTCAAATGACCTGTCTATTGATTTGGGGACAGCCAATACTCTAATTTATGTAAAGGAGCAAGGCATTGTACTGGATGAGCCATCCGTTGTGGCAATTCGTCAAGACAAGGCCGGCGGCAATAAAAGTGTTGCTGCAGTAGGTACCGCAGCAAAACAGATGCTAGGTCGTACACCGGGTAACATCGAGGCGGTCCGCCCGATGAAGGACGGTGTGATAGCCAACTTCTTTGTTACCGAAAAAATGCTTCAGCACTTTATCAAACAAGTGCACTCTAACAATTTCTTACGTCCTAGCCCGCGAGTGCTAGTGTGTGTACCTTGTGGTTCAACTCAGGTTGAGCGTCGTGCGATAAAAGAATCGGCTCTTGGTGCAGGGGCGCGTGATGTTTATCTAATTGACGAGCCTATGGCCGCCGCCATTGGTGCCGATTTACCGGTTTCAGCAGCCGAAGGTTCAATGGTGGTTGATATCGGTGGTGGTACAACAGAAGTCGGTATTATCTCACTTAACGGTTTGGTTTACTCATCATCCGTGCGCATTGGTGGTGATAAATTTGACGACGCTATTATCAACTACGTACGCCGTAACTTTGGTAGCTTGATTGGTGAAGCCACTGCAGAGCGCATCAAGCAAGAAATTGGCAGCGCCTATCCCGGTGAAGAGTTGATGGAAATTGAGGTGCGTGGCCGCAACCTAGCAGAAGGGGTTCCTCGTAGCTTTACCCTAAACAGCAATGAAATATTAGAAGCGTTACAAGAGCCGTTATCGGGTATTGTTAGTGCGGTCATGGTTGCATTGGAGCAGTGTCCGCCAGAACTAGCGTCAGATATTTCTGAGCGCGGTATGGTACTCACCGGCGGTGGTGCTCTACTGAAAGACTTAGACCGCTTGATCGCTGAGGAAACCGGTATTCCAGTTATTGTTGCTGACGATCCGCTTACCTGTGTTGCTCGCGGTGGTGGTAAAGCCTTAGAAATGATTGATATGCACGGCGGTGACCTGTTTGCTTACGAGTAAACCGCTTAGCATCAACACTGAGGTATAGGCAGCGTAAGCTGCCTTTGCGATATTTATGACGCCAATTTTTCTTGAAGGATACTCCAGTCATCGACGCATGGTCACCGCGGTGATCTTGTCGGTGCTGTGCATCTTTTTGGATCATAAACTAGGCCGTTTTGACGGCTTTCGCGTGGTGTTACAGTCGTTTGTCAGTCCGTTGCAGTACATTGCCAATGCACCGCGACAAATTATGGACTATGCCTCAGATAATTTGGTGACCCGACAACAGCTACAACAACAAAACCAACAGCTGCAGATGAACGAACTGTTGTTGCGTGAGCGCTTGTTAGAATTAGACATTCTCAAACTAGAAAACGACCGTTTACGGCGCCTGTTGGCATCCAACGTCAAAGCCGATATAAAAAAAATGGTCGCTGAAATTCAGTCGGTTGACAGCGATCCATATTCGCATCAAGTGGTCATTAACAAGGGCCAAAACGATGGCGTTTACGAAGGACAGCCAATAATTAATGACACTGGGGTGGTAGGGCAAGTTTATCGCGTTGGTTTGAACAATGCTCGGGTTTTACTGATCACCGATATTACCCACGCCATCCCCCTGCGAGTAAAGCGCAACGGCTTACAGGTGATCGCACGCGGTACGGGTAGCGTCAAGTATATGGATGTCACCCATGTTACCCACTCCAGTGATATTCAAGTTGGCGATGTATTAGTGACATCAGGATTGGGGGGAACTTTTCCAGAGGGTTACCCCGTTGCCATCGTCAATTACGTCTACGATGACCCGACTAAGGAATTTGCCCAAGTGCGAGTAAGCCCACTTGTGGCGATGAATAAACTCAGGTACTTACTGTTGCTATGGCCCAACCAGCAGCAAGGCGAGGTGAGTAATGACACACTGCCGATTAATGCCCCGTTAGGAGAGACGAATGAAGGCCAAGAGCAATAATTATATTATTGTTATCACCTTAGTGGTGTCGTTACTACTGACCATTTTACCTATGCCTATTGAAGCAGATTCATACCGCCCTAACTGGACGCTATTGGTGTTAGTGTATTGGTCGCTGGCCCTGCCAAATCGAGTTAATGTACTTTACGGATGGTTTTTTGGCTTTGTTATCGATGTCTTGCTCGGGTCGGTTTTGGGTATTCACGCCTTTGCCAGTGCACTTGTGGTCTATATTAGTGCAAACAATTACCAAAAAGTGCGCAACTTTTCGCTGTGGCAGCAGTCGTTAATAGTAGCCCTATTAGTTGCGTTGTATCACCTAGTGGTATTTTGGTTACAGCGCTTTTTGTTTGAGGTCGATTTTTCCATAAGTTATCTGAAGCCGGTAATTAGCTCGACAATATTGTGGTTTGTAATCTTTTTATTGCTGCGCAAAATTAGACGTCATTTTAAGGTCCATTAATGAAACTGTATCTCGCTTCTCAGTCACCCCGTCGACGGGAATTGCTGGCCTATATCTGGCCAGACTTTGAGTTGGTTGAAGCGCAAATAGACGAGCGAGTATTAGACAATGAGTCGGCCCACGACTACGTTTGCCGGTTAGCAATGCAAAAGGCGCAACAGGGCTGGCAAAATTTACTCAGCGCCAATGATAGCTGTTGGACATTGGGCTCCGACACAGCCGTAGTTTACCAACAGCACATTTTGGGTAAGCCAGTGGATTTGGAGGATTGCCGGCGTACCTTAACGATGCTATCTGGACAAACCCATCAAGTGATGACCGCAATCAGTTTATTTAATGGCACTGAGCAATTCGTCGATTGCGTCACCACATTGGTGCAGTTTCGTTGCATCGACAACCAAGAAATAGACGATTACTGGCACAGTGGCGAGCCGAGAGATAAGGCGGGAAGCTACGGTATTCAGGGGATTGGTGGTAAATTTGTCGAGCAAATCCACGGCAGTTATTCTGCGGTTGTGGGTTTGCCACTGTGTGAAACTCGCGCCTTGCTTAGCAGAGCACAACAGCAAGTAGGTGAAAAATGAGCGGTGAATTATTAATCAATGTGACACCGAGTGAGACTCGTGTCGCCTTAATTGAAAACGGCACGTTGCAAGAAGTCCATGTCGAGCGCAACGCCAAACGCGGTATTGTTGGCAATATTTATTTAGGTAAAGTGATTCGAGTGCTACCAGGGATGCAAGCAGCGTTTGTTGATATCGGCCTCGATAAGGCCGCATTTTTACACGCCTCGGATATTCATACTCGCTTGATCACTAGCGCGGTTGAGCAGGGCGAGCAGGATGTCGCAGACATTCGCACCTTGGTACACGAAGGCCAATACCTGATGGTGCAAGTGGTCAAGGATCCACTCGGAACTAAAGGCGCGCGTTTGACCACAGATCTTACTATTGCGTCGCGCTATTTAGTGATGATGCCTAACTCGTCTCACGCTGGTGTTTCACAGCGCATAGAAGATGACAGCGAAAGAAATCGACTGCGACAAATTATTGAGCCGTTTTGCGACGAGCAAGGCGGTTTTATCGTGCGCACCGCCGCAGAAGGCGCTGGCGAAGATGAACTGGTCCACGACGCAGAGTTTTTGCGCCGTGTTTGGTTGAAGATTGGCGAGCGCAAACAGCGCAAGCAAACCGATCAAGCGCTATATCAAGATTTGCAGCTGGCCTGTCGTATTATTCGAGACTTTGTCGGTGGCGGGTTAGAGCGGGTGCGTGTTGACTCGCGGTTAACGTATCAGCAAATTTTAGAGTTTACCGACGAATTTGTCCCTGAAATCAATCATATCGTAGAGTATTACCCCGGTGAAAAACCGATCTTTGATTTGTTTTCAGTCGAAACTGAAATTCAGCGAGCTTTACAACGCAAAGTAGAATTAAAATCTGGCGGCTATTTGATCATCGATCAAACAGAAGCGATGACCACTATCGACATTAATACCGGCGCTTTTGTCGGTCATCGCAATCTCGAAGAAACCATATTTAATACCAATATTGAGGCTACTCAGGCCATCGCGCGACAACTTAGACTGCGCAACCTCGGCGGTATCATTATTATTGACTTCATCGATATGGCCGATGTGGAGCATCAAAAACGGGTGCTGCACAGCCTTGAGTTGGCAATGTCAAAAGATAACGTGAAATACTCCATTAGTGGCTTTTCACAGCTTGGTTTAGTTGAAATGACACGAAAGCGCACCCGCGAGTCATTGGAACACATCTTATGTGATGAGTGCCCTGTGTGCGATGGGCGCGGACAACTGAAAACCGTTGAAACCGTGTGTTTTGAGATTTTGCGAGAAATTGTACGAGTAAATCGAGCCTATGACGCTGATAAATTCATTGTCTACGCCGCACCGAGCGTATCAACAGCGCTAAATGATGACGAACTGCATCACTTGGCCGAATTGGAAGTGTTTATAGGCAAGCAGATTAAGGTACAAAGTGAAAATCTGTACAATCAGGAACAGTTTGATGTGGTGATGATGTAGTGAATGCATTTTGGGCTGGCTTAAACCGATGGTTAAATAGGTTATACAAAACCCTAGCGGTGCTGCTTGTTTTACTCGCGGTTATCATCACTTCTGCCCGCATTTTACTGCCCCACGCGCCAGCGTTTAAACAAGAGTTAGAACAGGCGATCAACAATCGCTTTGACGGCCAAATCAGTATTGGCGAGTTGTCGGCCGGTTGGCACCGCTTGGGACCGACGTTAATTTTGCGCAAGGTGGTGTTATTAAATGCCAACGCCATGTCGCTTGAGGTAGATGAAATTGATGTAGGCGTTGACTTTTGGCATGCCATACGACGTCAGAGCTTGCGATTTCACGACTTTACGTTAAAAGGTGCGACCTTAACATTTGATCAAACTCAGCATCAGTACGAGGCAAAGCAAAGTGCCACCGATCTCGATGCCATGTACGACATTATCTTTAGCCAAGTCAGTCGTTTTTCCGTGGTCAATTCGCGTATCGTTCACATCAATAGTCAGCAACGACAAACCATGCGTTTGCGCAAGCTCGCTTGGCACAATGATGGCGAGCTTCACCAGGGGGTTGGCGCAGTTGAGCTCGACGATTTAGGTCAGCAAACGGCAAAGTTATTGATCGAACTGCGCGGAGATGCGCGGCAACAATTGCAAGGTCAGATATATTTAGCCGGTAGCGATTTAGACTTGAGCTATTTAATTAGTGAGCAGCTTGGCGAGCAAGCGCAGTCGCTCAGCAGTCAGATCAATTTCCAAACTTGGTTGTATATCGATCAAGGTCAGTTAACCCAAGCGCACTTGAATTTAGGTGACAATACGCTGTCATGGCGTAATCATCAACAGCAACACCAGCTGACATTGAACCAGGGCAACGTCAGTGTCTATCGAACCCAAGCGGGGCAAGCTTATCAATTGGTCAGTTCGCCGTTGGCGCTTCAATTTGACCAACAAGCGCCAACGGACGTTAGTGTTACGGGGTTATTTAATCAGGCCGGTACGACACTGCGCCTATCCGATATTGATTTGGCAAAGGTCTGGCCCATTGTTGGTTCGCTTACCCAATTAAGCGAGCAAGCCGAGGCCATGGCGCCACTCAACTTGCGCGGTACGCTATCTGACATCGCCCTGTTTGCCAATGACCGCGTGGTCAAGCTGACCACTGACTTTCATGCGCTGGGCATCGACAATACCGATGCGATTCCAGGGGTTGAGCAATTATCAGGAAAACTTTGGCTGAACAACAACGCCTTAAAGGTCGACCTGCTGTCAACGAACAGCGCGTTAGACTTTGGCGACCGTTTCCGCCAACCGATTGCCTTTGATCAGCTTAACGCCAATGTCAGAGTTGACTGGCAGCAAGGGCAGTGGAGTGTTCAGGTCGACAAGGCGACAATGCGCGCTGAGCAGTTGCAGTTAAACGCTGACCTGCAATATCAAGTTGGGCAGCAAGAGCCGGCGTTATTGAGTTTATATGCAACGGTTGAAAATGCCGATGCGAGTAACGTTGCTAATTACCTACCGCTTCATTTGATGAGCCCTAAACTAGTTGATTATCTAACCGGGGCAATAAAACAGGGGCAGATTAAGCAGGCACAGGTGCTCGTTAACGGTCCGGTTAAAAACTTCCCGTTTCGCGATAACTCAGGCATTTTTACGGTACAGGCCGATGTCGAGCAGGCAGACTATGCTTTTGCTCCGAGCTGGCCGGATATTAACGATGCAGATCTGCACTTAAACTTTACCAATGAATCGATGTTGATCACCGCAAGCAAAGGCACATTATCCGGTATAGCAATGGACGATGTGAAAGTGGCAATCGCCGATTTATCGAAAAATGCGGTACTCACCGTACGCACGCCAGTGACCACTCAAGCGAGTAATGTTCAAGCACTGATGAATGCCAGTCCGTTGGCAAAAAGTGTCGGTGAAACACTCAATACACTTGGTGCTGTGGGCGAGGTCAAAGGACAATTTAGCCTTGACTTACCGCTTGCTGATATGAGTTCCGCAGTCGCCAAAGGCACGATTGAATTTCGTGACAATGAACTCCAATTGGCAACGCCTTCTATGCACTTTACGCAAGTTAACGGTCAGCTAACGTTCATTAATGATCAAATTAATGCCCAGGATGTGTACGTGCGTTGGCGAGACATGCCTATCAGTCTTGATGTCAGTGGCGAAAGACGACCAGATTTCTACCAGTTGGGTATTGATATCAATGCCTTGTGGCAAGAGCAAGACACCAAAGCTCAAATACCAGCCTCGTTACAAGCATACTTGCAAGGCGATATTCTTTGGCAAGGTAACTTAAATCTATTTATCACCGATGACAACATCAGTTATCAATTTGACGCTAATTCACTACTCAATGAGGCCACACTGTCGCTACCAGCGCCTTATCACAAACAAAAGGGCACCGACCGAGCGCTTACCGTTAAGGTAAAAGGCAGTAAACGCAGTTCGGCGATTGAAGCAAAGTATGCTAATAACCTGTCCTTTTCAGGGGTGCTCGACCACGACAAGGTTACTTTTAGACAAGCACAGCTGGTACTCGGTCAGCAACAAATGTTATTACCCATGGATGGCTTTCACGTTATCGCTGACTTAGCCAGTATCGAGTACGACAGCTGGCAACGGTTTGTGTTTGACTTGCTGGCGACGCTGCCAAGTGCAAACTCCAGTGAGCAAAGCCACTCAGTGTTACCAGCACCTGAGCGCATACGCGGTGATATAGGTCAGGTAAATTTGTACGGTCTGCAAGTGGATAACGTCGACTTTAATTTACTCGCAGAAGAAGACTGGTGGTTACTGCAATTAGACAGTAAGCAAATGCGTGGGCGAGTTAAGTTTTATCATCAATTTAGCGAGCAAGGTATTGATATTGATGCTGACTTTATTCGCTTTGAAGCAGATTCAGAAGACACTGATAGAGCCGATAAGTCTGTTCCTCGGCTTGACTTAAATAACTCGGTTGGGGAGTTAACCGCGGATGTGGCGGAGCAATCTCAGCTGCAGCCAAGTGACATTCCAAGTTTACGCTTTAAATGCGATAGCTGCCGCTTTAAACAGTTTGATTTTGGCGAAGTGGATTTGGCATTAGAGAAGAACAACGACACCATGATTTCACTGTCGCGCTTTAACGCTGAGCGCAAAAACTTAAAGTTACAACTCAGTGGAAGTTGGATCAAGACCGCAACGAGAGACGCAACGCAAGTATCCGGTACCGTGCAAACCAATGAAATAGAAAAAGAGCTGGCTCGGTTTGATATCGAGTCGGGGATTAAAGACAGCGGTTTAAGAGCCAATTATGAACTGCGTTGGCAGGGTGGTCCACATCAGTTTAATGTTGATAGTTTATACGGTTCGGCAAAAGGTCGCTTAGACGATGGTTATTTAGCTAAAGTAAGCGATCAAGGGGCTCGATTATTTAGTATTTTTAGTTTGCAGTCACTGCTGCGCAAACTGACCTTAGACTTTCGAGATATATTTTCTAAGGGAATGTTTTACAGTGATTTCAAAGGTGATTTTGCCATCGCAGAAGGGGTTATTTATACTGACAACTTAAAGATGGATGGTGCGGCGGGTAACTTGACCATCAAGGGCAATACCAATTTGGTCAATAACCAGCTCGATTACAAAATGCTGTTTGCGCCGAAGGTGACGTCAAGCTTGCCAATACTCGCTTGGTTAGTGAACCCCATTGCCGGTGCCGCTGCGATCGTAATTAACGAGGCGATAGAGCAGGCAGAGGTGGTCGCGGCGATTAATTTTGAATTAACCGGCACGGTAGACGAGCCGAGTTTAAAAGAAGTCAATCGAAAAACTCGCAACGTCAATGTCGGTAAATCAAGGCCGGATAACCCAGAAGGCAGTGAGCCTCAGGCACCTGACAATGCCAATGTTGAACGCAGCAACCCACAGCCAGCTGAGCCAATTGTAGGTGCTTAGTACAGAGTATAAGGTAACGATGACATGCCCACCTTAACCGCAATACAAATGCACTCGGTTACCGACGTCAGCGCTAACTTCGCTTTTATTGAAGCACAGCTTGAGATGTTAACCGTGGATGATGAACACCTTGTGGTGTTACCTGAGTGTTGTTTGTACTTTGGTGGCAATGACAGCCAACAACTGGCCTTGGCAAACTCTTCTGTGATTAGCGACATGGAACGCGAGTTAGCTCGATTAGCAAAGCAATATCGGGTGTACCTGCTCGCGGGTAGTGTGCCTACACGGTTAAGTGATAATAAGTTTCAGGCCTCGAGTTTACTCTTTGACAACCGTGGTCAACGCATCGCCGATTATCAAAAGTTGCATTTGTTCGATGTTGATGTTGCCGATAATTCAAAGCACTATCGAGAATCAAGATACACTCAAGCGGGCGACAAAACGGTTGTTCAAACGCTCCAACAAATACAGCTCGGATTGAGTATTTGTTACGATTTGCGCTTTCCCGCTTTATACCAACAATTGGCGCAGCAAGGGGCGAATGTAATCAGTGTTCCCGCTGCTTTTACTCAGCTAACAGGACAAGCACATTGGCAGCCATTACTGCAGGCCAGAGCAATAGAGACACAGTGTTATATTGTCGCTGCAGGTCAAGTTGGCGAACACCAAAATGGCCGTCAAACCCATGGTCACTCGATGATTATTGACCCGTGGGGAGAAATTAGCTGTTGCTTAGCTGAGCAAGTTGGCAGTATATCAACCAAACTGGATATGTCATTACTCGCTAAAGTACGCAACAATATACCGGTTGCTAAGCACAATCGCTTTAACTGCTCATTACGCACAAATGAGCCTGATTAAATGGATCTGAAATGAATTCTGTAGAACTAGAACTACTCGATGCCAGTGATTTAGGGCACGAAGAACTGCAACGCTGTCTCAATCATATGTTTGAGCGCAATATCGATTTCGCCGACTTGTATTTTCAAGCGTCCAGCAATGAGCACTGGATGCTTGAAGACGGTATCGTTAAGGAAGGTTCGCATAATATAGAGCGCGGTGTTGGCGTCCGTGCCATTGCCGGAGAGAAAACCGGTTTTGCTTATTCTGACGATATTAACCTTGACGCCTTAAGCCAAGCTTCAGTTGCAGCCAGAAGTATTGTTGGCGAACAAAAGTCGCAAACAGTACAGGTTTTCTCATCAACTAACCCGACAGCGCTTTATCAAGCGATAGACCCGCTTTACAGCTTGCCACAAGAGCAAAAAATTAGCTTGTTACACGAAGTTGAGGCTCATGCCAGAGCACAAGATACGCGAGTCAAACAAGTTATAGTGAGTCTCTCCGGTGTATACGAACGGGTGTTAATTGCGGCAAGTGACGGTACCTTTGCTACCGATATTCGCCCACTGGTTCGCTTGAATTGCTCTGTTTTAGTCGAAGCCAATGGTCGTCGTGAACGCGGTAATTCTGGCGGTGGTGCACGTACTGACTACAGTTATTTCTTTGAATTAGAGCAAGGTAAAGCCCGCTATAAAGTCTACGCAGAGGAGGCGGTACGCCAAGCTCTGGTGAATCTCAACGCGATTGACGCTCCTGCGGGCATGTTGCCGGTTGTACTGGGCGCTGGCTGGCCAGGGGTGTTATTACACGAGGCGGTAGGTCACGGCTTAGAAGGTGACTTTAACCGCAAAGGTTCGTCGGCGTTTTCTGGCAAAATTGGCCAAAAGGTGGCTTCTGAGCACTGTACCATTGTCGATGACGGCACGCTAACGGGTCGTCGAGGTTCGGTGTCGATAGATGACGAAGGCACACCGGGTCAATATAACTTACTTATCGAGAAGGGCATATTGCGTGGTTACATGCAAGATAAACACAATGCGCACCTGATGGGGGTAGCGCCTACCGGTAATGGTCGCCGGGAGTCCTACGCTCATTTACCGATGCCGCGTATGACCAATACCTATATGCTCGCAGGTGAACACCAGCCTGATGACATCATTAAGTCGGTGAAAAAAGGCATTTATGCACCAAATTTCGCTGGCGGACAAGTGGATATTACCTCGGGCAAGTTTGTGTTTTCGACCGCCGAAGCGTATTTAATAGAAAATGGCCAAATCACTTCGCCAGTCAAAGGGGCGACGTTAATTGGCAGTGGCCCTGAAGCGATGCAAAAAGTCAGCATGGTGGGCAACGATCTATCGCTTGATAGTGGGGTAGGCGTGTGTGGTAAAGACGGTCAATCAGTGCCAGTAGGTGTTGGTCAACCGACGTTAAAAATTGACGAAATGACCATAGGCGGTACACAGTAATACCCTGTATCGAGCAAAAAAAAGCGCCACTGACTTAGTCAGAGGCGCTTTTTTTTTACGGTTCTTTTTGTGTGGCGTGGTTACACGGGCTTGTCAACGCCAAAAGTGAGCTGCGCTTAAGCGCTCGGCGTATAGGCTACGTGTTGTTTTAAATACTTAAACAGCTCTTTATAACTCTTGCCAGGTTTGCTTTGTTTGACCTCTTTGTTGGCCTGACGGATCAGTTGGCGCAAGCGCTGGCGTTCTAAGCTACTGTTGTCGTTAATTAATGTCTCAATAGTTTGGTTATCAGCGCTTAGTATCTGCTCGCGTAACTCTTCGTAGAAGCGGTTGTGCGCGTCAGCAATACCGTGTTTATTCTCCATGATGTCAATTTTTAAGCGAATCGCCTCGACATCAAGGCTGTGTAATTGCTTGGCAATGAACTGTACGTTGCGATGAAAAGCATCGTGTTTGCCTTTGATCTTATCAGCGATAACCAGGGCCTGCTCAATTTCGCTGTTTAACGCCAGTTTAGCGCGCTGTTTGGGACCCATGTGACAGATCGCTTCCGCTAATTTTTGTAGGTCCTTCATGTCTTGCTTTAATTCAGTTTTGCTTACGTAGAGAATGTCATTTTCTTCGTCGTATTCGCCAATTTCTCGAGCCATAATTGATACAGATAGATAAAGTCAGTTTGTCTTATTATAACTGTTTTTCGTTATCAATAATGCCCTGATCAGCAAAAATCAATGAAATTATTGGTCAATGTGCGTTGGGAAAATGGCAGGCTGTGATATCCTTGCTGTACGTTAACCTCTTTATCTCGCAAATCATGGAAAACAAGCAATCAATTGAACAATCGATGGAACACGTTAAACAAAGTGTCAGCAAAGTGTTAGAGATGGCGAAGAGCCTGGGTGCGCAGAGCGCAGAAGTCTCAATCTCAAAGATGCAAGGGCTGAGTGTTTCGACGCGTATGGGTGAGGTAGAAACCGTCGAGTTTAACAATGATGGTGCATTGGGTATTTCACTGTATAAAGACGGTCGCAAGGGCTCTGCGTCAACCGCGGACTTATCGGAAAAAGCATTACAACAATCGGTTAATGCAGCTGTCAATATTGCCAACTATACCTCCGTTGATCCGTTTGCTGGACTTGCAGATAAAGAGCTTCTTGAGTTTGAGCCTGAAGACCTCGACTTATATCACCCGCAGCAGATCAGTGCTGATCAGGCCATTGATATTGCTCGAGAAGCCGAATTAACGGCTTTGCAACGGGATGCGCGCATTGTTAATTCAGACGGTGCTAACTTTGCTAGCTACGAGGGTTTTAAAGTTTATGGCAACAGCCATGGGCAGTTAGTTGCTTATCCAAGTACGCGTCACAGCTTAACTTGCATGATGATTGCCGCCAGTGGTGAGGATATGCAACGCGATTATAATTATACGGTGAGTCGTGAGTTTGCTCAGTTGACGCCGGCCAAGTCACTTGGCGAGCAAGCGGCCGATGCCGCACTAGAGCGTTTGAACCCGCGTAAAATCGCTACCCAAAAGTGTCCTGTGCTATTTCGCGCCGATGTTGCTAACAGCATTTTTGGTCACCTTATCTCGGCGATCAGCGGTGGCAATTTATATCGCAATTCATCGTTCTTAGTTGACAGTATTGGTGAGCGGATATTTAGTGATCACCTAACGATTGAAGAGCGACCGTTTATCAAGCGAGGCTTAGCCAGTTCGGCATTTGATGCGGAAGGGGTAAAGCCTATACAACGCGAAATCATCAAAAACGGCTGTTTGCAATCGTATTTGCTGACCAGTTACTCAGCGCGTAAACTCGGCTTGCAAACCACTGGTAACGCCGGCGGTATTCACAATTGGCAAGTGTCGGCAAACGGCGGTGATTTAACGGCAATGCTTGAAGCGATGGGGACCGGTTTATTAGTCACCGAGCTGATGGGACAGGGCGTTAACGTTGTTACGGGTGATTACTCCAGAGGCGCCGCTGGCTTTTGGGTAGAAAATGGGCAAATTGCTTATCCGGTCTCTGAAATCACCATTGCGGCCAATTTAAAAGACATGTTTAAGTCTCTAGTATTAAGCGGTAACGACTATGATCTGCGCGGTAGTATAAAAACCGGTAGTTTATTGATTGAACAAATGCAGGTGTCAGGTCAGTAACCGGTGTTGTGTGGCTAAGCAAGCGATTGGTACTTGCTTAGCTACGGCTAATTCATCTTATCACTAACCGCTATCACTGGCGTTACTAGAATTTGACTCGTCTATCAGTGCTAAACCGAGCGGTAATACCTTTGTCGACAGCCGTGAATGCTTTAAGCAGTTGAGCTTAGGAGCAGGGTAGCCGTACCTAAAAAGGCAAAGATACCAACGACATCGGTTACCGTGGTGAGGATCACCCCACCAGCCAAGGCTGGGTCTATATTCATTTTTTTCAATGCTAACGGCGTGATCACACCGGCCAAGCCGGCAACCGTTAAATTAGCGAGCATGGCAAACGCAATAATACCACCTAGTAACAAGTCTTGCTTCCACAGAGTAACAATCGACGCAATCAACAGTGACCAAATAAGCCCGTTTAAAAAGCCCACGGCTAATTCCTTGGTTAATATCGTGCGCGCGTTGTTTTCGCCTATGTGACCCAACGCCAAACCGCGAATAACCAAGGTTAGCGTTTGACTACCAGCGACGCCACCCATACTGGGGACTAACGTATTTAACACCGCTAAGATGGCCATTTCCGCTAAAATAGGTTCAAACATACTCGACACCGCAACGGCTAATAAGGCGGTGATTAAATTGACCCCTAACCAAATGGAGCGTTGTCGAGTACTTTTAATAACTGGTGCAAATGTATCGGCTTCGTCATCGAGACCGGCCATACTCATCATTGAGTGCTCTGCGTCTTCGCGAATAATATCAACCACATCATCCACGGTAATACGACCGAGCAGGCGGTTGTCGTCATCAACAACAGGAGCGGAAAACCAGTCGTGGCGTTCAAACATAATGGCCACTTCGGTATCTTCCATCGCGACGTTTACTGGCACCGTATGGGTGTCGGTAATTTCCCCTATCGCTTGCTCTGGTTGGGCTGTGACTAAGTCAGCCAAAGAAACACTGCCGATGAGGATATCTTCACGGTTTACCACATAAAAGGAGTCTGTCGATTCAGGCAGTTTGCCCTTGAGACGCAAATAGCGCAGTACGACATCAACTGTTACATCAGGACGCAGGGTAATGGTATCCGTATTCATGATACCACCGGCCGTTTCTGGCTCGTAAGCGAGAGCCTGCTCTACTCGCATACGGTCTTGCGTATCCATCGAGTTGAGCACTTCTTGATACGCTGAATCAGGCAATCCGCGCAGGACTTCGGCGAGGTCGTCTATATCCATGCCTTCTGTCGCGGCCGCAACTTTTTCCGGTTGCATTTTGCGCAGAATGCCTTTGCGCACCTCTTCTGAAAGCTCTTCTAAAATATCGCCGTGTAGGTCGGGATCAACAAGTTGCCATAATACGTTACGACTTTTGGCCGGAGACGACTCGAGTAGCAAAGCGATGTCGTAATCGGACATGTTTTGCAGCATTTTACGCACGTAGACAAACATACCACTATCGATAGCGGTATTAATTTCTAGTAATCGCTGTTGGCTTGTTTCTTGTTCTGACAACTCTGCCACGGTTCACCTCATGCGCAAGGGTGTTGTTGTTATTAAGTCTTGATGGTTATGTTCAGCCTCGCAAGTCGTCACTTGTTTTATTTGTGGTTGAAGCTTATAACTTGGAGTTATCGTATTGAAGTGTATCGTAAATTTGTAAAATAATCAGCTACTATTCTGCTTCGTCAAATTTGTCGCCAAATAACTGGCACACCGCATCAAGAGCTTGTTCAGCATCATCGCCTTGGCACTCAACTGCAACCGTCTTCCCTTGACTACCGGTTAATAACATCAAGCCCATGATCGAGCCAGCGTCGGCCGTTTTACCATCTAACACAATGCGAATTGACGAGTTAAATTGCTGGCTCAATTTAGCTAGCTTAGTTGCTGCGCGCGCGTGTAGGCCGAGTTTATTTTCAATGGTCACCATACGCGAGGCATGGGTTGAGGTTGCAGACTTGGTTTTTGCCATGATATTTAGATCGCTTATTTAATTAACTCTCGATGACGTACTTGCACATCTTTTTCTTCTTTTTTAAATTGCTTGGCCAGAGTTTCAGCAATATAAACACTTCGATGCTGTCCTCCAGTGCAACCAATGGCCACCGTTAAATAGGTGCGATTATTGCGTTCAAGGTGAGGCAACCAAGTCATCATAAATGAGTTTATTTGCCAAATAAACTTGGTGACTATGGGTTGTGCTGCGAGGAAATCTTGCACCGGTTGATCGAGACCGGTAAATGCCTTTAAGCCTTGCTCCCAAAAAGGGTTTGGTAAGAAGCGCGCATCAAATACATAATCGGCATCGGTGGGAACACCGTGTTTGAAACCAAATGATTCAAACACTAACACCAATGAACCAGTCTTTGACCCCATTACTCGCTCGCGCACTAAATCCGCCAACTGATGCGGCGTTAAACTGGTGGTATTGATATACATGTTAGCGCGACTGGCGACTGGATCGAGAAGTTTCTTTTCCAATGCGATAGCTTGATCTAAAGCCATGTTTTTGCGGATCAAGGGATGTAATCGCCGGGTTTCACTGTAGCGGCGTACTAACTCTTTATCATCAGCATCGAGAAATAGCACCGACAAGTCGACGCTATTTGGTAAATAATCGATAATCTCACTGGCATCGTCAGGGTTGGTTGGCAGGTTGCGTACATCTAACGAGACGGCAACATGCTGGTAATCATTAATCACCGTGTGTGTGAGAGCGGGTAATAGATTGACGGGAATATTGTCTACACAGTAGTAGCCCAAGTCTTCCAGTACGCGCAGAGCGACAGTTTTTCCCGAGCCGGAGCGGCCACTGACGATCATTAATTTCATAGCGATTCCCTGTTAGCCGTTGGCGACCGTGTTGTAAAGTTCATTGGCTGAGGTACAGCGTCTGACTTTTTTACTGTTTTGTTTATCGGCAAAATATTGCGCGATACTCGCTAGTGTCTCTAAGTGTTGCTGACAGCGGTCTTCAGGAACGAACAGAGCAAAGAAGATATCCACCGGTTTATTATCGATTGCATCAAAGCCTATAGGTGTATCTGTGGTGATAAGTACGGCGATGGGTTGCTCGTTATTATTGATTTTACTGTGCGGTATGGCGATGCCATTACCAATCCCTGTACTACTCAACTTTTCCCTGTTGATCAGGTTATTGAGTAATTCTTTTGCTGTCGCCGAACTGATTTTGTTGGCCGCAAGCACACTAATTTGTTCTAGAATGTTTTTTTTACTATTGCCCGGAGCTGCACACACTGTGCAGTCCGGTGATAACAAGTTGGCAAGATTCATAAAATTTAATGACTGGATAATTTCGCCTTGTGTTTTAACACTTGACGGTCAAGTTTATCGACAAGTGCATCTATCGATGCATACATGTCCTCATTTTCGGCAGAACCAAATATTTCACCTTGGTTCACGTGTAGCGTTGCCTCTGCGATTTGTTGCAGCTTTTCAACTTTCAATACGACATAAACGTTGTTTATATGGTCGAAGTGACGTTCAAGTTTCTCAAATTTTTGTTCAACATAACCGCGCATAGAGTCGGTAACTTCAACATGATGACCAGAGATATTGATTTGCATAAGCTGTTTCCTTATCGTTGTGCTTACAGTAAGCTTTTTCTTTGGTTAGATGGTGGGATACCCAAAGATTCTCGATACTTAGCTATTGTCCGGCGCGCAACGTTAATACCTTGTTCCGCCAATAATGCAGTAATTTTACTGTCACTTAAAGGCTTCTGTGGGTTTTCAGCGTTGACCAGCTTTTCAATTAGGGCGCGTATCGCCGTCGATGAGCACTCTCCCCCGTTTTCAGTACTGACATGACTAGAAAAGAAATACTTTAATTCAAAGATTCCCCTTGGAGTATGCATGTACTTTTGTGTGGTAACCCGAGAAATTGTCGACTCGTGCATCTCAACCGCTTCGGCAACGTCATTTAGCACCATAGGGCGCATGGCTTCAGGTCCGTGTTCAAAAAAACCTTGCTGTTGTTGAACAATACAGTTAGATACCTTCAACAGGGTATCGTTGCGGCTTTCCAGTGATTTGATGAACCATTTAGCCTCTTGTAAGTGCGAGCGAATAAACTGGCTGTCTTGGGCTGAACTGTTTTTCGCCATAGCAGCATACTGACCATTTATATTGAGCTTTGGTGCAGTATCGGGGTTTAGTTCAACCACCCAACGTCCGTTTTTCTTCACCACACTGACATCAGGAATAATATATTGCTCCTCGCCTTGGGCAATGGCATCGCCAGGACGAGGGTTTAAACTTTGTATTAAGCGCATTACCTCGCGTAACTCGTCTTCTTTTAACCGCGTTTTGCGCATGATACTGCGAAAGTCGCGGTTGGCGAGCAAATCAATGTGTTTACTGATCACTTGTTTGGCTTGCGCTAAATACGGTGTATTGCTGTCAAATTGATTTAATTGGATTAATAAACAATGTTGTACAGAACACGCACCGGAGCCGATGGGATCAAACATGTGAATTCGCTTGAGCACCGCTTCAACTTCGTCCAATTCGATGCGTTCATCGGCGATACTTTCGAGTATTTCAGCAGTACTGATAGTCAGGTAGCCGGCATCGTCTATCGCGTCAATGATCGTCATCGCGATACTGCGGTCGGTATCAGAAAACGGAGTGAGCTCCATTTGCCAAGTCAAATGATCGCGAATTGTTTCACTGGTTTCACCTTGATATAGCGAATCGTCGTCGTTTGGCGGGGCAATGCCGGTCATTGACGTACCGGCGCTGAAGCTTTCTTCCCAAGTCGAATCAACCGACAAATCCTGAGGGATTTCACTGTTGGTAAGAGCTTCACTGGTGGTAATTTGATCGGCGTTATCACTATTGCTCGACGATTGTTGCACATCGTTCATATCGAGATCCGCCATATCATCCGTCGATTGACTATCATCAACCTCAAGCAACGGATTAGAGTCGAGAGCTTCTTGAATTTCTTGTTGCAGATCCAAGGTAGATAGCTGCAACAATTTGATCGCTTGTTGCAACTGTGGCGTCATCGTTAAATGCTGGCCTATGCGCAGCTGAAGACTTGGTCTCATGAGTTAATTGCTTTCCATAAAACGAATTACATATGCCAATTTTGGCGGAGAAAACTAACCCTGCTGATACAGTGTTTGGTCACCTTGTTACTATAACTATAGCGTGAATTTATCACCTAGGTAGACATCTCTCACATGCTGATTAGATAATACCTGATCGGCACTACCTTGCGCGATTAGTTCACCGTGACTCACAATATACGCATGTTCACACACATCGAGTGTCTCACGCACGTTGTGGTCGGTGATAAGCACACCAATACCGCGTTCTTTTAAGTGTAAAATTATTTTTTTTATATCGCTGACTGAAATCGGGTCGACGCCGGCAAAGGGCTCATCGAGTAAGATAAATTTGGGATCAGCCGCTAACGCTCTGGCTATTTCAACGCGTCGACGCTCTCCCCCCGACAGGCTTTGCCCGGTATTGTCGATAATATGGCCAATATTGAATTCTTCGACTAGCGATTCGAGCTTGTCTTGGCGCTGACTCGCGCTGAGTTCTTTACGGGTTTGCAATATTGCCATAATGTTATCGCGTACCGATAACTTGCGAAAGATAGATGCCTCTTGCGGCAAGTAGCCAATACCGTGTCGCGCGCGTTCGTGCATCGGTAACAGGGTCAGATCTACGTCATCTAAGGTCACTGTACCCTCGTCGCTGGCAACCAGTCCAACAATCATGTAAAACGACGTCGTCTTTCCGGCGCCATTTGGACCGAGCAGGCCGACTACTTGACCAGCGTTAACGGACAAACTGACATCTTTTACGACTTTGCGCCCTTTGTAGGCTTTGGCTAAGTGCTTTGCATCGAGAGTAGCGGTCATCTTACTGTTCTTTTTCACTTTCAGGTTCGGTTGTTTTTTTTGATTTTTTATCGGGAGCAATAATGGTGGTAACAATACCCGTGCCATCTCCGTCTGCGGTTAACTGCTCTGTTTCTAGGTTGTAGGTAATAACGTCACCTTGCACCATACTGTCTTGCTGGCTGACCTTGGCATTGCCGCGTATCACTAGTGTGCTGGTATATGGCGAGTAGGTGATTTCATTGGCTTGCAGTTTAATGGTATCGCCATTGTCTAACTGTTGTGAAAACGTTGCCGGCTTTCCCTGCGCCAGATATTTTTTATTTTCTGCTTCTTTGGCGTCAATTACTTGCACTAAGTCGGCCGATATAGTCAGAGAGCCTTGGGTGATTTTGACATTGCCGCTGTAGCTAGCGATGCGCTTCTTTAAATCGGTGGCCTGTTTTTTCGCGACAATTTTGATGTCTTGCTCAAAATCAGCTTGTTGGGCAATCGATAAATGACTGACGAAACACAATGGTAGAGCGATTACTAACTTATTGATCGCGTTTTTTAAAGATTGTCTGTACATGGTCACTCAACGTCATTTCAGTGGTAGTAGCATTAATTTCTAAACCAGAGCCGTACATAGTAAAGTCTTTACCCAGTATCTTAATGTCTTGCTCTGAGGTAATAATTTTGGTGTTTAAATCCAACAGTAAGGATGTCGCCTGAACTTCAGAGATATAGGCCAATTGATCATCATTGGATAATCTTACTTGATTTTCAAGCATTAATATATTGTCGCGGCCAATTAAGCCAGAATCGGCGCTTAAACGCCACGATGTTGAGCCATCAGTTGGGTAAATCGTATAGGCTGGGGCGACAAACTGAGTCTCAGCTGTTTGGTCAAAATGGGTCATTTGTTCGGCATAAATGGTATGGATTAACTGTCCATCTTTATCAAATTTTTTGGCGGTAAGTGCTTTGGCGACAAATGCCGGTTCATTAATTTCGATTAAAGGTTGTCTATCGAGTTTGAGAGACTGCTGATACTGCAAATAGCCATAAATGGCGATGGCAATAACAAATAAGATAATCGAAATATAATGCGAGCGGGTCATACGCTCGCTCCTTTGGCAAGGTGCAGAGTTCCTTGTGCTTGCATGATCAGATCACACAGCTCTCTAACTGCGCCGTGTCCACCTTTTAAAAAGGTGACATAGTCAGCGCTTCGCACCACTAGAGGGTGTGCGTCATTCACTGCAACGCCAAGGCCTACCGCTTCAATGCAGGGCAGGTCGGGCACATCGTCACCAATATAGGCGACCTCATCGATATCAAGGTCGAGCTGCTGAGCAATATCAACTAACGCGGGCATCTTGTCTTCTTGTCCTTGCACAATAAACTGCACATTTAGCGCGCGCATCCGATTGTTGACAATATTTGACTGACGACCGGTGATCACTGCAACAGCAACCCCGTTTTGAGACAAGGCCTTAATTCCAAAACCGTCTTTGGTGTTAAATGCCTTTAACTCTTCGGAGTCATTGCCTAGATAAATACGGCCATCTGAAAAAACACCATCGATGTCACAGACTAATAGTTTTACCTTCTTTGCTGCCGTTAAAACTCGCTCATCAACATTGCCGTATAGGGTGTTGAATAATGCATTAACCGTACTCACTACAATACTCCAGCTTTTAATAGATCATGCATGTTCATGGCACCGATCGGTTGTTGTTGATCGTTCACCACGACCAAGCCATTAATGCTATTGTCTTCCATCAATTTTAGTCCTTCAGCTGCCAGCATTCCTTGCTTGGCGACGACAGGGTGCTTGGTCATCACCTCGTGGATGGACACTTGATGAAAGTCGAGTTGTGCGTCGAGAATTCGACGCAAGTCCCCGTCGGTAAACAAGCCGACGAGCGTGCCGTGGTCATCGACCACTGTCGTCATTCCCAAGCCCTTTTGCGTCATTTCAACCAAGGCATCTTTAATTTTACACTGGTAGTTAATTTTAGGCAGTAAATCACCGCTGTGCATGACATCGTCTAGACGCAATAGCAATCGCCTACCTAGGCTTCCTCCCGGATGAGATAGGGCAAAATCATCAGCGGTAAAGCCTCGGGCGTTGAGTAGGGCAACGGCTAGTGCATCGCCCATAACTAAAGTTGCCGTAGTACTTGACGTTGGTGCTAAGCCCAAAGGGCACGCTTCGCGAGGCACTTTAATGCAGATATGTACATCGCTCAATGTGGCTAGTGTAGACTGCGTGTTACCCGACATACCAATGAGGTGTGCACCGATGCGCTTAATAATAGGAATGATGGCTAGCAGTTCCGAGGTTTCCCCAGAATTAGATATGGCCAGTACCACATCTGCGCTCGTGACCATGCCCAAGTCGCCGTGACTGGCTTCACCCGGATGGACAAAAAATGCCGGTGTACCGGTGCTCGCCAACGTTGCCGCGATTTTGCCTCCAACGTGTCCAGACTTGCCCATGCCGATCACGATCACCCGTCCTGTGCACTCGTACATGAGCTGGCACGCTCGAGCAAAATGCTCGTCGACGTAGCGTGTTAAGTTGCTAATTGCTTCGCGCTCAATAGCAATAACCTCGGATGCGATTTCAATAAACTGGTTGGCCGTAGGCATACTCATTCTCAAATCAACTAAAAATTAAATACTGATAGACAATAAAGGTCGTCAACAATACACCACCTTTTACGCGCGTAATGCGAAATTGTCCCTGGCGACTAAAGCACAATAACAGCAACAAAATGGTTAATGCCATCATATATGGAACGTCTCGGCTGGCAACATCACTGTCGACGCTACCCGGCGCGATGATACCTGGTAAACTTAACACAGCGAGAATATTAAAGATATTTGAGCCGATAATATTACCTAATGCCAGATCATCTTCTTTTTTAATAATACTCATAATACTTGCCGCTAACTCGGGTAAACTGGTACCTATGGCAATGATGGTTAGGCCAATAACCAAATCACTCATACCGAGTGCTTTGGCAATGACGGTCGCGGAGTCAACGAGGTAGTTAGCGCTTAGTGGCAATAAAACAAGACCAAAAATCAACCACGCTATAGCGACACCTGTGTTGACGTTATCGGGGATGTCTTGTTCTGCTTCCGCAATCATCGGGTCTACGGCGAGGTTTTGTCCGGCTTGTTTTATACTCACCATCAACAAGCTTGCAATAAAGACAATAAAACCCGCCATCAACACCATGCCTTCGAACCAAGAGAAGTGCAAGTTATAGAGCATTACGCTGGCGATAAAGGTAACCGAAAGTAAAATAGGGAGTTCGCGTTTTAGCGTCATTGAAGAGACGATTAAAGGCTTACACAATGCGGTTAAGCCGAGTACTAACGCGATGTTGGTAATATTTGAGCCAAGCGCGTTGCCAATAGCGGTATCGGGGCTACCTTGTAAGGCCGCCGTCGCCGCGACCATCATTTCCGGTGCCGAAGAGCCCATCGCGACAATGGTCAAACCAATGATCATCGGCGCAATACCAAAGTTGCGGGCTATTGCCGCTGCGCCATAAACAAACTTATCTGCGCTGTAAATTAACGCGAATAGAGAAATTATTAGAATGATTACTTCGATTAACATCTATTACTCCAAAAAACTAATCCTTAAATTTTCGCTGTTAATGAGCCAAATTAAAAGAGATAAAGCATAAATAACTGTATTTTTTGTAAAACAGTGGACTTTTCTGGCAAGCGTGGGACGACGCGACCACCTCAATTTAAATAAATCTGGCAAAAACTAGAAATAGCAATAAGCTTTTAAGCAAGCTGATACCATTTTTACCATCAGTACATACGTCGCAGCGTATGTACTGATGGCGATCAGAGGATCTATTATGAAACACCCGTTGATTACCTTAGCTTTGTCACTATCACTGGCTACCCCCGCAGTTAACGCTGAACAGCTGTATGGTTTTGCTGATTTCTCGATTAACTTTTTAGACTGGACTGAAAAGGCGGAAGACCGAACCGATCCTGATATTGGCGGGTTTGGTGGTCCCAAAGAAGATTTTTTCTACATTGAAGTCGAAGGTGGTGCCGGCTTTGATTGGGGTGATCTCTATGGTTTTTTTGACGTTGAAAATCCCAACAACAGTCGCAACTACGGGCAATTCTCTGAAGACGCCGGTGCAACCGATGGCTTTCGCTATGCGATGAAAGGCAGTATTGCGGTCAATATCGGCCAAAGTAACTGGAATTATTACTCTCACTTTTACAGTTTTTCTGAAGCATCAAATGGCTTTTTTGATCAAAACTTTGTGTTGGGTGTCAGTTACGATGTGTACACCGATTGGGGTTTTTGGATGAAACCTTTTATCGGCTTGCACATTGAAAATCAAACCTTTACTGGTTCGGGGGCCAATGGCTACATGTTCGGTTGGGTATTGGGTTATGACTTTACAATAGGCGAGCAAAAGTTTGCCATAACTCAGTGGCATGAAACTGAATTTGCCCGTCGAGACCAATTTCGTTCTAACGGCACCGATTATCGGCTAAACGAAACCGGGTACAACGGTGCGGTAGCGCTTTGGTGGCACCTATCGCCGAAGTTTACCACAGGCTTTCAATACCGCTATGCAGATCACAAACTCGGCACAGCGGCTTACCACGATGCGCTGATCTACACCCTCAAGTATAATTTTTAGCGTTAACACTCGCGCTATCTGCTAATTTTTGCAGGTGGCGCGGCTATATTCCCTATCTCTAATTCGAACAAAATCCATATCAAAAGATCAACGTTTCCTAACAAACCAGCTCAAATTTCGCAACACAAACTTAACTTCCCCACTTAAATTGTAGCGATATGTAACTGTAAAATGCGATTAAGTATCTGTTAGTTGGATTTTTATTAAATTTTAGTGAACGCTAAGCGTCTTTCGTTAACACTTAATCACACTAAAAAGATAGCTGTACATTAAATAATCATTACAATGCGCATCGAATTTGAAGCGGTAGGTGATTATCCCAATGACCTGCCTACTATTTAGTAATAGTGAGAAAGTAAAATGCGTAAATTGGCTATTGCATTAGCGGCAACCATGGCAGTAACACCAGCGTTAGCTGAACAGTACTATGGTTTTGCGGATATTTCAGTTAACTACCTCGACTGGACAAATAAAACCGAAGATCTAACCAATCCAGATATCGGTGGTTTCGGTGGCGCAAAAGAAGACTTCTTTTTCTTAGAACTTGAAGGTGGTGCTGGCTTTGATTGGGGTGATGTATACGGTTTTATCGACCTAGAAAACCCACAAAATGTTAGCAATAAAGGTCAATTCTCTGAAGATGGCGGTGCAACCGACGGTTTCCGTATCGCAGCGAAAGGCTCAATTGCAGCTAATATTGGTAAGTCTAACTGGAACTACTACGGTCACGTTTACTCGTTTACCGAAGCATCAAATGGTTTTTACGATCAAAACGTGGTGTTAGGTGTTAGCTACGATTTATTCACTGACTTTGGTCTTTGGGTTAAGCCGTTTTTTGGTGCTCATATTGAGAACCAAACATTTGCAGGCTCAGGTTTCAACGGCTTCATGGCAGGTTATGTATTAGGTTACGATTTCATGTTAGGTGAGCAAAAATTTGCAATCACCCAGTGGCACGAAACTGAATTTGGTCGCAAAGATCAATTCCGTAGCAATGGTACCGAGCATACCTTGAACTCAGTTGGTCACAACGGTGCTGTGTCATTGTGGTGGCACGCGAACCAGAAGCTAACGCTTGGTGTGCAATACCGTTATGCGGATCACAAGTTAGGTACAGCAGCGTATCACGATGCAACTATCTTTACCGCAAAATACAACTTCTAAGTCAAGTTGTTAATGAACAAATAAAAAGGCGCTATTAGCGCCTTTTTTGTTGTTTTAATCAGGCAATGCCGCACAGTTCAAATACGCCCTAGCGAAAAAATCAACAGCCCCTAAGCCAGCTAACATGTTGTCTGTATCCACGGCTATTAAACAGTCATTTTCGCTTATCTTTGAACTAATCACTGATTTCGCACTCTCAACCTCGGTAAATTTGTCGCACGCCATAAAAATCTAAACGGATTTGTTTAAAGTTAATACAACCATTCGCTTTTTTCGAATACATTAGGCATAAATTGATAATATATAACGAATTATCGTTGAATTTATAATGCGAACTAAATACACCTGCGGTAACATTAGCGGATTAACCAGTGATAACAAGTGACCATGGAAAACCTAGTAGAGATTAAAAACTTAAGCTTTTATCGTGGCGAACGTTGTATCTATGACGATATTAGTTTGACCATTCCAAAAGGCAAAGTGACGGCGATCATGGGGCCTAGTGGCATAGGTAAAACCACGCTATTGCGCTTGATTGGTGGTCAGTTAAAACCACAGCGTGGGCAGATATTGTTTGCAGATGAGGACATTCCGACACTTTCTCGCCGTGATTTATACAGGTTGCGAAAAAAAATCAGTATGCTTTTCCAGTCGGGCGCATTGTTTAGCGACATGAGCGTGTTTGATAACGTCGCCTTTCCCATTCGCGAACACAGTCAACTTCCCGAAGATATTATCGAAAAAATGGTGATGATGAAGTTGGAAGTCGTCGGTTTGCGCGGAGCCATGGAGCTGTTTCCCAGTGAGCTGTCTGGCGGCATGGCAAGACGAGCAGCACTCGCTAGAGCCATAGCCCTTGATCCCGAGTTGATTTTATACGACGAACCATTCGCAGGCCAAGACCCCATATCTATGGGGGTGATTGTGCGCTTAATTCGCGATTTAAGCGACGCATTGGGATTGACGTCGGTAGTCGTGTCACATGATGTAAAGGAAGTCATGAGTATCGCTGATTATATTTATATCATTGCAGACAAACGCATTATCGGTCAGGGCACACGGCAACAGATAGAACAGCAACAATCAGAATTGGTAAAACAGTTCATCAAGGGTGAAGCTGACGGTCCTGTACCATTTCATTACCCCGCGAGTGCGTATCGCGAGCAGTTGTTAGGGAGCGATACGTGATGTTAGAAAATTTCGCTTCACTCGGGCGCAAAGTTATCGACGTTGTCGCCGGCTTGGGCCGTGCGTTAATCATGTTGATCTCGGCGTTATGGCACTGGCCAAATATTAGAAAGGGCTGGCCGTTATTAGCGAAACAGCTATATTCAGTAGGAGTGTTGTCACTGCTGATTATCGTTGTCTCAGGGACGTTTATCGGTATGGTTATTGCGCTTCAGGGCTACACCATATTAATTGATTATGGCGCTGAGGCCAGCCTTGGCCCAATGGTTGCTTTATCGATACTCAGAGAACTCGGTCCTGTTGTTACCGCCTTGCTCTTTGCCGGACGAGCCGGTTCGGCACTGACTGCGGAGATTGGTTTGATGAAAGCGACTGAGCAATTAAGCAGCATGGAAATGATGGCCGTAGACCCGCTTAAACGGGTTATTGCGCCTCGATTTTGGGCTGGTTTTATATCAATGCCGCTGTTGGTGGCCATATTCTCGACCGTCGGTATTTTAGGTGGGCACCTCGTTGGTGTCGACTGGCTTGGGGTTGACTCAGGCACTTATTGGTCTGTGATGCAAGCACAGGTTGACTGGACGGATGACGTACTAAACGGCATGATCAAAGCCGTGGTGTTTGCATTTGTGGTCACTTGGGTTGCTGTGTACAAAGGATATGATTGTATTCCAACCTCAGAAGGCATTAGCCGTGCCACAACGTCAACGGTGGTTCAGTCTTCTTTGATCGTATTGGGTTTAGATTTTATTTTAACTGCTTTAATGTTTGCGAATTAGCGTAGTAGGTATAGTGACATGATGTCGAAAAAAATTGAAATAATGGTCGGTGTGTTTGTAGCCTTGGGTATTGCTGCCCTATTAACGCTAGCGTTAAAGGTAGCCGATGCAGGCTTTAGGGGCAATGGTGATACGTATCGCTTGTATGCAAAATTTGATAATATTGGTGGCCTGAAAGAGCGCTCGGCGGTTAAAGTTGGTGGCGTTATCGTTGGTCGAGTTGCCGCAATCGAGCTTGACTCTGGGGATTACATGCCCAAAGTTGCTCTGGATATAGATAGTCGCTACGACGCATTTTCAGAATCGACTTCGATTTCTATTTTAACTGCGGGCTTATTGGGCGAACAGTACATAGGGTTAGAGCCCGGCTTTATCGATGAAGACATGGGCATCGGTTTATTGGCTGACGGTGACTTCATTGAAGACACTAAGTCGGCCTTAGTATTAGAAGATCTTATTGGCCAATTTTTATTTAGCCAAGACGACAACTAGTTTTAGGAAGAAGAGGTTATGAAATCATTACTATTGAGAAGTTTTGCGCTGGTACTTGCATTAGTGAGCAGTGCTGCAATGGCCAAAACAGATGTCGACAAAAGCAACCCTTACGTTATGGTTGAGCAGGTTGCGCAAATAACATTTGATCGCCTAGCTAAGCAAGAAGCAGACATTCGCGCCAACCCCGAGCTTCTAAAAGATGTGGTCCGCGAAGAGTTGATGCCATATATTTTCTATCAATACGCTGGTCTGAAAGTCTTGGGTAACTACGCAAAGCAAGCATCACAACAAGAGCGCCGTGATTTCGTTGCCGCATTTCGCGAGTATTTGATCACTTCCTATGCACAAGTCTTCACCTTGTACGACAGACAAGCCGTGGTATTTCAACCGGCTAAAGATTTTGCTAACAAGAAAATTGTTATGGTGCCAGTCGATATTATTGACGAGCAACGACCGCCGATAAACTTACAATTTAAAGTGCGCAAAAACAGCAAGTCTAATCAGTGGCAAGCCTTTGACTTAGTGGCGGAAGGCGTTAGTTTACTCGACGCTAAACAAAAAGAGCTACGCTCAATTTTGGCGCAAAATGGCGTACCAGAAGTGACTCAAATGCTGATTGAAAAAAGCAAGCGCCCCATTGTTTTTAAAGACGAAAACGACACTGACGCAAGTAAAAATGCACAGGTTCAGGAGTAAACACCTTGACTCATCAGTTTACAATTGACGAAAACCCGCAAGGGATGTTGGCCATCGTCGGAGAACTGACGCGTAAGTCGATTATTGGTAAGCAACAGTCAGTGTATGAGGATATCCTTGCTAAATACCAACAAGGTATTGATCTGTCGAAACTTAATAAAATTGATACAGCTGGGCTTGCTTGGCTGTTGTCGCTCTATCAATGTGCGCTGCAAAAACAAATCACAATTAACTATTCCCAAGCACCTAGCGAATTAGTTAAACTGGCGACTTTAAGTCGAGTAAATGAATTGCTAGCACTGAGCTAAGTGTCCGCTTTCAAAGCCTGATTAGGCACTAACTAGATACTGGAGAAGTCACTATGGACGTTAGTGATATAGAACGTTTGCTTAAGGCAAGTCTGAATTTAGATGAACTGCATGTTACTTTCGATGGTTCACAGTGTAAGGTCATTGCCGTCGCCGATATGTTTGCTGACATGTCTCGAGTAAAGAAGCAGCAAACGGTATATGCCCCTTTAGCCAGCGCAATCGCTGAAGGAAAAATTCACGCGGTTACCATCAAAACATTTAGCCTTGCCCAATGGCAACGCGAAAAAATGTTTAATATGCCGTCATAAATAACAGTTTGAGAAAAAAGAGGGCTATTTTGGACGCGTTTCGTATAAATAGTGGTAACCAGTTACACGGCGATGTCGTTATTAGTGGTGCCAAGAATTCCGCTTTACCGATTCTATTTGCAACGATTTTGGCTGAAACGCCATTAACCATCGGTAATGTCCCCAAATTAAACGACATCAATACCACCTGCAAGCTACTCAATGAGTTGGGTGCTGATGTATCGTGGCAAGGTGAAGGCCAAGTTGCGATTGATGCCGCAAACATTAACAATTGTTTGGCACCTTATGAATTGGTGAAAACCATGCGCGCTTCTATTTTGGTTTTAGGGCCATTATTAGCCCGTTTCGGCCATGCAGAAGTGTCTTTGCCAGGTGGCTGCGCTATTGGCGCGCGACCAGTAGATCTACACATATCTGGTTTGAAAATGATGGGCGCTGAAATTAGCGTTGAAAACGGCTACATCATCGCCAAAAAGCAAGGTCGTTTGCAGGGTGCTACCATTTTCATGGACGCCGTTAGCGTCACCGGCACTGAGAACTTGATGATGGCCGCAGCGCTTGCGGAAGGTACTACCATCATTGAAAACGCAGCGCGCGAGCCTGAGATTGTCGACTTGGCTAATTTCTTGACCGCGATGGGGGCAAAAATCTCTGGTGCTGGCACAGATACGTTAACCATTGAAGGTGTAGAGCGACTAACCGGTGCAGACTACAACGTCATGCCAGATCGCATTGAGACGGGTACCTTCCTCGTTGCCGCGGCAGTGACCGGTGGTAAAATTCGCTGTTTAAACACAGATCCGCACGCGCTTGAGGCTGTGATCAGCAAGCTGCAAGAGGCTGGCGCAACCGTCACTTTCGGCGATGACTGGATTGAATTGGAAATGTTGCAACGACCAAAAGCGGTCAACATTCGCACGGCCCCACACCCGGCTTTCCCAACAGATATGCAGGCCCAGTTTGTTACCTTAAATGCGATAGCTAACGGTATGGCAACAACGGTTGAAACGATTTTTGAAAACCGCTTTATGCATGTTCCAGAATTACAGCGCATGGGAGCTAATATAAAGTTAGAAGGCAATACGGCCATCTCAGAAGGGGTAGACAAACTCACCAGTGCACAAGTGATGGCGACGGATTTGAGAGCGTCAGCGAGTTTGGTTATCGCCGGCTTAGTGGCAGAAGGCGAAACCGTTGTCGATCGCATTTATCACATCGACCGCGGCTACCAAAAAATTGAAGACAAGTTACAGAAGCTCGGCGCCGACATTGTGCGCGTCAGTAATCAGTAACGACATCGTTATATCATTAAAAAGAGCAGCCTGTAGGCTGCTCTTTTTGTTTAATACGTACTCTGTTATTAGTATTCGATCGCTTCAGTATCTCGAACTAAGACTCAAATTCACCAATAATAACCGATATGGTTAATAGCTTGTCTTGTCGATAAACGCTAAATTCCAATTGCGCGCCTGGATTGGTTTCTGCAATGATATCTAGAGCGTGAGTGATACTTTTAATTTCTTGACCGCCAATTTTATGCACTACATCGTTTACCTCAAGGCCGGCTCGATCAGCGGGGCCTCCCGGTGTTACCGCGTTAATCACAAAACCGCGTAGGTTGGGATTATAGCTGTCTGAGCCAACACCTAACCAACCGCGAACCACTTGACCGTGCTCGATCAATTCGCGCATTACTTTGGCAGCAAGTTTATAGGGAACGGCGAAAAAGATCCCTTGAATATTCATTTGCGAGTTTAAGCGTTTAAATTGTGCTGATGTAATACCGACTAGATCACCATTTGAATTGACTAATGCACCCCCTGAGTTACCGTCGTTAATGGCGGCATCCATCTGTAAAAATTCGCGGTAGTTGGTACTGCTTAAACCATTGCGCCCCGTGGCACTGATGATCCCTTGAGTGACCGTTTGACCGATGTTTAACGGATTGCCTATGGCAAGCACAACGTCGCCGACAAGAGGTGTAAGAGAGTCATCCTGCGGTATTACTGGCAAGCTGTCGGCGGCTACTTTAAGCACCGCTAGATCGGTTATTTCATCACTGCCAATTAATTCCGCAGTAAGGCGCGTATTGTCTTGCAGGACGACAATGATCAGGTTGGCATCTACAACTACGTGATAGTTGGTCAGTATATAGCCACCAGGATCCATTATCACACCAGAACCCAGCTTCACTTGTTTGCGCGGGGTATTTTGATAGTAGTTGCCACGTTCAATGGACTCGGAGTATATGTTGACCACGGCGGGGGCGGCTTTAGCAACTGCCGTAGCAAATGACAAGGGGGCTTCTTTGCTGTTAGTGGGTTGAAATATATTGAATGAAAGATTGTTGCCATCGCGCAGATCCGGCACCAAAATAAGTAGTACAACAGCGGCTAAGAGGCCGTAACTAACAGCGCGTAAAACATAAGAAAGTGCCGGTAAAAGTTTCATCAAACAAGTTTTTTTTACTAGGAAATGATTGAAATACTAGCATTATTTTTTGTCCATACAAAGTCCTAATAGAGCGATAAAAAAAGGGAAGCAAAACTTCCCTTTATCAATAAAGCGCAGCCCGTATAGGCAATGCATTTAGCGAATCATTAAATACAAGGTGTTGTTGCCACGAATGATATTAAGCGCGATTACGCCGTTGGTGTCTTCTAACACTTTGCGCAGTTCGGCTAAATTCGAGATGCGCTGTCTGTTCACGCCAGCGATGACGTCATCACTGCGCAATCCCAATGCTGCGGCAGGTGAGTTATCGGCAACGCTTTTTACCAGTACACCGCCATTGCTATTGTTGTTGGCAAATTGCGCGCCTTGTAACATCGGGTGTAAATTGGCAGCGGTAATATTGGCGTCGTCCATACCTTGCAAGGTGACGTCAAACGTTTTGCGTTTACCATCGCGCAAAACGGTTAGTTCTACGTCGGTACCTGCGCCAAGAGAACCAATTTTACTGCGCAATTCATTAAAGTTTTTAATTTTTCGACCATTGACCTCAATGATGATATCGCCGGCTTTAATTCCCGCTTTTTCGGCAGCAGAATCAGCGACAACTTGTGAGACAAAGCCACCTTGGTTGGTGTCTAAGTCCATGGCTTCCGCTAGCTCTGGGTTGATAGAATTACCTGTGACGCCAAGCACGCCACGACGCACTTCGCCGTATTCGATAATTTGTTCAACTAAGCTTTGCATCATAGACGAAGGAATAGCAAAGCCGATACCGACATTACCGCCGTTTGGTCCTAAAATTGCGGTATTAATACCGATTAACTCGCCGTTTAGGTTAACCAGAGCTCCGCCCGAATTACCGCTGTTAATGGCTGCGTCGGTTTGAATGAAATCCTCGAGTTGCTCAACGTTCAAACCACTTCGACCCAGGGCACTTACAATACCTGAGGTTACCGTTTGACCCAAGCCAAATGGGCTGCCAATGGCTACGGCAAAGTCACCAACGCGAATATTGTCGGAGTTGGCTATTTTGATTTCAATCAGGTCGTCGGCATCGACTTGTAATAGAGCGATATCACTTTGCGCATCAGCGCCTATTTTTTTGGCTTTAAATTGGCGTCCGTCTTTGAGATTCACCAATATTTTATCGGCATCGTCAATGACGTGATTGTTGGTGACAATGTAGCCTTTGTTAGCGTCGATAATAACCCCAGAACCAAGTCCTCGAAACGGACGCTCTTGTGGACCTTGACCGCGTCGTTGACCAAAAAAGTAACTGAATGGGTCCATTTGTTGGACTTGTTGCGTTCCCTCGACACTGATGCTTACAACGGCTGGAGTAACCTCTTCAAGCATCGGTGCGAGCGAGGGCAGTTGTTGGCCAGCGACAACGCTGGGCAGCGCCGCATGACTTTGCATTGGCGCCAACGCCAGCGAACCTATTAATAGCGCGATGGGGGACATGGTAAACATCTTGTTCATAGATAAGACTCCAAAAATAGTTAATTCTTAAAATACTAATATTTCAAAATCTAAGCCCGTGCGAATTCGGGCTTGTCAGATTACCTGATAACTAAAGACTCTCGGCTATAGGCAAAGTTCAGCCTGACAAAACTAATTAGCTTGCCTTGTTTGTAACATTTTGTTGCGCTTCACTGAACAGTCCGCTGCGATCGTTGGCGTAATCACGCGGCGCTTCGGTTAGCGATTCACGCTGTGCGGTGCGTTTATTGCCTTTATTTGCAGCGCTGTTGCGCATGTACTCTTGTGCCTCTGCTGAAAAAAATGGCATGTCGTTGCTGCGCTGGTTAGCGCGGTCAAGAAGGTCGGTACTCTGTTCCATTTGTACCATAGCTGCTTGACAGGCCTCGTTCATGCGAGCGAGTAAACTGGTTGAATTTTTAAGGTGCGTTGCAACATCGCTTTGATATTGCTCTAGTGAGGTTTGGCTGTCATTCACTTGTTGTTGCAGTCGCTGCAGCTGTTGCTCAGAAGCCGACATTTGTTTACGAGCGATGAAGCCACCGATAGCGCCGATTGTGATACCGACAAGAAGGTAGACGATTTCCATGTTATTTTCCTTATTGTTAAGTCACACCTGTTCGGTTTGTGAGCTTATAAACGCTCAATTTGGTCATCTTGGACAAGGACGAAACCAGAGGTGTTTTATTGTAATACTGTTGTTTTCGCTTGGTGATTGTTATTACATCAATGTGATGAGTTTTAATCAAGCAGCCATAGCGGTCTTGGCTACCTTCTTTTATAATAGCGCTAATTTAAAACTTTCACACCTTAGATATGGTGATTGTTGGCAGTTTTTCAACCGGCTAATGTCGATTTAGCCAGAGCGTCGTAAATTGTTAATAAAGCCAGTGTGTAACCGATTGAAGTAAGAGCATGTTACCGTTAACCCCTTGGCAAAAGTATCAACAAGATCTACAAGCAGATGACTTTACTCACGATCCCGCGCAACAAAATGCCGTTCGCCATCTACAGCGCTTATACGATGACTTATTACCGCAACCGATTGCTGTTAGTGGCTTTAAAAAGGTGCTGTCCAAGTGGGTGAGAACCCTGGCGTCGCCACAGCCAAAACCACTCAAGGGATTGTATTTTTGGGGGGGTGTCGGTCGAGGTAAAACCTATTTGGTGGATACCTTTTACGACTGTTTGCCATTTGAACAAAAAATGCGAGTTCACTTTCACCGCTTTATGCATCGAGTACACAGTGAGCTGGGACTGTTAAAGGGACAAACGGATCCATTAAAAATTATTGCCAAAAAATTTGCTGATGAGACGCGGATCATTTGCTTTGATGAGTTCTTTGTCTCCGATATTACTGATGCCATGTTATTGGGTACCTTGTTTGAGGAATTATTTGCTCATGGCGTCACCCTTGTTGCCACCTCGAACATCATACCGGATGAGTTATACAAAAATGGCTTGCAACGCGCGCGATTTTTACCAGCGATTGCACTGATCAAAGAGCACTGCGAGGTGGTAAACGTTGACAGCGGCATTGATTATCGACTGCGTACCCTAGAGCAAGCTGAGATTTATCACTCGCCATTGGACGAGGCTGCGAGCGAGAACATGTCTTTATATTTTAGCAAGCTGGCCAATGATCAAGGTCAAGCGGCTAAAGTTATCGAAATCAACAATCGCCCGTTAAAGACTATTCGCGAGAGCGACGGTGTCGTGCAGTTTGAATTTAGCGAGTTATGCGAAACCGCCCGCAGTCAATCTGATTACATGGAGTTAAGCCGAATCTATCACACCGTATTGATGGCTAACGTGATGCAGATGGGCCGCGACACGGACGATAGCGCCAGGCGTTTCATTGCGTTGGTGGATGAGTTTTACGAACGCAAAGTAAAACTTATTATTTCTGCCCAAGTCGCCATGGAACACTTGTATAGCGATGGCGGTTTGAATTTTGAATTTAAACGTTGTTTGTCGCGCTTACAAGAAATGCAATCAAAGGATTATTTAGCGGCTGAGCATCTGCCTTAGTTTGTCATTATTCCATCGTGTTATTCGACGGCAAGGGTGCAGGAGGAAGAGCACGCATGGAGCCGTTGCCGAGGATGTGGCCTCGTTAACTCTCAATAAGCTTCTGACGAAATCACTTCGAAGCTAAGGGAGATCCCACACAAAAGCTTTTGTGGGATGACGTATCTGGAGCTATAAATGCCGATAGGCTCACGGATCAACGTTCTCTATTTTTGACAGAGTACCAGTCCAAAAGTCGGTGTTTTTTGACCTATCCAACGCAGTACTTTTCATTCAGTTTGAAATATTTTGTAAAAATCACTAGTTGATTGAAAAATAAACTTCATTTTTTGGAAAAAATTCTCTATAATTCGCGGCTCCCAACGTTACAACGCTTGAAAAAGCAACAGACTCGATACTCGAAGGGGTAATAGCGCAGTCTCATTAATCGGTTATTGATAACAATAACTTTTTATGTAACTTATATTTAATGGGTTTTTATCAATGAAAACTTTTGTAGCTAAACCAGAAAGCGTAACTCGCGAATGGTTTGTAGTGGACGCTGAAGGTAAAACTTTAGGTCGTATCGCTACTGAAATTGCTCGTCGTTTACGCGGCAAGCACAAGCCAGAATACACTCCTCACTGTGACACCGGTGACTACATCGTTGTTGTTAACGCTGAGAAAGTACGTGTAACTGGTAACAAAGCGAAAGGTAAAATTTACTACTCGCACACTGAATTCCCTGGTGGTCTTAAGCAAATTAGCTTTGAAAAGCTAATCGAAAAAGCGCCAGAGCGTGTAATCGAATTCGCAGTTAAAGGTATGTTACCTAAAGGCCCTCTAGGTCGTGACATGTACCGTAAACTTAAAGTGTATGCTGGCCCTGAGCACAAGCATGCGGCACAACAACCTAAAGTATTGGAGTTGTAATCATGGCTGATAATCAATATTACGGCACTGGTCGTCGCAAGAGCTCTGTAGCTCGTGTATTCATGAAAGCTGGTAACGGTACTATTACCATTAACAATCGTGACATCGATACTTACTTCGGTCGTCCTACTGCTCGTATGGTTGTTCGTCAACCTCTTGAGTTAGTAGATATGGTTGAAAAGTTTGACCTACACATCACTGTTGTTGGTGGTGGTATCTCTGGTCAAGCTGGTGCTATCCGTCACGGTATCACTCGTGCGTTAATGCAGTTTGACGAATCTCTGCGTTCAGAGCTTCGCAAAGCTGGTTACGTTACACGTGATGCTCGTAAAGTTGAGCGTAAGAAAGTGGGTCTTCACAAAGCGCGTAAGCGTCCACAATTCTCGAAGCGTTAATTTTACATTTCGAATCAAAAAACCGGTCATTTGGCCGGTTTTTTTTATGCCTGTTTCTCGCCACTCGCACTAGTCAATACACGCGGCAAAATCAGTTCGTTAACTCGCTTGCTAAGCCAAATAAACACACCTGTGATAAGGTTTTACCTTGTAAAAAAATCCGCAATTCTTTATTATAGGCAAAATTTTTTAATGGCAATTTTGCTGATTTTTCGTCGGTACTGACAAAAAATCATAAATTGCAATGAAATCAACAGTTTTTCTATTCTCTTTAAAAGCTGTTGATTGGCCAAATACCTTCGTTAGAGCTGTGCGATTTTTTAAGCTTTAATGGATAAAATTTTCTGTGTCTAATAAAAGTATTGGAGAAATGAAATGAGCAATGCGCCCGTGGACAACGGCCGTCGACGCTTCCTGACAATCACGACTTCTGTCGTTGGTGGTGTAGGCGTTGCTGGTGCAGCTGTGCCATTCATCGCTTCCTGGAACCCAAGTGCGAAAGCGAAAGCTGCCGGTGCCCCAGTTGAAGTAAATATAAGTAAAATCGAAGCTGGTCAGCTAGTACGTGCTGAGTATCGCGGTAAACCGATTTATGTTGTGCGTCGCCCACAAAATGTCATAGATGCATTAAGTGGTCACGACGACAAGTTACGCGACCCGAATTCTCAACAAGAACAGCAACCAGCGTACGCGCAAAATCCGTACCGCTCAATTAATCCTGAGTTCTTGGTAGCAGAGGGTGTTTGTACTCACCTAGGTTGTGCACCGACCTACAAAAAAGGCGACTTTGCTGAGCATGTTGAAGGCGTAGATTACGGTTTCTTCTGTCCGTGTCACGGCTCTAAGTTCGATATGGCAGGCCGCGTATTTGCCGGTGTTCCTGCGCCACTTAACTTGGTTGTTCCTGAGCACTCATTCCCAAATGATGACACGCTTGTTATCGGTATTGGTAAAGGAGAAGCCTAATGTTCGCTAATTTTATGGCTTGGATAGACAAGCGTTTGCCTGTCACCGACGCGTGGAATAAACACGTTGGTCAATATCCAGCACCGAAAAACTTTAACTTTTGGTACTTCTTTGGCTCCCTAGCCATGCTAGTACTCGTTAACCAAATCGTTACTGGTATCTGGTTGACAATGAACTACGAGCCATCTGGTGACGGTGCTTTCGCATCTGTTGAATACATCATGCGTGATGTTGATTACGGTTGGTTATTGCGTTACATGCACTCTACCGGTGCGTCGGCATTCTTTGTTGTTGTGTATTTGCACATGTTCCGCGGCCTAATTTACGGCTCTTACCAAAAGCCTCGTGAATTACTGTGGATCTTCGGTATGCTAATTTACTTAGTGCTAATGGCTGAAGCATTTATGGGTTACTTATTGCCTTGGGGCAACATGAGTTACTGGGGTGCACAGGTAATTATTTCACTGTTTGGTGCAATTCCGGTAATTGGCGATGACCTAACGACTTGGATTCGCGGTGACTACGTTATTTCAGGAGCGACGCTAAACCGTTTCTTCGCACTACACGTTATTGCCCTACCGTTGGTATTGTGTGTGTTGGTTTTCTTACATATCTTAGCGTTACACGAAGTGGGCTCAAACAACCCTGATGGTACTGACATTAAGAAACCAAAAGGCTCAGTGCCAGAAGAAGAAAAGAGCAAGTTTACGTTCCACGAAAGCTACACAAATAAGTACGATATCGTTGATGCGATTCCGTTCCACCCTTATTACTCTGTCAAAGACATTATGGGCGTAGTCGGTTTCCTTATCTTATTCTGCTGGGTTATGTTCTTCTTCCCTGAAGGCGGTGGTTACTTCCTTGAAGCACCAAACTTTGAACCGGCGAATGGTTTGAAAACACCTGAGCACATTGCACCAGTATGGTACTTCGGTCCGTTCTACACCATCTTACGTGTTGTTCCTGATAAGTTGGGCGGTATGATCTTAATGTTCGCGGCAATCGGTATGCTATTTGCTTTACCTTGGTTTGATCGCGGTATTGTTCGCTCTTTCCGCTACCGCAGTAAGTTACACTTAGCTAACCTAGTTCAGTTTGCTATCTGTTTCGTGGCACTAGGTGTGCTAGGTACTAAACCGGCGTCACCAATCAATAACTTCATTGGTACTGTGGCCACCTTTGGTTACTTCGGTTTCTTCGTAGCACTTTGGTTCTACTCAAAAGGTGAGAATACAAAACCTGTTCCAGAGAGAGTGACAAAATAATGAAAAAGACAATTATTGCATTACTTGCACTAGTACCTGTATTCGCATTTGCTGCGGGTCCGAGCGTTCCACTGGACAAAGCGAATAATGATCTGACAGATAAAGCATCACTTCGCAATGGTGCAGAAACCTTTATGAATTACTGTTTAGGTTGTCACTCATTGCAATATCAACGTTACAATCGCACTTTCCAAGATCTGGGTATCGATGAGAAAGAAGGCATTGAAACCTTGATGTTTACTGGTGAAAAAGTTGGTGACCATATCACTAACACCATGCCGGCTAAAGAAGCTGCTGCGTGGTTTGGTGCGGCGCCACCTGATTTGACCTTGGTAACCCGTTATAAAAAGGGTGGTGCAGACTGGGTATACACTTACTTGCGCTCTTTCTACGTTGACCCGAACCGCCCGTTTGGTGTGAACAACACGGTGTTTAAAGATGTTGGTATGCCACATGTTTTCCAACAACTACAAGGTGTTCAAGAGTTAACCGAGGAAGCCAAGGCGATGTTACAAAAGCCTGCGACGGAACAGCGCCCATTAACATCAGCTGATTTAGTGTTAACCCAACCAGGTGAATTGACACCACAAGAGTATGACATCTTGGCTCGCGACCTTGCCAACTTCCTAGAGTACACTGGGGAACCGGGTAAAGTTGAACGTCAACGATTGGGTTATTGGGTACTAGGCTTCCTATTTATCCTGTTCGTACTATCATACTTATTGAAGAAAGAATATTGGCGCGACGTACACTAATATTTGTTTCTTAAGCTAACTTATTGGGGCTATACTGGTTATCTGAGACGATAACTTAACATAGCCCCTTTCGCGTATGTATACGCCCCCCGATTGCTAACAATAATGTTAGTGATACTGGAAATGACATCTTTGGAGGATATATGGCTGTAGCCGCCAACAAACGTTCTGTAATGACTCTGTTTTCCCTTGCTGACGACATGTATTCGCACCAAGCACGTATTGTGTTGGCTGAGAAAGGCGTTGGTGTTGATATTCATTTAGTCGAGCCAGATAATTTACCGGAAGATCTCATCGATCTTAACCCGTACGGTTCTGTGCCAACGCTTATCGATCGCGAGCTAGCACTGTACGAAGCGAAGATCATTATGGAGTACCTCGATGAGCGCTTTCCACACCCGCCATTAATGCCTGTTTATCCGGTCATGCGAGGTCGCAGTCGCTTGATGATGCACCGCATCGAAAACGACTGGTATTCATTGGCGAAAACCATTTTAGCCGGTGATGAAAAGAAAGCCGAGAAAGCACGTCAAGAACTGCGCGAAAGCTTGCTAAGTGTTGCGCCTATTTTAAATGAAGCGCCATACTTTATGAGTGAAGAGTTTAGTTTAGTTGACTGTTATTTAGCTCCGTTACTATGGCGCTTACCAGTGCTTGGTATTGAGTTATCAGGTCAGGGCAGTCGTGAACTAAAAGCGTATATGTTGCGCTTGTTCGATCGCGAGTCGTTCCAAGCATCACTGACCGAAGCTGAGCGTGAATTGCGCTTTGGCCGTCCAGCGTAATCACTGAGGCGGTAAAAATGAGCCAAGAGATGACCTCGAACAAACCGTACTTGATCCGCGCTTTTTACGACTGGATTTTAGATAATGAGTTAACCCCTTACATTGTGGTTGACTGCAATTATCCCAATGTTATGGTGCCTCAAGGTTATGCCGACGACGGACAGATTGTATTAAATATTGCGCCTGCGTCTGTTGGTTCTATCAGCCTCACCGGTGAGGTGATTGAATTTACTGCTCGCTTTGGCGGTAAGGTAGAGCACTTGTATGTGCCTCACCAGGCCGTAGCGGCGATTTACGCACGAGAAAATGGCGTAGGTAGTTCATTTGTCGTTGACTATCCTGAGCTCGCTGACAGTGGCGAAGAGGTTGACTCTGAGCCCAAGCGTCCTGAAACAAAAGGCAAGCCAAGCTTATCAATTGTTAAATAATCATTAGATCGTTAACAGGTTCAGGCGAGCATCGTATCAACATCGTGAAAAGGCCCCAATACAATGGTATTGGGGCCTTTTTGTTTGAGCGATAACGCGGTGTGCGCTTAACCGCAGCTAATACAATGGCGCTATTGGCCAGTCGAGTCAGTCGATTTTGGCTTGAACGCACTGAGTACCTTATAACGCAAATGGGTATGCAACATGTGTTTAATAGAGCTGGCGTTAGAGGCTGTCAACAACAAGGCTATAAGCGCTGAATAGTCGATAACTATCATTGCCAAATCAGCCTTACTCAAACGTTGACATAGAGATTTTGGCGACATAAAAAGGCGCTAACCGCGCCTTAATAAAAAATGATTTTTACAGCTACTGCTCAGAATGCACTGCGCAGTCGCTATCGCAATCCGAGGTTATAACGTTTCAAACGCTTTATAAACGCGCGATACACCGTTGATATTGCGAGCGATATTAACCGCTTTATCGGCTTCTTTCGCACTTACTAAGCCCATCAAAAAGACTTCTGAGTCTTCGGTGATTACCTTGATAGCTGTGCCGTCTAATTGATCAGAGGCCAATAATTCGGTCTTCACTTTGGTGGTAATCCAAGTGTCGGTAGTACGGGTACCCAGGTCAGCAATATTACCAACGCGAATTTGGTTGTGTAATTTTCGTATTCCTTTAATGTCCTTGATAATATTGATCAGTTGATCGCGAGCTGCTTTGTTCGGCGCTTGACCAACGACTAAGACCGTGCCGTTTACGCTGACCACCTGAATTTTACTCATCTCATGTAATTCACTGTGCTGTGCAATTAAGGCATGAGCTTTGATTTCGATATTTTGATCGTCAACTTGAGCACCGATAGTGCGACGGTCATTAACTGACGCAGCACCGGCTCCAACGCCGGCGACGACAACCGCCGCACAACCCTGAAGTAGTGTTAAAGACATTAGCGCAATGGTCAATTTTTTCATTGTTATAACCTAATTTTGTTAGCAGTCGTTAATCATCCGCTTGTGGAAACAGCGTGGTATCTATAATTTCGCACAAACAGTGGATGGCGAGCAAGTGGACTTCTTGAATTCTTGCTGTGCGCGCTGAAGGAACGCGAATCTCGACGTCATTATCACCCAGTAAACCGGCAATTTCACCACCGTCTTTACCCGTTAAAGCAATAATTTTCATATCGCGAGCGACGGCCGCTTCGATGGCTTTTATCACATTTTTTGAGTTACCACTGGTTGATATAGCCAATAAAATATCGCCGCCGTTACCCAACGCGCGTACTTGCTTAGAAAACACTTCTTCGTAACAGTAGTCATTAGCAATAGAGGTTAACGTCGAACTGTCGGTGGTCAGCGCAATGGCCGGTAAACTTGGGCGTTCAGTCTCGTAGCGATTGAGTAGCTCAGATGAAAAGTGTTGCGCATCGCCAGCACTACCACCATTGCCACAACTGAGGATTTTGTGTCCACCTAACAGACACTCAACCATGGTCATCCCTGCTTTTTCAATCGTTGCAGGTAACGCCTCGCTGGCTGCAATTTTGGTTTCAATACTTTCTCTAAAGTTCTGTTTAACCCGTTCTAACATGTTTTATTCTCCGTAAAAGGCGTTTTTGTGCCAGCAAATAGTGGGCGTGCTCTCTTTGCCTGTGATACTGACAACATCAAATCGGCAGTGTGTATTATATTCATTCAAGCGTTGCTTTTGCAGGAAAATTTGCGCCGTTTTGATAATTTTTTGTTGTTTGCTACTGTTGACCATCTCGGCGGCCAAACCATAATCATTGTTGTTGCGAAACTTTACCTCAACAAAGACAATGCAGTCATTGTCTTGCATCACCAGGTCAATTTCACCAAAACGGCTGCTGACGTTACTCGCTAGCCATTGCAATCCGTGTTGTTGCAAGTAGCGCTTGGCAAGTTGCTCGTAATGTTGACCAATTTTGCGCTTGTCGTGACTATTCCATAGCAATAGCTGAAATCCTAGATGAACGGAATTTAGCCCAACCTAGGCTGCGGTGAAAGACACCCTGTTGGTCTAATTTCCAAGTGCCCGTTTCACCTTCAAAGATGATTGATGGCAGTAACTTCATTGCTCTGAGTTTGTCGAGTAAATTAATGCTATCAATGCCCATGGCGTACAAACGAGCCATTTGGCTAGAGCGATTCGGCCACAACTGCTGAGCCTGAGCGTATTGCACTTGATCTTTTGAGGCGCCGGGAATGAGCCATGGCGCATCGGTAAAGGTAACGCCGCGTAAATCTCGACGGGTATTGGTATCGGCGTCGCGATCATGGCTACGAGAACTCGCAAATACTGGAATTGCATTGGCAAAAGGGCTGATATTGACGTCGATATAGGGTTTTACCAGTCGCGCTTGGTCTGCATTAGCAATTAGGTAGATCATATCGATATCGCGACGGCTACGCGCTTCGGCTTTAACGTTTTCCTTGATTCGGTTGCGCAATTGGTAGATGCGCTGATCCGACAATGCCACGTCGAGACTTGATTTAACCGAACTTTGCATTTTTTTGCCTTCGGGATAATAGACAATAGTAATGTCATGTCCCGTTAAAGTTTGCCATTGCTGAGCAAACGTCTGTGCCATACGCTTACCAATCGCGTTGTCTTGGCTTAACACCATGGCATTTTTAAAGCCTTTTTTACTGAGCGTAAAAGCGGCTTGTTTAGCTTCATCTTCAGGTAACATTGAAAGCGCATATTGATTAGCGCCAATGGTTTGCTGATCAGGTAAATTCAATAATAAGGTCTGCCAGGGATATAGTCCCTGGGTCGCGTTCTTTGCAGTTAAGTTATCGGTATTGTCAACTCGAGTTATCGCATCGTCGCGAACTGCTGGATTTGGTGTTAACAAAGTATCCGAGACTATCGGGCCAGCAAGTGGTTCTAGACTGCGAGTCGCTTGTTGCGGTGCGAGCTGTAAATAGCTGTCGACGTGGTGCTTTAGCAACGGACCAATCACGACATCTGGGGTCAGCGACTGTAACTGTTTAACGATGTTGGCCATAGACGTGGTATTGGTGTCGATAAAGTGGATAGATTGCTCACCCTGATAGGCGGCTAATATACCCGCTTGAATGGTCTCACCGATGCGCTTTTCGCGACCTGACAGAGGCAGTAAAACAGCAACTGTGTCAATTGTTGGTTGGTTGCTCATGGTTTGTACTTTGCTGCTAATTTGCGCTAACAAACGTCTACCCGGGTGGCGTTGATAATCTCGTTGCCATTGGCTCAAAGCGTCATTAATGGCCGCGGGGTTCGCGTTGCTTTTGGCAATGGCTTGATCGAGTGCTAGCCAACCTTTTAGGTGTGCTGTGTCGTATTCACTCAACGCCTTTTTTTGCCACGGCTGCAATGATGTAATGAGGTCAAATAGGTGTTGGCTGTCGGTTACATCTTGACTTGGATATCGATCGACTAGGCTTAAATAGGCGAGGATAGCCTCAACTGGCATATCTAATTGTTCGTTCACTTGCCCGCGCAACCGCAATTCGCGCTGTGTTGGTGAGCGCTGTTCAATCAGCTTGAGTTGTTGTTGTGCTAGTTCGTACTCACCTAGCTCATAAAGCGCATGAGCACTATTTAAGCGATTGTATGTGCTCTGCGAAGGCGACAGCGGCAACCGACTTAACTGGTTGGCAATGTGCAAACTTTTGCCGTATTGTTGCTCGTTGATAAATAGCCTTGATGATTGCAGCAAGTACACAATCGCTTGGCTAACACTGGCTTGTTCGGCTTTATCGAGTAGCGCATTAGCATCGTCATCTTGCTCGGGTTCAGCAACAGGAATTTCATTAATAAGCGGATATTCGGGGACTGGCTCCGGTTCTTTTTCGGGGCTAGCACAGGAAAAGAGCAATACGCTGGCCAAAGCTGCAAACGACAAATTTAGGCGTAAGTGGGGTGTTTTTTTTGTGGACACTGTATCGTGTTTCCTATTATTCGCTCTGATGATGATACGACCTATGCGGTAGTCATATAACTGTATTAAAGTATATAATAAACCGCGCATTGCTCTACGAGCAACCATTTGTCTTGTTTGGAACTTATCTATGACCCAAAATACCGTTAACCCAGGTACACTTTACGTTGTTGCTACTCCTATCGGCAATCTGCATGATATCTCGCAAAGGGCTCTAGACGTGTTATCCAATGTTGATATTATCGCCTGTGAAGACACTCGTCATACCAACCGTTTATTGAGTGCATTTAATATTAAAAACAAGACGATATCACTTCACGATCACAATGAGCGGCAACGCCAGGAACAAATTGCGCAGATGCTTGTGCAAGGCCAAAGCGTTGCGCTAGTCTCTGACGCGGGTACACCGTTGATCTCTGATCCTGGATTTCACATTGTGCGTCATTTGCGAGGAGAGAATTTGCCCGTTGTCCCCATACCCGGAGCCTGTGCAGCTATTGCCGCTTTGTCGGTGTCGGGCCTAGCAACAGACAGATTTTCATTTGAGGGGTTTCTCCCTTCTAAATCAGCAGCTCGTCAAGCGGTGTTGTCAAACGTGGCGCACGAGCCTCGTACCATGGTTTTCTACGATGCGCCAAGGCGCGCCATTGATACCGTGCAAGACATTGTTGATGTTTTGGGTGGGGATAGGCAAATTGTTATCGCTCGAGAATTGACTAAAACCTTTGAAACGGTACACGCAAACTCTGCACAGAACATTTTAACTTGGTTGCAGCAGGATGCGAATCAACTGAAGGGAGAAATGGTGCTTATTATTCAAGGTGCTGAACGCGACCCCGACGCAATACCGCCTGAAGCCATTGCCACCTTACAGTTATTACTTGATGAAATGAAGCCGAAAAAGGCGTGTGCGATAGCAGCACAAATTCACGGAGTGAAGAAAAATGCTTTGTATCAATATGCGCTGGATATGAAGTAACTCGTTTGAGTCACTGTTCACAAATGCGATGGATCTTTTGTACAAATTGCTTGAGAGTGTCGGCGTTTTCAAACTCGATGTCGTACTTGCCGTGAAACATTAGGGTCATGGTGACATCGTTGTAATTGAGAAAGCAAGTATAACCATCAAAGTCTTGCCAAGCAGTAACACCTAAATAGTGATAACGATCATCGCTTTTTTCCCCGAGACGGGTAATTTTTTCAAAGGCGTTGAGTGCCAGTTTATTATCGATCAAGTTTTCCATGTTTATTGTCCTGCAGTGTGTGCTAATGCGTTGTTACTCATTGGCGCTTGGTGTTGTTATCATTGCCGAGGCAAAACCTTCGACCATCGGCAATGATTGTGTTCAGTCTATGTTAGTATAATGGCGGTTAGCAACCTTATTTGATCAAATCTCAATGCCACCTCGATGTGCTAACCGCGTGCTTTGTATCATCGCCGATCAACACGCCCTAGTTGTTTGTAGGCCAATCCACAATATCCGTTTGATGGTGTGGATGCGCCTTTCCGCCCCAGCGCTTTACGTAACTACCATCGGCATCAAATAATTGCTGTTGCTTTTCAATATTAAAATGTCTTCCTTGTCGGGGATCGCAGCCGACACCGGCAATGTACTGCCAATTGCCCCAATTTGCGGCAACGTCATAATCGATCAAATGCATTTGAAAATAACGCGCCCCATAGCGCCAATCGAGTTGTAATTCGTTGACAAAATAGCTGGCCACAATTTGCCGAGCGCGATTGGAAATGAAGCCGGTTTTCCTCAGTTGGTTTATCGCTGCATTGATAAGTGGTTCGGCAGTTTGAGCGTGATAAAATGCACTAAATCGAGCGGCATTAAAACTGGTTAAAGGGCGCTTGCCCGTCAACCCACAGAACTGAAAAAACTTGTTTTGATGTAATGCCAACAACCAGTAAAAATAATCGCGCCACAGTAATTCGAATCCTATCCAATAGGTTGATTCGTTAGCTTGATGCTCAGCTTCGAAGCGCTTTAACATCCACCAAACTTGTCTTGCAGAGACTAAACCGAGGGATAGCAAGGGACTGAACCGGGTTGAGCTTAAACTATCGTCTAACGCATTTCGCGTTTGCTTGTAAGTAAGTGCTTGCTGTGTTTTAAAGTATTGATTAACCGCTCTAATGCCATCAACGTCGAACAGTATCGTGGGACGTTCCCATCGCTTAAACGATGCGTTCTGGTCAGTGTCTTGTTTTACCAGCGCTGGGGGAAATGACGGTTGCTGAAGGCATCGGTCAACCCGTAGCGATGATTTTTCTAACGACCGGCGAAAGGCGCTAAAGGTAGCCGGCAAATCAGCGACAGCAAATGGTAAATCCGATGCGGCGATCAAGGTGTGTTGCCAGACACAGTGTATGGAGACACGGCAGTATTTGGTTATCGAGTTAATCGCATTGCGCTCATCACTCGCGACAGGTGTTGAGCAGTACACATTGTCGATGTTGTGCTCAGTGATAAAGTTGCACAGGGCTGTTATCCCTCGGCTTTGAAGTACGTGAAGATGTTGCGAGAAATCGCCCAATTGGCGATTTAAATTAGCTAGGCTCGCGAATAAATAACGGCGTCGGTGCTGACCTATGTAACTGCAATCGGCGTTGTCAAATAACTCGTGATCGAGATTGTAGTGATACACCAGCGCTAATCGCGTAGAGCTCGCACAAGCGCGTTGTAACGCGAGGTTATCTTCGATCCGCAAATCATTGGTAAACAAAAACAGGTTGTTGGCCATAGTCACTCCTTACCAAGTTATTTACGAAGCTTATTGCTAAACAGTTTCGTCGTGGCTTTTTTTCCACAAATTAGCGCAAAGTGATTTACCTAGGCTAACCTATCAACTAAAATAGCGACGAGTTGGCCAGACAATCGCTGCTTGTTCGTTGTATCTTCGGGTAGACGGAACAAGGGGAGGAAAGTCCGGGCTCCACAGAGCAGGGTGCCAGATAACGTCTGGGAGGCGCAAGCCTACGACAAGTGCAGCAGAGAGAAGACCGCCTAAGTACACAGTACCGGTAAGGGTGAAAGGGTGCGGTAAGAGCGCACCGGGCCGCTGGTAACAGTTGGCAGCAGGGTAAACTCCACCCGGAGCAAGACCAAATAGGGTTCCTTATGGCGTGGCTCGCGTTGGAACCGGGTAGGTTGCTTGAGCCTTAAAGCGATTTAAGGCCTAGACGAATGATTGTCGCTCTTTTTAAGAGAACAGAACCCGGCTTATCGGCCAACTCAACAAATAATTAAAAACCCGGTGTGTTTCGGCATGCCGGGTTTGTTTTTTCTAGCTTTTGTATTTTTGCTGTTAACCCAGTTTGAACTGACAAAAACGTTTAGGCATGCTCTGAAAATACGCGGCTCGCGTTGGAACCGGTCAATACCGACTACGCAGCTTGAGCCTTAAAGCGATTTAAGGCCTAGACGAATGGTTGTCGCTCTTTTTAAGAGAACAGAACCCGGCTTATCGGCCAACTCAACAAATATTTAAAAACCCGGTGTGTTTCGGCATGCCGGGTTTGTTTTTTCAGTTTTTGCAACGGCGGTCGATTCTATTTAACGATCCCTATGTTGTTCGTATTTTTTGGCGAGACTTGTTTTTTGTCTTTCAGAAAGCGCCTTACCCGCCACTTGGAAAAAGCGCAGCTCCTCTTCCTCTAGGTGATGCGACACTTTGTGCTCCAGCGTTTTCATCAGCGTCAACCACGCAGGCGAATCAAACGGTGTGTCGTCTAATTCCGCCAATACCTTGTCAATCGCATGGTGTTCGGCGATACCGTGTCGGGTTAAATCAATGGTTTGATCGCTTTCGATTAACGGCTTGTAGAAAAAACGCTCTTCAGCGATAGCATGATCTTTGAGCTCCGTTTTTAATTGTTGATAAAACTCGCGACGAGTATGCGAATCGCCAGAGGTTTTTAGTAGCGCATCAATGAGTAAACGTTGCTTTTGGTGACTGTCTTTTAATGCATCAAATATATTTGTCATGCTTATAGTGTACTCCTTTTGCTAATGTGTTATTCAGTACGCAACAAAACACGTTTTAGATTTTAATTCATTGAATTTAAATATCTTTATATGGTTTATTTGAGCTCGTTCAAGTGCTTATATGAATAAATTACACCGTACTGTGAAAAAAAACTTTAGTGAGTCTTTTGCGGATTTATCGAGTTGGTTCTGGAGTGTTTGTTGGTTGTGAATATCAATCTAGAGTGAAAAGTGTCAAACAACTTTGTGACTCCAACGCCAATAGGCTAGGCTACTAAAGAATCTATGTGTGTTTGGTCAAGGGGAACATTAAAACATTACATTGCTAAATTTCAGTGGCGTTTGGAATATAAGAGCGCGTACGTCACCCAATTGTGAAACAGATTAAAAGTCAGACACGGGATAAGGAGATATTGTGAAATCGAGTTATATTGAGCAAAAGTTGGCACAAATACGCTCGCAATACGCAGATCAACCTGAGTATTTGCAAGTCGTTGAGGAGTTAACTCAATTCAGCCAATTACATCCTTCGTTTGAAACAGCGTTTGAGCAGGATAATATTTATCAGCGGTTAATGACGCCAGACAGGATAATCAGTTTTAAAGTTGAGTGGGTTGACGATCACAACCGAGTAAACATTAATCGAGGATGGCGAGTTCAGCACTCAAATCTAATAGGTCCATACAAAGGCGGGATCCGTTTTCATCCGAGCGTTAATGAATCAGTGCTGAAATTTTTAGCCCTTGAACAAACCTTTAAAAATGCCTTAACTGGTCTGTCAATTGGCGGTGCTAAAGGGGGCGCGGACTTTGATCCAAAAGGCAAGTCTCGTGCGGAAGTGATGCGTTTTTGTCAAGCGTTTATGGATGAATTACATCGTCATATCGGACCTACGACAGACATACCCGCTGGTGATATAAATGTTGGTAGTCGAGAAATTGGCTTTTTGTTTGGGCGCTATCGGCGTTTGCAGAATCAATTTACCGGTGCACTTACCGGTAAAGAAATAGATTTTGGTGGTAGTCATGTGCGTACCGAAGCAACTGGGTTTGGTTGTATATTTTTTATTGAAGAGGTACTGGCAACACACGACAAAACGCTAGACGGTCAAATAATCGCTATCTCCGGAGCTGGTAATGTCGCCTTACACGCTGCTCAAAAGGCGTCAGCTGAAGGCGCTCGAGTTGTAACTCTGTCAAATAGCCAAGGCTTTTTGTACTATAAAAATGGGTTGAGTAGGGAGATGATAGACAGTTTGCTCAACCACGCACAGAGTTTATCGCAGTTTGCCGAAAAAATTGGCGGGCAATGGCACGAAGGGAAAAACCCATGGCGTGTAGCATGCGATATTGCCATTCCTTGTGCGACTCAAAATGAGCTCGATTTAACCGATGCCAAACAACTTATTGGCAATCGCGTCGGCTACGTCTTTGAAGGCGCCAATATGCCTTGTACAAATCAGGCTATCGACGCATTTCGACAAGCGGGTGTTGTATTTGCGCCGGCAAAAGCGGTTAATTCAGGAGGCGTTGCCACGTCGACATTCGAAATGGGACAAAATGCCATATTCTCACCAAAACCGTTTACAGAAATCGAGCGAGACTTACGCAAAATCATGCACGAAATCCATCATCATTGCAGCGACGGCAATAATCATGATTACCTTATAGGCGCCAACAGTTTTGCATTAAATCGATTGGTGCGAGCGATGCTTGCCCAAGGTGTGTGATCAGTTGACGCAGTGTAATAAACACTTATTAACGTTGTAGCTGGGGCTGTTACATCAGTGTAAGTTGTTTTTACTGTTTTTTTAACCAACAAAAACAACAATCTAATACCATGTGGGCTAAGTTGGGCGACAAACCGTTGGTTAATTTCTCTTTGTCACTGATTGTGATATAAAAATGTTACAACACCAACAACAATAACAACAATATACCTATTATGGATTTCGCTTTAGTAGGCTTAATAGCCTCATTAATATTGCTGATGGTCCTTGCCTTAAAAGGCATGGATTTACTCATCGCTGCTCCTATTTGTGCTCTTGTCGTTGCTCTGAGTAATGGTTTACCGATTTTTGCAACTCAGGAGCAAGGTGACATCGCCAATTACTCGGATAGCTATCTCGGTGGTTTTAGCCAATTTTTAAAGGTTTGGTTTTTAGTGTTTCTCACCGGAGCGCTGTACGGCAAGCTGATGGAGTATTCCGGCGGCGCAAAAAGTATCGCCCATTGGATTATTGAGCATGTGGGCATGAAGCGGGCCGTAACCGCAGTTGTGCTGGCGACGGGTATTTTAACTTATGGTGGGGTAAGTGCCTTTATTGCCGCATTTGCGGTTTACCCGTTAGCGGCCAGTTTATTTAAACAGGCTGACTTACCACATCGCTTTATTCCCGCCGCATTGGCTTTGGGTTCTGTCACGTTTACCATGACCAGCGCCGGTTCGATGGAAATTCAAAATTGGTTGCCAGCACCGTATTTAGGTACAACGCCATACGCTGCCTGGCAAGTGAGTTTATTTACCGCGTTGGCCATGGCTGCCATTGGTATTTATTGGCTAAATCGGATGATACACACGGCTTATCAACAAGGCGAGCGATTCATCCTTCCACAAGCGTCAATCATTGCCAGTGTAGAGGCTGAACAACAGCAAAACGTCAATCCGTTAACAGCGGTATTGTCACTATTAGCCGTATTTATCACCGCTTTTTTATTTCATCAAGATTACAGTAATAATGCGTTGGTGATCGCCCTCGTCGCCGGTTGTGTGGTTTTAGTGGTGGGGTATTGGCGACAACTTAGCCAACATTTTACCAAAGTTGGTTCCGAGGGGGCATTAGGCGCCTTGATAGCTGGAGCCAACACCTCAGCGGTGGTTGGTTTTGGCAGTGTTGTAAAAGCCACTCCTGCGTTTGCGTTTGCCGTTGACGCGGTAACCGCTATACCCGGTTCCCCCTTGGTGTCAGCGGCAATCGCGGTCACGGTTATCGCAGGCATTACCGGCTCGGCATCGGGAGGGCAAACCATCGCCTTACCGATACTCGGACCGATATATTTGGACGCGGGAGCCAATCCAGAACATTTACATAGAACGATCTCATTGTCATCGGGGGTGCTAGACAGTCTTCCCCATAATGGCTATGTGGTGACCTTAATTAGGGCAATCTGCGGTGAAAGTCACCAATCAGCGTATTTGGCACTTGCCAAAATGACGATGGTGGTACCGGGTATTTGCACCGTATTAGCTTTGTATTTTTTAGCTTAAAAAAATTAGTAGAACAATACTGTTCGGTCTACACTTAGAATATAAAAAGTAAAGAAAAACAATAAATAAAGTAGAGGGCGGTATGAGATTAATACTTTTACTAATGGTTTTGTTAGTGGCGAGCACAGGGGCTAATGGGCAACAAAGCGAACCGCAAGAAGAACCCAAACTGTGGTCCGGTACCGTAGATTTTGGTTACACTAACCTCACCGGTAATACAGAAGAATCGACCATGGCTGGACGGGTTGCTGTCAGCCGAGAAAACAAACCGTGGAAGTGGGACATCACTGGCGAGTCTCTGTTTTCAGAAAATGGCAACACCCGAACAGCGGAAAAATACGCCGCACTAAGCCGCCTGGCCTATAACTTCACCGAAAAAAATTATGTTTTTGGCCGAGCGACCTATGAAACCGATAAGTTCAGCGGATTTGATTATCAAGCAACCGCAATTGCCGGCTTTGGCTGGAATCTTTACGATGAAGAAACTTTTCAGTGGGATATCGAACTCGGTGCCGGCTACCGTAAATCTAAAGTAGACGATCCGCTGACCGGGGATGATCAAAACGAACCCATCGTTACCGCATCAACGCTTATTGACTACCAATTTTCTCAAACAACGACATTTCATCAGTATTTGAGTTTGGAAAAAGGCAGTGATACCGATATTGTCTATTCGCGCAGCGAATTGCGGGTGCAAGCCATCGAAAATTTAGCGTTTAAGTTTAGCTACAACATTAAACACACCTCTGATGTGCCGGTAGGTAGTGAAAATACCGATACAGAAACCATTGTCAGCTTGAGTTATGCGTTTTAAACTTTGCCGCTAATAATGCGAGTAAAGCGAGTGCGACAATGCAAAACTGGTTATTTAAAAGCGAGCCGAGTGAATTTTCAATTGACGATCTAAAGCAGCGAGGCCAACGCGGCGAGCTCTGGGATGGTGTGCGCAACTATCAGGCGCGCAATTTTATGCGCGATAAGATGTCCGTTGGTGACAATGTGTTGTTCTACCACTCAAGTTGCAAGCACGTGGGGGTAGCCGGTGTCGCTAAAGTGATTGAAACCGAGCTGATTGATCCTGCACAGTTTGACGAAAACAGTAAGTACTTTGACCCAAAAGCCAGTCACGACAAGCCCCGATGGTTTTGTGTTCGCATCGCTTTTGTCAGTAAGTTTGCCAACTTGGTTAGTTTACAGCGCCTAAAGGCAGAAGCGAGCTTACGCGACATCGACTTGCTTAAACGCGGTAATCGCTTATCGATACTACCCGTTAGCGATACTCACTGGCAGATAATTGAATCATTGTCTCAGCGCGAGCGATAATCACTGTACTGGTTTAAGGCGTTGCTGAGCCTTGTTGGGCAATCAAACTCAGCGCCTGATCATAATCGTAGTTTTCAACCGCTGTGGTTAATTTTTTAAGCCACGCCGCATCGCTTCGCTGTTCAAACTTATCGTATTGCGACTGCAAAAAGTCACCCGCTTGACTGTCATAATCCGCTAACATCTGGGTCAATTCGGCTAACATCTGTTGCCATTGCGCATCGCTGATTGCGCGCTTCGATGATGACTCTTTCGAGGGCTCGTCTATTGCGGCAATCTCTGTCAATACATCACGTAGCGCTTGTCGCAATGCATCGATATTTAATTGACTGCAGTCATCGCACGTACTAGCGAATCGTTCGAGTTGTTCAGCCTGCTGCTGCAATTGATGGGCGCCAATATTACCCGCTAACCCCTTTAACGTGTGCAGTAAACGTTGTACTTCGGTTAAATTGTTATCATCGATTAGCTGTTGCAACTGATGGTCGGTGTGTTGCTGATTTTGATGAAATTTAACTAGCAGTTTGTGATATAGGGTCGCATCGTTTAGGGTTCGATTTAAACCGTCTTGTCGGTCAATAAAACGCCAATCTTGCGGAAGTTCTAGCTCGCTGTGCAAGCGAGGCTGCTCTATAGAGGGGCGGTCGCTATCGACCGAGATCCACTTGGCCATGGTGTTAAATAAGTTATTGACGTTAATGGGTTTGGGGATGTGGTCGTTCATACCCGCTTGGATTGCTTTTTCACGATCACCGGCCATGGCATTGGCGGTCATAGCCAAAATGGGTAGTTGCTTAAATTTGTGTTGTTGACGCAATATTTTGGTCGCGGTATAGCCATCCATAATCGGCATCTGACAATCCATCAATACCCCGTCAAAGGGCTCTTTTTGGATGCGCTCAATGGCCTCCTGACCATTGCTTGCAATACAACACTCAATGCCGTTATTGGTTAGCAGCCCGACAATGAGTTCTTGGTTTATGTCATTGTCTTCAACCGCTAAAATACGCGCCCCTTGTAACGCTTTGATGCTCTCTTTGTTGATTTCTCTGCGAGAGTTGTGATGCCGCTTTTTAATTGTCGATCCCATGACGTCATTTATTGCATCGTTTAGGCTCGAAGCGGTTACCGGTTTGGTTAATATCGCCGCTATTTTTACCTCGTCGGTGTGCAAATCAAGCTCTTCACGACCGTAGGCAGTAATCATAAAAATCACTGGTTGCTGGGCTAGTGCTAACGAATGTTGAATCTTGTGAGTGGTCTCAATACCATCCATTTGTGGCATTTGCCAGTCAATGATAACCAGCTGATACGGTGTCGTTTTATCCGCTTGTTGAATCATTGTTAACGCGGTCAGTGCGTTATCCACGGTATCTACCAGATAGCCCAAGCTGGTTAACATATTGGCAAAAATAACACGCGCATGAGGGTTGTCATCGATAACAAGAATTTTGTCGATGTGCTGATGTCTGGTCGGTTTTGGTTGGTTATCGGTTTTTTGTCGTTTTAAAGTGATCGAAAAACTGAAGGTACTGCCTTGATCTGGTTCGCTTTTTAGGCTTATTTCACCGCCCATCAGCCTCACTAATTTTTGCGAAATAACCAAGCCCAAACCGGTACCACCGTGTTTACGTGTCGTTGAGGCATCGGCTTGGGTAAATGGTTGGAACAATTTTTTTTGCTGCTTGCGGCTTATACCAATGCCGGAGTCAATAACGCTAAACTCAATTCCGGCGTAATCTTGGTTGGTGAACTGGCGGCGAATTCTAATGATTACGTCACCTTTATCGGTAAATTTGACCGCGTTGCTGGCGAGGTTGATCAATACTTGGGTTAACCTAAGCGGATCGCCGATTAATCGCATGGGCAAATTGGGTTCAATATCAAATAACAGTTCCAATTTTTTTTCTTCAGCCTTAATGCTGATAAAGTTGGCCACGTTATCAAGGATATCGGCGAGATTGAAATCGGTTTCTTCAACATCCAATTTTCCGGCTTCAATTTTTGAAAAATCTAAGATGTCGTTGATAATACCCAACAGCGACTCAGCACTGCGATGCACCCGATCGATATAATTGCGCTGCTGTTTGTTTAGATCGGTTTCTAAGGCTAAGTGTGACATACCAATGATGGCATTCATCGGGGTGCGAATTTCGTGAGACATATTGGCGAGGAAATCAGACTTGGCCTGGTTGGCTTCTTCAGCCAGTTGCTGTGCTTTTAAATAATCCAATTCCAGCTGTTTGCGCTCTGTAATATCAATGTGTACACCGGAAACGCGAGTGGCACGACCATTGTTGTCGGTCTCTGTTATACGGCCAACGTCTAATATCCATTTGCAATTATCAGGATCTGTTCCCAATCTCAATTCTTCTTTAAACTCGGTTCGCTGTCCGCGCAAGTACTCGGTCATTCGCTGCTCGGCAAACTCCTTGTCTTCAGGGTGAATGTACTTTCCCCAAGCGTTGGCACTGTCGTACAGGGTAAACCAATCTTTTTCTTCTTCGATAAAGTCACTGTTGTGTCCCAAACCTAGCATATTGGCACTAATCTTGTTGATTTTGATAATGCTTTTATCGGGGAAAAACTCCCATAGACCGATACGCGCCCCATAGGTTGCTGCATCGAGTCGTTCTTCGCTTTGTTTGAGCTTGAGCTCTTGTTCATGCCGCTCGGTAATGTCGCGCATAATACCAATAAATACGGTTTTTCCTTCTAATTCACTCTCCTTAATCGACAACTCCATTGGAAATACATCGCCACTTTTGCGTCGAGCCAATACTTCGCCACCTTGTTCAACCACCCACGGGCGCTGTTTGTTGTCAAAATGCTGGGCTCGTTGCTCATCAATGTTTTGCTGCTGTTGCGGTTGAATAAGACTGATGTTTTGACCAATAACCTGCTCTCTGGTGTAACCAAAAATGCGCTGCGCGGCAGTTGAAAACTCTTGAATACGACCTTGTTTATCCACCACAACAACGCCTTCGGCGACGCTGTCGAGGATGCTGCGATAACGACTCTCACTCTTTAACAACTCAGTTTTTAGCGACTCTTGTTCAGTGATATCAATCATCACTCCGTCAAAATACTTACTCTGACTTACGGTATCGATTAAGGCACCGGCTTTAAGCTGAACGGTGCGGATGTGCTGATGTTTGTCGGTAATTTTTAAGGTAGTAGCAAACGGTTTTAGGTCTTTAAACGACTTAGATATCAGCGCTTCGAGCGAGGCTTTGTCATCACTGTGGACGAAATCTCGAAAGTTTAAATCGGCATCTTTACCGACAAATTTCGCCGGCGGATGACCTGTGAGCTCGACGATTTTGGGGCTGACGAAAACCAGTTCGCTTCGGCTGTAAAAATCACTGCCAAAATAAAAGCGAAACACAACGCCTGGTATATTGCTCACCATAGAGCGAAATTGCTGTTCATTTTGAGTCAGTTTGGCCAAGGCTTTTTCACGTTGGGTCACATCAACTAACGACACTCTAACCTCTCGGCCTTGTTTAGCTGGAACGGCAGAGACAGAGACCTTGATGGTCTGCGATTTGGCATTGGCTAAATCAATGACGACGTCCTGTTGGCTGAGCCCATCGCGGGCGGAATCAAGCAAAGCCATGCCGTTGTGTTTACTATCGTTTGCAGGCAGTAATTGTTGCCAAGTTAATTGGCTGATTTGTTCAGTACTATAGCCTGTGAGTTGGGCAAATACTTTATTGTGTTTGGCAATAGAGCCATCGTGTTTTAACGTGGCATAGGCAACGGGTGAGTTTTGATATAAATCCCACAAGCGGGCTTCTCTATCTGACAGCTCTTTGGTGCGCATAGCAACGCGCTTTTCAAGTTCACTATTGGTTTGTAGTAGTCGGTTATTCATGCGCCTGACAATATTCAAAGCAATGTTAGCCAACAACACCGTAAGCACGATGATACTGGCTAAGACGGCTAGAATGGTGTAGCGCAATTGCAAATAGCCCTGTTGTACTTCTTGCAGACTGATCTCACTAACCAAGCCAAGCTGTAGATCGCTGTTGTAACGCCATGCGCCGAGTACTTTTACCCCCCGATAATCTCGGTAGCCTTTGGCATTAAGCCCCTCCGTGCCTTTGAGAACGGCTTCTGCACTGAAGGTCAAAGGCCATTGGCTCTGTTGTTGAGCGTTGGGCAACGATGCCGAATCTAATTGCTGTTCAGGGTCGGCGCTTTTGATATTTAAAATACTCGATTGACCACTTGCTAACAAACCGATATCCGTGAGCTGCGATTCAAACCGACTCGGCGATGCGATGATACCTTGCTGGTTGACTAAATAGGTTTCTCCGGTGCTTCCCACCCGACCGCTGGTAACCAATTTAAACAGTTCTAGAAACGGATCAATGCGAAATGCGATAACGGCGATTACTCGGTTGTTTTTATCTCGCACTGGCCCGACGAAAAACAGCGTCGTATTGTGCGCACCGAGCCCTTTTTGCACTAAGTGCAGTGACGTTTGGCTGCGCACCGGTCCTATCATCAGAGTCTTGCCGGCAAACGCCTGTTGCAGTGATGCTCTGTGCTGTGTGGCTAAAAAGCTGGTGGTATTGAGGTTGTCATCAGTTAACGACGCATATTCCATGTCATCGTTACCGACAATAAAAAAGTCGAGTCGCTGTGGGTCGGTAGGTAAAGCGTGAAATCGCTGTCTGAGTTCTTCAATATACGTGTTGGTACTAGAACTCGTCTCGTTGGCCTGTTTTGCTTTAGCCAGTAACGCTGCGACCAGCTCGACTGTTTTATCCCTTTGTGAAAACAGTTGCAGTGAGCTGACTTGGTTTTGATACCAAGCGTCTAACGATGAATCAGTCGTTTGGATGACCGTTGATAACGAAGTTGCCGCTTGCTGTTGCATTTGTTCGCGCAGCATATGCAAGCCGTAATTAATGATCACCGAGATAATAATCAGAAATATCATCAGTGCACCAGCAATTAACTGTCGCGATTGAGTATCGGCGAGAAATCGCGGTGGATCTTGTTGTGTTTGCTGGTGAACCTTTAACACCACAAAGATAAGCAGTGCAACGAGTAAAACCACCGCCGCCAAAATTGACTCGTTATCCATACGTTAAGGTGCTAACTATAAATAGAATTTACTTAAGCATAGCAGGGTGTTATTGATTTGTTGCAGAATTGGAGCGGGTAAAAAGCGAGACCTAAGCCTCGCTTTATCACGGCGTAAACGCGTTAAGACTGGTTTTTATTGGCTTTGTAAAAATTGATCAATGAGCGAGTTGAGCTATCGTGACCGCTCACCTCACCTTCGGCCAAAATCTCAGCGTGAATATTATTGGCTAAGCCCTTGCCCAGTTCAACACCCCATTGGTCAAACGAGCAGACCTCAAGTAAGATGCCTTGACTAAATATTTTGTGTTCGTATAAGGCAATCAGTTGGCCTAAGCTATATGGGGTGATTTTATCAAATAAAAACATGGAACTAGGGCGGTTACCCTGATGCACTTTGTGGGGCGCAATAAGGTTTATCTCATCGTCACTCTTACCCTGTTTTGCCAAACTGCTGCGCACCTCTTGCTCACTGACACCACACATGAGTGCCTCGGCCTGAGCAAACATATTAGCGATCAGTATATCGTGATGCTGTTCGATATCGCGAATAGGCGTTATCGAACCAATAAAGTCTGCAGGTACAATATTATTGCCTTGATGCAGATATTGATAAAACGCATGCTGACCATTGATGCCTATTTCACCCCAAATGGTGGGGACGGTGTTGTAGTCAACGGTGTCTCCGGCAAAGTTGACATGTTTACCATTACTTTCCATTTCGGCTTGTTGCAAATATGCCGTTAACCGGTGCAAGACCTGATCATAGGGCAGAATAACTTGCGAACGGGCATTTAAAAAGCTGCAATTCCAAACACTTAAACAGGCCATGATAAAAGGAATATTCTTCTCGAGTGGCGCTGTCTGGAAATGTTGGTCAATATCGCGCGCGCCCTGTAGCAATTGTTCAAATTGTTCGTAACCCAGGTACAAGGCGATTGGTAAACCAATAGTTGACCAGAGGCTGAATCGACCGCCAACCCAGTCCCACATATCGAAAATGTTATTGGCATCAATGCCAAATTGGGTAACTTTTTCGGTGTTGGTTGACACGGCGACAAAGTGTTTGGCAATCGCCGACTTATCACCAGCAGCAGCCAATAAGTGCTTCACCGCGGTATTGGCGTTGGTCATGGTTTCGCTGGTGGTAAAGGTCTTGCTAGAAATGATAAATAAGGTGGTTTCAATGTCGACGCTATCGAGTACGTCAGCGATTTGGTTACCATCAACATTCGACGCATAGTGAACCGTAAGGTCACTCGTTTTGTATGCTTTTAACGCATTGGTGGTCATTTCTGGACCTAGATTTGAACCGCCTACGCCAATACTGACAATGTGACGAATTGGCTTGTCAGTATAACCACGCCACTGTCCAGAATGCACTTGCTGACAAAATTGCTTCATCTTCGCCAGTTGCTCGGCAACTTGCTGTGAGACATCCGTACCGTCAACCAGCAAAGGTTGACTGGTATCGCGACGCAAGGCAACGTGCAACACGCTGCGATCTTCAGTAATGTTGATTCGCTCACCAGCGAACATTTTGGCGCGCCAGTCAGTGAACTGACACTGCTCAGCTAACTCGGCAAAAAGAGCCATGGTCAATTGGTTGATGTTTTGCTTGGAATAGTCAAATAGCAGACCGGGGCGCTGCACCGAAAATCGCTCAAAACGCTTGCTGTCGGTATCAAATAGCGCTTTGATTGACTGCTGTTGCATATCTTCGGCGTGTTTTTGTAAAGCCTGCCAAGCTGGTAATGACGAACGTGTCATAGAAATTACCCTTACTGAAATCGTCGTTAAATCATTGATTTTATTGTGGCCACAATATTATCAGAACTAAAGCCAAAATGCCTCATTAATGTCCCGCCAGGCGCCGACTCACCAAAGCTATCTAAACCAATAATTCGTCCTTGTTTACCAACGTATTTATGCCAAAAATCTGGGTGTGCTGCCTCAATGGCGACAATCGGGCAGGTGTTTGGCAGTACGGATTGTTGATACTCGGTTGACTGTTGATCAAAAACATTAGTCGAGGGCATAGACACTACGCGAATTTGATGTCCCTGCTGGCTGAGTTCATTAGCTGCTTGCATGGCAATATCGACTTCCGAACCGGTGGCAAGTAACACCACTTGCGGAGCAATATCACAATCGCGAAGAATATAGCCCCCGCGTTCGATCGCCTTTACTTGAGCTTCGCTGCGCTGTTGATGAGTCAAGTTTTGCCGTGAAAATACCAGTGCACTTGGTCCCTGACGGTGTTTAATCGCCATTTTCCATGCCACGGCCGACTCGGTGGCGTCACATGGTCGCCAAGTGATGAGCTTAGGAGTGGTGCGCAAGTTGGTTAACTGTTCAACCGGTTGATGCGTTGGCCCGTCTTCCCCTTGGCCAATAGAGTCATGGGTGTAAACAAAGATATTTTGAATACCCATTAATGCCGACATGCGCACCGCATTGCGCGCATACTCCATAAACATTAAAAATGTTGCCCCGTAATTTATAAATCCGCCGTGTAAAGATAAGCCGTTCATAATTGCGGTCATACCAAATTCACGTACCCCGTAGTAAAGGTAATTGCCATTGGCATCGTCTTTAGTAACGCCTTTGGAACCAGACCATAATGTTAAATTGGAGCCCGCTAAATCGGCACTGCCACCGAGTAATTCGGGTAACTGCGCAGCAAACGCTTCAATCGCATTTTGAGAGGCTTTGCGCGACGCTATATTGTCCATCTGTTGTTGACATTGGCCAATAAATTGGTCGGCCAGTTGGTCAAAATTCTCTGGTAATGTGCGCTCCATCACTCGGCGTTTAAATTCACTGGCCAGTTTGGGGTGTGCTGTTTGATAGTCACTGAACAACTGATGCCATGTCGACTCTAATTGTGCGCCTCGTTGTTTTGCGTCCCAACCTTGATAAATATCATCACTGATAACAAATGGCGGCTCTGACCAGTTTAAAAATTTTCGGCTGGCGGCAATTTCATCGTCGCCCAATGGCGAACCGTGACAGTCGTGGCTACCGCTTTTATTAGGGGAGCCAAAACCAATCACCGTTTTACAAATAATTAGGGTGGGTTTGTCGGTAATGGTTTTCGCCTCAACAATGGCTTGGTTGATTGCCTCGCTGTTGTGGCCATCTACGCTTTCAATGACCTGCCAACCATAGGCTTTGAAACGCATCGCGGTATCATCGGTAAACCACCCTTCAACGTGACCGTCAATGGAAATGCCATTGTCGTCGTAAAAGGCGATCAGTTTTCCCAAACCGAGTGTTCCCGCTAAAGAGCACACTTCGTGAGATATCCCTTCCATCAAGCAGCCATCACCTAAGAAACAGTAGGTGTGGTGATCGACGATGTCGAAGCCGTCGCGGTTAAAATGTGCCGCCAGTACTTTTTCGCCAATGGCCATACCAACCGCGTTGGCGATACCAGCGCCAAGAGGGCCTGTGGTGGTTTCGACACCGGCGGTATAACCGTATTCAGGGTGACCAGGGGTACGAGAGTGCAGTTGTCGAAACTGTTTGAGGTCGTCCATGCTCAAGTCGTACCCGGTTAAATGCAACAGCGCATAAATGAGCATCGAACCGTGACCATTGGACAAGACAAAGCGATCTCGGTCAACCCAATGGGGATTGCTGGGATTGTGTTGCAGGTGGTCGTTAAATACGACTTCTGCAATGTCGGCCATACCCATAGGTGCACCGGGATGGCCAGAATTGGCTTTTTGTACGGCATCCATCGCCAGTACGCGAATTGCATTTGCAAGTTGTTGGCGCGAGGCCTTATTCGTTGCCATAGCGTTGTACCTATTAAAAAGTGTTTTGTGTCAATTGTTGTGATGATGCATGAACTGTTGCAAAGCCGAGGTGGTTTGTGTTGGCCACAGCTAATGCAATGACTAAATTTACTAATGCATTAGATTATAGACGTTGCGTTAGAGCCTGCATGAGGTTTGTGTTAATTTGCTTTGCTCGGTAGATTTCTATATCACTGTCCTGTTTGGTATCATTGGTGTTGCCAGTTCGCTGTGGCCTGAGGCTAGCGGCGAACTTAGGCCCAACCCAGACACCTAGCTAATTCGGTTAACCCTTTGTCGGTGATGCTTTTTTCCCACTTTTGAGACTCACAGTTACAATTTACTTGGCTTTGTTAGCCTAAATCGGCTTTGTTTCATGCTGTTTTGGGGTAAAATAGCCACAGCGATCCACAAAACAACACAACTTTTTGTCGTCGCGCGACGACAACGGGGTAATATCACTTCGAGCCTTGAAATTCGCTGTGTTTTACCGTGTCGTTGACGGCCTTATTTCCTTGACAATGGTTGACTTTAATCACTAAACTGTAAAATTAGTGGGAAAAAGTGGAGAAATGTGGATCTTTGCGCTATTGTTTAAAAAATAGACAGTGATAAACGCAAGAGAAAAACAATAACAACCATGTTTAGAGGCGCAAGCAACATCACGCTAGACAGCAAGAATCGGATCACGATACCAACTCGGTACCGTGAGCTTTTGCTTGCTGAAAGTGAAGGTAAAATGGTTTGCACTGTGCATACAGAAAGTCGTTGTTTGTTGTTGTATCCACTATCTGAATGGGAAGAACTTGAGCTCAAGCTCAGCCGTCTATCGGACATGAATCCCAGCGAACGCACCATTAAACGCATTCTATTAGGTAATGCCAGTGAATGCGATATGGATAAAAATGGCCGCTTATTGCTCGGCAGTGTATTACGCCAACATGCCAACCTCGACAAGAATGTTATTTTGGTTGGATTATTTAACAAGTTTGAAATTTGGAATGAGAGCGATTGGCATGATGCCATGCGCCAAGGTATTGCAGATAACCAAGATGGAAAACTTGAAGCAACCGAACGATTAGCGGATTTATCGCTGTAACCACTAGGTTAAAGCGCGAGAAAAAATTATGGCATCAGAATTTTCACACATATCAGTACTATTACAAGAAGCCGTGGATGGCCTAGATATAAAACCGGATGGCACCTATATCGACTGCACTTTTGGTCGTGGTGGACACTCTGGATTAATACTAAAAAAACTAGGTGAAAACGGACGTTTAATAGCCATTGATCGCGATCCTCAGGCAATAGAGTCTGCGCAAAAATTTGCTGAGGATTCGCGGTTTGAAATTGTTCACAGTGGCTTTGCAAACTTGCAAGATATTGCCATCGACCTTGACGTTGTAGGTCAGGTCGATGGTATCTTGCTCGATCTTGGGGTGTCTTCACCGCAACTGGATGACGCCAGTCGCGGTTTCAGCTTTATGAATGACGGCCCGTTGGATATGCGCATGGATACCAGTAAAGGACAGACGGCGGCAGAGTGGATCAACGTTGCCGATGTTGAAGATATTACGTGGGTGTTGCGCACCTTTGGCGAAGAAAAAATGGCATGGCGCATTGCCAATGCGATAGTTGATGCGCGTGAAGAAGAAGCGATCACTACAACGGGACAATTAGCCAAGATTATCAAGCAGGCTGCGCCGCAAAGAGATATTAAAAAGCATCCCGCAACGCGAAGTTTTCAAGCCATACGGATGTACATTAACTCTGAGCTTGAGCAGATAGAAAAAGCGTTGGCAGCCAGTTTAGACGTGCTTCGAGCCGGTGGGCGTTTAGTGGTGATCAGTTTTCATTCACTCGAAGATCGCTTAGTTAAACAGTTTATGAAAAAGCACAGCCAAGGCAAACAGGTGCCGCGTGGTATGCCAATTACCGAAGCAGAGATACAAAAGGGTAAAAAGTTGGCGCTTGAAGGACGAACTAAGCCGAGTAAGAGCGAAGTATCAGACAATGTCCGCTCCCGCAGTTCCGTGCTTCGCATTGCGCGTCGCCTTGCGGACAGTTAAACACTAGCCGGTTGTCGTTGTTGGCGCTTGGTTGTAAGGATTAAACCATGGCAAATCTGGTTTTACTAACAGATATTTGGCAAGACATAAAGCGATATAGCAGTACCTATGTGTTAGCAGCCTTGGTACTGCTTTCTGCGCTTGCGGTGATTTATATGTCGCACCTAAATCGACAAGCGACAAGCGAGCTGGAAAAGCTATACGCCGAGCACGACAAACTCAATATTGAGTGGCGCAATTTACAACTGGAACAAAACTCGTTGGCAGAACACAGCGAGATAGAGCACAAAGCCGATAAGGTGCTAGATATGCACCGCCCAGAATCAAAAAGTGAAATAATAATAAAAATACCATGACGGTCAGCAAGGTAAAACGCAACAAAGACAGAGCTATGCCCACCACGATTGCTTGGCGATTTAACGTGGTGGTAGGGTTAATTTGCCTAGTTTTTGCCGGTATTGCCGCTCGCGCCGCCTATATTCAGGTAATTGAACCTGATCTGCTCCAGGTTCGGGGAGACAACCGCACCATACGCAATGCGTCAAATTATTCGTATCGCGGCGCTATCGTCGATCGCAATGGCATTGAACTTGCTATTTCGGTACCGGTGCAAACGGTGTATGCCGACCCGCAACGCTTTATTCGCGGTCATGCTGGGCAAATGAAAAAGCGGGTCCACGCTTTAGCTCAAGCGCTCGATATGAACGTAACCGAGATAACTGAGCGCATAGGCACCGACGACAGTCGCCGCTTTGTTTATCTAGCGCGTCATATCTCACCGCGCATGGCAGAATATATCAAGCAACTAAAAATTCCCGGTATTGGTACTCGCCAAGAAACCAAGCGCTTTTACCCAACCGCAGAAATTAGCGCGCATGTGGTCGGCTTTACCAATGTTGACGATGAAGGTATCGAAGGCATCGAGCGCCTATTTAACGAGCGTTTAACCGGTATCGACGGTAAAGATAAATACATCAAAGACGCACGAGGTAATCGCATTGAGGTGTTGGAAAAAGTCGAGCCGGTACCACCTGAAGATGTGGTGTTGTCTATCGATCAGCGCATTCAAACGTTGGCCTACAAAGAGTTAAAAGCGGCGATCAAGTCGTTTCAGGCGGCTTCTGGTTCAGCCGTGGTACTGGACGTACACAGCGGTGAAATATTGGCGATGGTTAACGGCCCTTCGTATAACCCCAATAATCGCAGTAATGTCGCTGTACACCGTTTTCGCAATCGCGCAATTACCGATACGTTTGAGCCGGGTTCTACGATGAAACCGTTAACCATACTCAGTGCCCTTGAATTGGGTTCAAAGCGCAAAGACGACATCATAGATACCTCACCCGGTTGGATGCGCATTGGTGGACGCCGTGTCTCTGATCCTCGCAATTACGGTGAGTTGTCGCTAACCGAGGTGTTAATTAAGTCGTCTAATATGGGTTCAACCCGTATCGCCATGGAGATCCCCAAGGAATTTTTGTTGTCTAAATTCTTTGAAATGGGCTTTGCAGAAGATACCGGTAGCGGTTTAATCGGCGAAAGCTCTGGCCAATTATCCGACAGACCGCGTTGGTCGCAATTTGAGTTAGCCGCCTTGTCCTATGGCTATGGCTTAGCCATTACCCCTCTGCAACTCGCGCGTTTTTACGCAACCATCGGCAATGGCGGTAAAAAAGTACCGTTATCAATATTAAAAGATCCGCAGTTCAATCAAGGTGAACAAGTACTCGATGCGTACAATACTCGTGCGGTGTTAGAGATGATGGAGCAAGTGGTTCTTGAAGGCGCGCCCAAAGCCAAGGTCGCCGGTTATCGCGTAGCCGGTAAAACCGGTACCGTTCGCAAGGCAACGGCAGGCGGATACGGCAATGAATATATGGGGATTTTTGCCGGCGTCGCACCGGTTTCAGATCCGCGTTTAGCGGTTGTTGTGGTAATTAATGAGCCCGGTGGCGATGATTATCACGGTGGTGAGGTTGCAGCCCCAGTTTTTTCTCGGATTATGGGCGGTGCGTTACAGCACCTAAACATTGCTCCCGATGACGCAACATTAATAACTCAAGCGACGCGTGGACTGGGAGACTAACAATGACCCAATTACCAGCACGTTCTATTAATCAGATCCTGAGCGCCTACGATATTGACCTAGCTAGCGCGGGCTTTGACGACAGTCATTGTGGTCATATGGTCAACGATTCAAGACAAGTAAATGCGGGCGATATTTTTGTCGCGGTCGTTGGCACGCAAACCGATGCCAAACAATTTATCGATACTGCCGTGGCCAAAGGTGCTTCGTTGGTAGTCTATCAATGTCAGAGCAAACAGCAACACGGCAGTGTTGAACTCTACGCGCATGAGCACAAAACAGTGCCATTAGTGGCGTTTTATCAGCTCGCCGAGATATTGCATCAATTAGCGGCTGACTACTACGGTCAACCAGCAACTAAGATGACGCTGGTTGGGGTAACGGGCACCAACGGAAAAACCAGTTGCTGCCAATTACTCGCGCAATTACTCGATAGTCATGCGCATAAGACAGCCATTATTGGCACCTTGGGGGCTGGTACGTTAGACAATTTAGTCGATATAAACAACACCACGCCGGGACCGACATTATTGCAACGGTTGCTTGCCACATTTGCACAGCAGCACATCGATACGGTGGCAATGGAAGTATCGTCTCACGCGTTAGATCAAAAGCGTCTCAATAGTGAGATGATTGATATTGCCGTGTTTACGAATTTAAGCCGTGATCACCTTGATTATCACGGTGATATGCAGCAGTATGCCGAGGCGAAAAAATCGTTATTTGTCGCCAACCATCAGCAAAAGTGGGTGATCAATGCCGATGATACCATTGCTCAGCAATGGTTAAGTGAGTCGGCATACATCGACAAAACATGGCTGTTTTCGCTACAGCGCAACGGAGCAGAATTGGCGCCGTTTAACTATGTTATCGCTACCGATATTGTCTGTCACAATAGAGGGGTTCGCTTTCAGCTACAGACATCGTTGGGCGACTGCGTTATTGAAAGTCCGTTATTAGGTGAATTTAATGTCGCCAACTTGCTGGCAGTGATAGCTGTTGCCTTGATTCAAGGCACGAGCGTTGCACAGTTACCGACATTGATCACTAAGTTGCGCGCGGTTGCTGGCCGAATGGAAGTGTTTTCATCGCCCAATCAACCATCAGCTGTGGTCGATTACGCGCACACCCCTGATGGCTTAGAACAGGCGTTGCGCTCGGCCAAGCAACATTGCCAAGGTCAGTTATGGGTCGTGTTTGGCTGCGGAGGAGATCGCGACAAAGGTAAGCGCCCACTGATGGCGCAAGTGGCAGAACGCTATGCCGATCGCATTGTATTAACCAATGACAACCCAAGAACTGAACCAGCGGAGCAAATCATAGCCGATATAGTTGCCGGCTTGTCTTCAGCTGAGGTTGCAGAAGTGATTGTCGATCGCCAGCAAGCGGTGTTGTCAACATTAGCCAAAGCCAAGGCCAATGATATGGTATTGTTGGCAGGAAAAGGTCACGAAGATTATTTAATTATTGGTCATCAGCGCCTCGACTACGATGAACGAGCGCTGGTCGGGCAATTTTATCAACAGAGGGAAGGTAAATGATCCCATTAGGGTTAGATGACATTGCCGAGGTTGTCGGCGGTAAAGTATTACGTTGTGAACAACCACACACAGTATTGGTGACGAGCGTGAGCTCTGACTCGCGTCAACTCAGTCAAGGCGATATGTTTATTGCCCTAAAAGGTCCTAATTTTGATGGCCATCGCTTCGTCGCCAAAGCGGCAGAAATGGGCTGTTCAGTAGCCCTTGTTGAATCTGAACAAGAAGTCGATATACCGCAATTACTGGTAACCGACTGCTACAAGGCAATGGGTTTACTCGCCGCTTTCGTCAAACAACAAGTGAAGCCTAAAACCGTTGCCATTACCGGCAGTAGTGGTAAAACCACGGTAAAAGAAATGGTTGCCGCGATTTTATCGCAATTGGGTTCGGTACTGGCCACCAAAGGAAATTTCAACAATGAAATCGGCGTGCCATTAACCCTTTTGCGCCTAGAACCTCAACACCAATACGCGGTAATTGAATTAGGCGCGAATCACATTGGTGAGATAGCTTATACCACTGCCTTAACCAAACCTGATGTCGCAGTCATCAACAATATCGCCGCCGCCCACTTAGAAGGTTTTGGCGACTTATGTGGCGTGGCTCGAGCTAAAGGTGAGATTTATGAAGGTCTCAGTGAGAGCGGGGTGGCTATTTACAATCAGGACACGCCGTATACAGAGAAGTGGCAATGGCGATTGACCGATAAAAAAGTGCGTACGTTTAGCTGTGTCAAACAAGCCGATTGCTATTGTTCGAATATTCGTATTAACGATTTAGGTTTTTCATCATTTACCTTACATACCGCAGAAGGCGAGATAGATATTACAGTGCCGGTACCGGGGCGTCACAATGTCTGTAACGCAGTGGCTGCGGCTGCGGTCGCCCTTGAGTTTGGTGCCAGTTTAGAGCAAATAAAATCGGGGTTAGCGGGTATGGCACCGGTCAAAGGCCGGTTAAATATTGTTAATCTGGCGACGAGTATGACGTTAATCGACGATAGCTATAACGCCAATGTTGAATCGACCAAAGCAGCGGTTGAACTCTTGAGTGGTTATAAAGGGCGTCGAATCTTAATTCTCGGTGATATGGCTGAGCTCGGTGAAGATGCTCGTCGCTATCACCAAGACATTGGCGAGCACGCGCTCGCGCTCGGCGTTGATAATGTGCTGACTCTCGGAGTATTAAGTCAAAGTGCATCCAGCGTTTACGACGGCAATGGCGCGCATTTTTCGCAGCGCGATAAATTGCTAGCACATTTAATCGAGCTATGTGCAGGAGAGCAGCAAAACATCACCATACTGGTAAAAGGCTCGCGCAGCGCGCGCATGGAGCAAGTGGTACAAGATATCAAGAGTTGGCGCAATAGTGAAAAGGAAAGCACATGTTAGTTTGGTTAGGTCAATTTTTAACGGAATGGTATAGCGGTTTCAACGTATTTTCATACCTGACATTTAGAGCCATCGTGGCAACGTTAACCGCATTGGTGGCCAGTTTGTATTTTGGCCCAAAATTGATTCGCTACCTGCAAACGATGCAAATCGGCCAAACCGTGCGCGATGACGGACCACAGAGCCATTTATCTAAATCAGGCACGCCAACGATGGGGGGGATTTTGATCCTCGGCACCATTTTACTCAGCGTGTTACTGTGGGCAGATTTGAGTAATCGTTACGTTCAGGTCGTACTGTTTGTTACCGTGAGCTTTGGCTTGATTGGTTTTATTGATGATTATCGCAAGGTGATTCGCAAAGACCCCAACGGACTTATTGCCCGCTGGAAGTATTTTTGGCAAACGGTCGCCGGCTTAGCAACCGCGTTTTACCTGTACGCCATTGCCCAACCCGATGGCACTACGTTGTTAATTCCATTTGTTAAAGACGTTATGCCGCAGTTGGGGCTGATGTATATCGCTTTGGTGTATTTCGTTATCGTCGGCACCTCAAACGCGGTTAACCTTACCGATGGCTTGGACGGCTTGGCGATTGTACCAACCATTCTCGTTGCGGCAGCATTTGCCGTATTCGCCTATGTCACCGGTAACGCAAACTTTTCAGAGTACTTGCACTTACCCCATATCCGTGAGGCCAGTGAATTGGTCATTGTATGTACGGCAATTGTTGGTGCGGGGCTTGGCTTTTTGTGGTTTAACACCTATCCCGCGCAAGTGTTTATGGGCGATGTTGGTTCATTGGCGCTAGGCGCAATTTTAGGCGTGATCGCGGTATTGGTAAAACAAGAGCTGGTATTGTTTATCATGGGCGGGATTTTCGTCTTGGAAACGGTATCGGTGATTTTGCAAGTTGGTTCTTATAAATTGCGGGCAAAACGCATTTTCCGCATGGCGCCAATTCATCACCATTACGAATTAAAGGGATGGCCTGAGCCGCGAGTTATTGTCCGCTTTTGGATTATCTCAGTGGTGTTGGTTTTAATTGGCTTGTCGACGCTGAAGTTGCGTTAAACGTTAGCTTGATTACGACACGGCGCAGGGAAGCCAATACACGGCAAATAAAGCGCACAAACAAAATAAAACGACACATGGTATGACAGTGAGTATGACGACGTATTTTAAGGGTAAAAAGGTATTAATTCTGGGCCTAGGAGCTACCGGGATTGCCTGTGCTCGCTATCTGACCAAACTCAACGTTGATTTTCGCGTTAATGATTCTCGAGTCCAGCCTCCAGGACAAAATCGCTTGCGCGAGTTAAACCCCGGTGCATCACTATTAACAGGCAAATGGCATGGCGATGCCATTGCTGAGGCTGATGTGTTGATCGCCAGTCCGGGGGTTGATATTAACGATGCCAATATTCGCAATCACGTGCGAGCCGATGCCGAGTTAATCGGTGATGTCGAGTTGTATTGCCGAGCGAACAAGGCAAACAAGCTGGCAGTAACTGGCTCTAATGGTAAATCTACCGTGGTCAGTGTATTACATCACTTGGCCAATTACCTCGGGGTGAAATCGATTCTCGCCGGTAATATTGGTTTGCCGGTATTAGAGGTTGTTGATCTAGAACCGGAAATAGTGATTTTAGAGCTGTCGAGTTTCCAGTTGGAAACCATGACTTCGCTCGATGCCATTGCTGGAACCGTACTCAATATTTGTGACGACCACTTAGACCGTCACAAAAGTATTGAAAACTACACTCGCATTAAACATCGAATTTATCAGCAAAGTCGCTGTCGCGTATACAGCAGAGAACAAGTTGCCACCCAGCCGAGCGATGTTCGCGCCACCGATATCAGCTTTGGCCTTGATCAACCAGAACCGGGACACTTTGGTGTAGTGGCAGATGGCGATCGTCAATTTTTAGCCTTTGGCGATAAAAAGTTGATTAACTGCCAGTTGCTACCACTGGCCGGTACTCACAATCATCTCAATTGTTTGGCAGCGTTGGCTCTTGGCCACAGCGCCGGTTGGCCAGTTGTAAAAATGGCTCAAGGGCTGCTGTCATTTGAAGGTTTAGCACATCGCTGTAAACCGGTGCCAACCCTAGACGGCATTACTTGGATTAATGACTCTAAGGCGACTAATATCGGTGCGACGCTAGCGGCAATTGACGGATTGCAGCAATCTACAGGGCAATTGATTTTAATTGCCGGCGGTGATGGCAAAGGGGCTAACTTTGACGAATTAAAGCCTGGCTTGGCCAAGGTCGATAAGCTTATTACGCTCGGTAAAGACGGTAGTCAAATAGCGCATTACAAGAGCGACGCGGTTGAAGTAGAAGACCTTCATCAGGCGGTACAACAAGCGAGAAAATGGGCAAATACTGGGGATGTTGTGCTGTTGTCACCGGCCTGTGCAAGTATTGATATGTTCAATAATTACATGCACCGAGGTGATGTGTTTATTGAAGCGGTGCGGGAGATACAATAGTGCTTGCCTTGTTAGACAAACTGCATTTTCCACAGTGGTTACAAAACACTAATCAGCCAGCTAAGCAGGTTACTTTAAGCTTTGACCGTGGCTTTTTGTTACTCGCTTTTACCCTGTATCTATTGGGGTTGGTGATGGTTGCCAGTGCGTCTATTCCAGTTGGAGAACGCTTGTTTGACGATCCCTTTCACTTTGTTAAACGCCATGCCGTATACGTATTGATCAGTATTACTATGGCAGCGGTAGCGCTTAACGTGACTATGGAACAATGGCACAAATACAGTTGGACCTTATTGCTGTTGGCGATTTTATTGTTGATTGCAGTATTAGTGGTCGGACGCAAAGTGAACGGCTCGACCCGCTGGATTGGTATTGGTCCGCTCAACTTGCAGGCGGCAGAGCCAGCAAAGTTATTTTTCTTTTGCTATCTATCCGCTTATTTAGTGCGCCGTCGCGACGAAGTTATGGATAAATTTTCAGGCTTTTTTAAACCATTATTGGTATTATTCGCGCTTGGTTTGCTGCTGTTGAAACAGCCGGATCTCGGTACCGTTGTGGTGATGGGATGCACAGCACTTGGTCTGTTGTTTTTGGCAGGGGCTAGATTGTGGCAATTTATTGCTATTGTTGGCGGCTTATTGGCTGCGTTTAGTTTATTAATTTATTGGGAACCATACCGCATGGCGCGGGTTACCGGTTTTTTGAATCCGTGGGATGATCAATTTGGTACCGGTTATCAATTAACCCAGTCGCTTATGGCGTATGGCCGTGGTGAATTTTTTGGTTTAGGGCTTGGCAATAGTATTCAGAAGCTTGATTACCTTCCCGAAGCGCACACCGACTTTGTGATGGCGGTGGTCGGAGAAGAATTTGGCTTTGTTGGTGTTGTCAGCTTGTTGTGTTTAGTGCTTTTACTCGTTATTAAAGCAATATATTTAGGCAAGCAGGCACTGCAGCAAGAGCGCTTTTTTGAGGGCTTCTTTGCTTATGCAATCGGTATTTGGATTAGCTTTCAAACAGCCGTTAATGTCGGTGCAAGTGCTGGTGTTTTTCCTACAAAAGGATTAACCATGCCGTTGATCAGTTATGGTGGTAGTTCAATGATAGTTATGACATTGGCAATTGCAATATTGATTCGTATCGATCACGAATTGCGATTACAGTCGATGCAAGCGATCGCAAAAGGAGGCGAAGTCGATGGCTAAGCGTCCGACAATTTTAATCATGGCCGGTGGCACGGGAGGTCATATTTTCCCAGGGCTAGCGGTAGCACAGTATTTACAGCAACAAGGCTGGCATATTCACTGGTTAGGCACCGCCGATCGGATGGAAGCGGAATTGATCCCTGAGCGAAATATCGACATTTCATTTATTAATATTTCCGGTCTGCGCGGCAAGGGCTGGCGCTCTAAACTGAGCATGCCGTTTAAAGTGTTACAATCGGTTTTGCAGTCTTTGCAAGTAATTAATAAAGTACAACCTGATGTGGTACTCGGCATGGGCGGCTACGCCAGTGCACCAGGTGGTGTTGCCGCTTGGCTTAAAAGGATTCCTCTGGTTTTGCACGAGCAAAATGCGGTAGCCGGTATGACGAATCGCTACTTGGCGAAAATCGCCAGTAAAGTGCTCAGTGCGTTTCCCGATGCGTTTAAAGACAACGTCTCTTATGAGGTGGTGGGCAATCCGGTACGCGCTGATATCACCTCGCTCGATTACCAGATACAAGAGCACAATAGTAAACGCGTATTGGTGGTTGGTGGCAGCTTGGGCGCAAAGGTGCTCAATGAAACGGTGCCACAAGCGATTTCGCAGATAAAATTGCAGGGCATTGATGTCTGGCATCAAACGGGCAAGGGTAATCAGCAAGCCGTTGAACAAGCCTACCAGGGCTACAAAATTAACAGCGACAAAGTAACCGTCAGCGAATTTATCGATGATATGGCGAAGGCTTATCAATGGGCCGATGTGGTAATATGTCGCGCAGGAGCGTTGACGGTATCGGAATTAGCCATCGCTGGACGCCCGGCAATATTTATCCCTCTGCCGCATGCGGTTGACGATCACCAAAGCAAAAATGCACAATTTTTGGTGGATGCAGGGGCGGCCTATTCGCTGCCACAAGCACAGTTAAGCGCAACGCTGTTATCGCGTAAATTAAATTTATTATTCAGTTCTCAATCCGCGCTGCAGAAAATGGCAAAAGCGAGTAAAGCGGTTTCGAGCCCTGATGCGACCGAACGCGTAGCGTTAGTTTGTCGGTCGTTAGTAAACAAGTGAAGAGTGTATGATGAAAATACCAGAAATGCGTCGAGTTAAAGTTATCCATTTCGTTGGTATCGGTGGTGCCGGTATGGGAGGGATTGCCGAAGTCCTGCTCAACGAGGGCTATCAAATTAGTGGCTCAGATATTGGTGAAAACGCAGTTGTTAAACGCTTGCGCAAGTTAGGAGCAAGCGTTCATATAGGTCACGCCAGCGACAATGTCACCGATGCGAGTGTGGTTGTCGTCTCCAGTGCAATAGATGCCGACAATATTGAATTAGTGGCGGCCCAGAATAAACGCATTCCCATTGTTCGCCGTGCCGAAATGCTCGCCGAGTTAATGCGCTTTCGCCATGGTATCGCCATTGCTGGCACCCACGGTAAGACCACAACGACGAGTTTGATCGCCAGTATTTTTGCCCAAGCAGACTTAGATCCAACCTTTGTTATCGGTGGTTTGTTAAACAGTGCCGGTACCAATGCGAGATTGGGTAAGAGTCGCTACCTCATTGCCGAGGCAGATGAAAGCGACGCGTCGTTTTTACATCTTCAGCCAATGGTTAGTGTGGTGACGAATATTGACGCCGATCACATGGACACGTATCAGGGCGATTTTGAAAAACTCAAAGATACCTACGTTGAGTTTTTACACAATCTGCCGTTTTACGGCTTGGCGGTATTATGTGTGGATAACCCGGTGGTAGCCGAGTTGCTGCCGTCGGTTGGCCGTCAGTTTATCACCTATGGCTTTAGTGAGCAGGCGGATGTGCGCGCCATTGATTATCAACAACGCGCAGGGGTCAGTGAATTTACTGTGGTGCGCAAAGGCCATGCTGATTTGCAGGTGGTATTAAATCTACCGGGCCGGCACAACGTCGCCAACGCCTTAGCGGCTATCGCTGTGGCGACTGATGAAGGGGTTAGCGATGATGCTATTGTTGCAGCCTTACAAACCTTTGAGGGAATCGGACGTCGCTTTGAGGGCCTGGGCCAACTGTCGACCAAACAAGGCCAAATTACCGTTATCGATGATTACGGTCACCATCCGAGTGAGGTTGCAGCCACCATTAAAGCGATGCGCAACGGCTGGCCAGAACGTCGCCTGGTGATGCTGTTTCAGCCACATCGATACTCGCGCACCCGCGATCTTTACGAAGATTTTGTCGAGGTTTTAGCTAGCGTTGACCAGCTGATTTTACTCGACGTATACGCAGCAGGTGAAGAGCCGATCAGCAATGCCGATTCAAAAGCCTTGGCTCGCAGTATTCGTTTGCGCGGCGCGATGGAGCCGATTTACGTGAGTTCAGTTGAGCAATTACCTGAGTTACTGGCCAACGTATTAGAGCATAACGACATGCTCATCACCCAAGGTGCAGGTAATGTCGGTGCCATTGCGCGCCAGCTGATGTCAGCAGAGCAGCTGAATGTTAAGGAGCGATAAGGGTCATGCAGTTAGTTGATATAGCCGAATTAAAACAGCAACACATCGCGGTATTATACGGCGGTCAGAGTGCTGAACGAGAGGTATCGCTGGCCTCTGGTGCTGCCGTGGTTGCCGGATTGAGCGCGGCTGGTTTTAAAGTGACCGGCATTGACACCAAACACGTTGCCTTGGCTCAGTTGGTTGATATGGGTATTGAACGCGTGTTTATTGCCTTGCACGGTCGCGGTGGCGAAGACGGGTGTATTCAAGGTGCGTTAGAATACTTGGGTTTGCCTTATACCGGTTCAGGGGTACTGGGCTCTGCGCTGTCGATGGACAAAGTGAGAACTAAGCAAATATTCGCCGCCAATGCGTTGCCGACTGCAGATTTTGTTGTGGTTAACAAAGAACATCACCACGACATTGACTGCGCCGAAATTTTAGCGCGCCTTGGTAATAAGGTCATGGTAAAGCCGGCAAAAGAAGGGTCGAGTATTGGCATGAGTATCGCTCGCGACGCCGAGCAACTGGCTCGCGCTTTGGCCACGGCGTTTGACTATGACCAACAGGTACTGGTGGAAGCTTGGCTCAGTGGTGCAGAGTTTACCGTTGCCGTACTCGGTGATGAAACCTTGCCGCCGATATCGATGGTAACCAATAATGAGTTTTACGACTATCAAGCCAAATATCAGAGTAAAACCACTCAGTATTTGTGCCCATGCGGTTTGGACTCGGTAAAAGAGCACGAGCTTAGACAACTTGCGCTAAATGCGTTTAGAGCAACAGGTGCTCAAGGGTGGGGGCGAGTTGATGTGATGCAAGACAGCCACGGCAACTTTAATTTACTGGAAGTGAACACGGTACCGGGGATGACTGAAACATCGTTAGTCCCTAAAGCCGCTAAGGTTGCCGGTCTTGATTTTCAACAATTAGTGACTCGTATATTACAAATGAGTGAAATCAATAAATAATAACTGTTGCTGCCCAAAGGGCGTTTAATGAGCTGATAATAACGATATAATAACAACAGAAAATAATAGCGCTAATCATGACGAAGACGATAGCTAAACAAACCACTGAAACCAGTCGAGTACCTCGCCAGTACTGGGCTGGCTTGTGCTTTTTTATTGCGGTTTGTATCGCCTTGGTATGTTTGGCGCTATCTTGGTATCAGTCGATGCTAAAAGACCAGGTATTGCCAGTGTCAACCTTGGTCATTGAAGGCAGCACACCGTATACCATGAATGAGGAGATTGTCGCTGCATTGCATCAAGGCAATCTCGATAACTTCTTTCAGCTAGATGTTAATTTGGTACAACGGGAGTTGGAACACTTACCCTGGGTTTACTCGGCATCGGTGCGCAAACAATGGCCTGATACAGTGAGTGTGTACGTGGTTGATCAAACACCGTTAGCACTGTGGAATGACAATTTTTTGATCAATCAACACGGTGTGCTGTTTCAAGCAGATAATCAGCGCGTTACGACTAAGTTACCGAAGCTATTTGGTCCTGAAGGCAGTGAACACTTAGCGCTAGAAACATACCGAGATTTGCGTTTATTGTTAACACATATCAATAGAGATATCGATGAATTGGTACTTAGTGAACGCCATGCGTGGCTAGTTACCTTGAGCGATGGTGTATCGCTTAAGCTCGGGCGAGAAGATAGAGTGATGCGCGTGCAGCGTTTTATGGATGCGTATGACAAGATTAAGTCAATGGCCGAACAGGATATGCAAGTTGACTACGTAGACTTGCGCTATGACGTTGGCATGGCTGTGGGTTGGAAACCAAAACGAGAAGAAGAAAAAACAAATGCCTAAAGCAGTAGAAAGAAATTTGGTTGTCGGATTAGACATTGGTACTTCGAAAGTGGTTGCCGTTGTTGGTGAAGTGACCCCCGACAATCAATTAAGTATCATTGGTGTTGGTCATCATGCCGCTCGAGGCATGGACAAAGGTGGTGTTAACGACCTCAATTTGGTGGTGCAATCAATTCAGCGCGCCATTAACGAGGCTGAGTTGATGGCTGATTGCAGCATAGGTTCTGTGTATCTGGGCATTTCAGGTAAACACATTGCATGTCAAAACGAAAATGGCATGGTGCCGATTAATGATCACGAGGTGACTCAAGACGACGTTGAAAGCGTGATTCACACCGCGCGTTCGGTACCGATTTCGGCTGAGCGAAAAATGTTACACGTGCTACCGCAAGAGTATTGCGTCGATGTACAAGAAGACATAAAGAGCCCGATTGGTATGTCGGGTGTTCGCCTTGAAGCACAGGTGCACATCATTACGTGTGCTAACGACATGGCAAAAAATATCGTCAAGTGTGTTGAACGCTGTAATTTAACCGCTGATCAGTTGATTTTCTCTGCTTTAGCATCCACTTATTCGGTATTGACTGACGATGAAAAAGAGCTTGGCGTGTGTGTGGTTGATATGGGCGCCGGAACGCTTGATATTTCGATTGTTGCCGGTGGTGCGATTCGCCATAGCGCGGTGATTCCGGTAGGTGGCAACCAAGTGAGTAGCGATATTGCGAAAATATTTAGAACTCCATTGAGTCATGCCGAAGACATTAAGGTACAATACGCGTGCGCGCTTCGACAAATGGTGAGCATGGAAGAAAATATCGAAGTGCCGAGCGTTGGTGACCGCCCCGCACGCACAATGTCGCGTCATACACTAGCGGAAGTGGTCGAGCCGAGGTATCATGAGCTGTTTGAACTGATTTTAGAAGAAATTAAGGCCAGCGGGCTAGAAGATCAGATTGCTGCCGGTATCGTATTAACCGGTGGTACGGCGAAAATGGAAGGGGTAGTCGAATTTGCCGAAGAGGTATTTCAGATGCCTGTGCGCATTGGTGCACCGCGCAATATTCAAGGGCTAACCGATTACGTCAACGACCCGAGTTACGCAACGGTGGTTGGCTTACTGCATTACGGCTTACAGGCCAGTAGCGATAAACACAGTGATGTCGGTACTAGCGATAGCGTGGTGAGTATGTTGTCGCGATTAAAAAATTGGTTTGAGAACCGATTTTAACGACAGAGTTATAAAAGATTTTTTTGGTGGAACAAAAAACAATAGAACGGAGAGAAAATTATGTTCGAATTAATGGATGAGCACAGCGAAGAAGCGGTGATCAAAGTCATCGGTGTAGGTGGCGGCGGCGGTAACGCCGTAGAACACATGGTTGTACAAACCATTGAAGGGGTTGAGTTCATAACTGCGAATACCGATTCGCAAGCGTTGCGCAACTCATCAGCAACCGTAACCTTACAAATTGGTGCCGATGTCACTAAAGGTCTTGGTGCAGGTGCTAACCCAGAAATTGGTCGTCGCAGTGCCGAAGAAGACCGCGAAACCATTCGCCAAACGCTTCAAGGCGCGGATATGGTCTTTATTGCCGCCGGTATGGGTGGCGGTACAGGTACTGGTGCGGCACCAGTGGTTGCTGAAATCGCTAAAGAAATGGGTATCTTAACCGTCGCGGTAGTGACTAAGCCGTTCCCATTCGAAGGCAAAAAGCGTATGAATTACGCCGAGCAAGGCATTCAATTTTTGGCTGAGCACGTTGACTCATTGATCACTATTCCAAATGAGAAATTGCTAAAAGTTTTAGGTCCAGGTACCTCGCTACTCGACGCGTTTAAAGCGGCTAACAACGTTTTACTAGGCGCTGTACAGGGGATTGCCGAGCTGATCACTCGCCCAGGTCTAATCAACGTTGACTTTGCTGACGTACGTACAGTTATGTCGGAAATGGGTACGGCAATGATGGGCTCTGGCTCTGCAGCTGGCGAAGACCGCGCAGAAGAAGCGGCTGAGTCGGCAATTTCAAGCCCGTTACTCGAAGATGTCGATCTTGCCGGTGCGCGCGGTATTTTGGTAAATATCACCGCAGGCTTAGATATCTCAATTGACGAATTTGAAACCGTTGGTAATGCAGTTCGCGCCTTTGCATCTGAAAGTGCAACCGTGGTTGTCGGTGCGGTTATTGATCCTGATATGACCGATGAATTGCGAGTTACGGTTGTCGCAACGGGTATTGGCCAGCAACAAAAGCCAGAGATTTCGATTGTGCCAGCTGTGCAAAAACCAGAGCCGGTAACCGTTAATGCGCCTTATACGCCAGAACCGGAACCTGCAGCGTCACCAGCGCCATCAGCATATGCTGAAGAGCGCCAAGAGAAGGCACCGTCGACGGCTCCTGATGCTGATTACTTGGACATTCCGGCGTTCTTGCGCAAACAAGCTGATTAATTGCTGTAAAGTATTGGCGTGAACACACATACCAGTGTGGTCGACGAGCAATGCTAACAGCGGTCAGCTAGGGTAATAAGGAAGGCAATGACACATTGCTTTTAGGGCGTTTATTTACCTTACATAACAGGGTGTTAATAGATATTAACAAAGCTGTAATCGAATGTAAGCAAAGATCACGCCAAACTGTAATAACTTTGACTGGAAACGATAATTTTGCTAACATTGAGCCCGCTTTTTACAGGTAAAAGCTCGGTGTAACTGATTTTAAGGCGAAATATGATCAAGCAACGTACACTCAAACAAGCGATTGACGCAGTGGGCGTAGGCCTACACAAAGGTGAAAAAGTGCAGCTAACTCTCCGTCCTGCACCTGTTAACACCGGAATTATTTTCCGTCGTGTTGATCTGTCACCTGCCGTTGATATCCCAGCAACCCCTCAAGCGGTTGGTGAGACGACGTTGTGTACCTGTCTGGTAAATGAGCAAGGTGTTCAAGTATCCACCGTGGAACACTTACTTGCCGCACTTGCTGGTCTGGGTATTGATAATCTAATCGTTGAAATCGATTCGCCAGAAATCCCGATTATGGACGGTAGCTCGTTACCGTTCGTCTATTTGATACAATCGGTTGGCATTGAAGAGCAAAATGCAGCGAAAAAGTTTTTACGAATTACCAAGCCGATCCGCGTTGAAGAAGGTGATAAATGGGCAGAATTGCGTCCTTATGAAGGTTTTCGCGTCAATTTCGCCATTGATTTTGAACACCCAGTTATCGCCAATACCGCACAGCAAATGCGCTTAGACTTGTCTAGTACTGCCTTTGTGAAAGAAATCAGCCGCGCCCGTACGTTTGGTTTTATGAAAGACATTGAGTACTTGCGCTCGCACAACTTAGCCTTGGGTGGCAGTTTAGAAAATGCCATTGTATTGGATGAGTTCAAGATGCTAAACAGCGATGATTTGCGTTATGACGATGAATTCGTCAAGCACAAGATCCTCGATGCTATCGGTGATTTATACATGGCCAGCACCAGCATTTTAGGCGAGCTTAATGCCTACAAGTCGGGACACGGTTTAAACAACTTGTTGTTGCGTGAAGTCTTTAAACAACAAGATTGCTGGGAATGGGTAACGTTTGAACAACAAACGACGTCACCGATTGCCTATCAAGACGCAGTATTTGCCTAACGGCGAACAGCAGATAAGATTTTGAAAACGGAGCGCTTAGCTCCGTTTTTTTTCGCGGTTTTTGTTATCAGTGGTCTGTTATCGCAGCGCGCAGGTAAGAGATGAGGTAAGGGCTGATTGGTGGTACGCTAGTCGCTAACTAAAAAGTGCGCTAAAAGTTGTTTGTTGGTAAATTTTTACTAAGCTAAGTATTTGAATTATCGTCCTTTACGTGCGAAGCAAGTTTTAATAGTTTTTGTTTTAATCCCTCGGGTGCACCTTCAGCCACTTTGCGCAATTGCTCGGCGCTATTCGCGGACATGTGCTTGGTCGGTTTACTAGGTGCTGGTGCAGCTTGCTGTTTTTTTAAACCAAACGGATTAACCTTAATTTCTATGCGATTAAATACACCTTGGGTTTGCAAAGACAGTTGCGTTGCTATATTGTTACGTTCAAATTGTAACCTTTGCCCCCAGACCGATGATTTTGCTTCAATAACAACGAGATTGTCGCGACAGTTGGCAATTTGCCAAGCGTTATCGGGAAGGTCGGGACACACTTGGCTAACGATGTTGGCCAATATCTGTAACGATTGAGCCTTTACTGACAAATTCGCCATATTACTGCTGGCATTTTGCAGTAAAGTTTGTAAGTCTTGCGGTGGTTTAACAATTCGTTTCATCGGTTATTGTGCCATGAGTGTTTTGTGATAAAGTGGCAAACAGTGCATTTAAACAATGTGAGTATATGAGTTTAACATTAATATATCGCGGACAAAATGTCCGATTTTCAATGAAACTAAGTAAACCTAGGTGGTTAGCTGCCGTTGGTGGTTTTGCCGTGGTTTCAGGTTTGCTCATACACAGCTTTTTATCGCCCAACGAAGTGCCGGAACACTTGCGCAATATGCAAAATGTGGCGCAGTCACCTGAGTTGAACAACGACACAGAGAGCCAACAAGTGTTAGCGCTAACGGTAAAAATTGCCGAATTGCAATCACACTTGGCGCGGCTTAACGCACTGGGTGAGCGCTTAGCCGAAGAAGCCGATATTCCGGCAGAAGAGTTTAATATGGCTAACAGTCCTTCATCTGGCGGACCATTGCAAGTCGGGATGTTAGATAGCGAATTTAGCTTGAGCGATTTACAACAGCAAGTGAGTGCGTTAACAACACACCTCGATCAAAAAGAAAATCAACTAAAGCTACTTGAATCACTGACCTTAGGTCACCATATACAAACGACGAGCTATTTATCTGGGCGACCCATTGGTAAAGGTTGGTTGTCATCGTATTACGGTGTGCGCAAGGACCCATTTACCGGTAAACCGGCAATGCATAAAGGTGTCGACTTCGCGGGTAAGGAAAACGCCGAAGTATTTGCCACCGGCAGTGGCGTGGTGAGTTTTGCGGGTGAAAAGTATGGCTATGGTTTAATGGTTGAAATTGATCACGGTAACAGTTATAAAACCCGCTACGCACATAATAAGGAAAATTTAGTGGCACTTGGTGATGTAGTAAACAAAGGTCAAGCCATTGCTAAGATGGGTTCAACCGGACGTTCAACTGGACCTCATGTTCATTATGAAATCCTGCGTAACGACAAGCAAATCAATCCTGCAAAATATGTTTATCGCAAGCCAAAGACTTAAGATAAACCCAATCAACTCAATAACAACGCATAACGCACACTAAAATACTGGTAGTTGCCAACGTATATTTCAATAATTGGTTTAATAAGATGTTTGTAAAATTAATGACGAAGCTGTTCGGTAGTCGCAATGACCGCCTACTGAAACAATTAAATAAAGAAGTAAAAAAAATTAACGACCTAGAGCCAAGCATGCAAGCGCTAAGCGATGACGAGCTCAAGGCCAAAACAGCTGAGTTCAAAGAACGCATAGCCAACGGTGCGAGCCTTGACGATGTGTTAGTTGACGCATTTGCCGTAGTGCGCGAAGCCAGTGTACGGGTATTTGGCATGCGTCACTTTGACGTGCAAATGATCGGTGGCATGGTATTGCACCAAGGCAAGATTTCAGAGATGCGTACCGGTGAAGGTAAAACCCTAACCGCCACCTTGCCGTCATACTTAAATGCGTTATCAGGCAATGGCGTACACGTTATTACCGTGAATGATTACCTTGCTAAGCGCGATGCCGATTGGTCACGCCCGTTGTTTGAATTTTTAGGTCTAAGCGTTGGTTGTAATATTCCGGGTCTGTCACAAGACGACAAAAAAGCAGCGTATGAGGCGGATATCACCTACGGTACCAACAATGAATTTGGCTTTGATTATCTACGCGATAACATGGCGTTTTCACCAGAACAACGAGTACAGCGCACCTTAAACTTCGCCGTTATCGATGAGGTTGACTCGATCTTAATCGATGAAGCGCGTACTCCGTTGATTATCTCAGGTGCTGCCGAAAACAGTTCAGAAATGTACCGCGTGGTCGATCAAATTGTACCACTGCTTGAGCTACAAGATCGCGAAGACGAAGAGGGCGTTGAAAGCACCGGTGATTTCACCGTCGATGAAAAATCAAAACAAGTTTACCTAACTGAGCGCGGCCAAGTGAGAGTTGAGGAAATCTTAATTGAGCGCGGTATGCTAAACGAAGGTGATTCGCTTTACGGCGCAACCAATATCGCCTTACTGCACCACGTTATGGCAGCGCTTCGCGCGCACAAATTGTTTGTTAAAGACGTTGATTACATCGTTAAAGACGGTGAAGTGGTTATCGTTGATGAGCACACCGGTCGTACCATGGAAGGCCGCCGTTGGTCTGAAGGTTTGCACCAAGCGGTGGAAGCCAAAGAAGGTGTAGACATTCAAAACGAAAACCAAACGTTAGCGTCAATTACCTTCCAAAACTACTTCCGTTTGTACAACAAACTATCGGGGATGACTGGTACGGCGGATACCGAAGCGTTTGAGTTTAACCACATTTACGGTTTGGAAACGGTTATCATTCCAACCAACCGTCCAATGATCCGCAACGACATGTCGGATTTAGTTTACCTGACCCAACAAGAAAAGTTTGAAGCAATCCTCGCCGACATCAAAGACTGTGTTGAGCGGGGCCAACCAGTGCTTGTTGGTACTATCAGTATCGAAACATCTGAGTTTTTATCGCAATTACTGCGCAAAGAAAAAATCAAACACAAAGTACTGAATGCGAAATTCCACGCTGAAGAAGCTGAAATTGTGGCCAATGCCGGTAAGATTGGCGCAGTGACCATTGCTACCAATATGGCAGGCCGTGGTACCGATATCGTGTTGGGCGGCAATTTAGCGACCGAACTGGCTAAATTAGACAACCCATCGCAACAACAAATCGACAGTGTAACGTCACAATGGCAAGCCGAGCATGAAAAAGTACTTGAGCTAGGCGGCTTACACATTATTGCTACTGAACGCCATGAGTCGCGTCGTATTGACAATCAGCTACGCGGTCGAAGTGGTCGTCAAGGTGACCCTGGTTCAACCCGCTTTTACCTGTCAATGGAAGATGCGTTAATGCGAATTTTCGCCTCAGAGCGCATAGCAAACATGATGCGCAAGTTGGGGATGGAACACGGTGAAGCCATTGAGCATCCATGGGTAACCAAGTCAATAGAAAACGCGCAACGCAAAGTTGAAGGTCGCAACTTCGATATTCGCAAGCAGTTGCTTGAATACGATGATGTTGCCAACGACCAACGCAAGGTTATTTACGATCAACGCAACGAGCTACTCGATGACGGCGATATTGCTGAAACCATTGAAGCCATTCGCTTAGATGTGATCAATGGCATTATTGATGGTCATATTCCACCGCAATCACTTGAAGAGATGTGGGATATTCAAGGCCTTGAAGAGCAGCTTAAAGGCGACTTAGCGCTTGATTTACCAATTGCCAAGTGGTTAGAAGAAGATGACAAGCTACACGAAGAGTCATTGCGCGATAAGATCATTAACGCTGCTAATGACGCTTACAAAGCGAAAGAAGAGCAAATTGGTGCCGATGTATTGCGCCACTTTGAAAAGGCGGTCATGCTGCAAACACTTGATAACCTTTGGAAAGAGCACTTAGCTGCGATGGATCACTTGCGTCAAGGTATCCACTTGCGTGGCTATGCACAAAAGAATCCAAAGCAAGAGTACAAGAAAGAGTCTTTCGCGCTGTTTTCTAGTATGTTAGATAACTTGAAGTACGATGTGGTTAGCTTGTTGTCAAAAGTTCGCATTCAACAAGAAAACGAAGTTGAACAAATGGAACAGCAGCAACAGCAAAAAGCAGAACAAGCGCCAATGCAGTTTAACCATGACAGCGCGAGCGCAACGGCGGCTGAAACAAACTCAGTGCCACGCGTTGGTCGCAATGAACCGTGTCCGTGCGGTTCGGGTAAAAAATATAAGCAATGTCACGGTAAGCTTTCGTAACGCGCGGCATGCATAACCACAGAAGGGCGGTGCTACGATGCGTAGTTACCGTCCTTTTTTACATTTAAAGCCATTATTAACGATAAATATTAACAGTAAACCTTTGTTGAAGTGATTATGACAAAACGTATTCATGTTGCCGTTGGGGTGATCTACCGTCAAGGCCAGTTCTTTTTAACCAAGCGTTTAGCCAACGCGCATCAAGGTGGTAAGTGGGAATTTCCAGGGGGCAAAGTCGAAGTCGATGAAACCGTCCACCAAGCACTGCATCGCGAGCTGTTAGAGGAAATTGCCATTGATACCTTAGCGATGCAGCCGTTATTAATCATTAGTCATGACTACCCAGATAAACAGGTGTTACTTGAGGTGTTTTTAGTCGACCAATTTAATGGTGAGCCAAGTGCGCAAGAAGGGCAGCAACAAGGTTGGTTTAGCTTACCGCAATTAACGGATATGGACTTTCCCGCCGCCAATCAGGAAATTCTAACTAAGCTGTTGTCAATGGGCCTATAAACCCTCTAGTGGTCATTTAAAGCGGATAATGCCTACATCGCTAAGAGCGGCCTAACTTTAGTTTAAATCGACTGTCAGACCGTTTTAACCAGTACGGTACAAATTACTACAGTATTGCCGTCTACTTACCACCGACTTTAGAGTTGGTGTTTATCTACAACAGTTGTGGTGAAGTTAGAGGTGTTGTGAGGAAAAAGGTTGAATCTAGGCTCTAGCGGAACGATGTCTAGAGCCTAAGGATGCCAGTGGAATTTTATAGGCTTACCAGTATTTAATGCCGGCGTGAATTAAGTAGCCGTCTTCGTGATCACCTCGTGGATCGGGATCGCGATGGGTCCAGTGCACTACGCCCCCCTTGTCATTCCATTCGTATTCGCCGTAAAACTTAACTTTATCGCCTTGGCGCAAGGTATTGATTCGATTTGCTAAATCAATATTGTGAGCAATTAACAGTGTTTGTTTATTATCAAGGCGAATAATAAAGCGCTGATGACGAGAGCCTTGTTCATCGTCGGCTAAAATTTTAATCACCATTCCTTCACCTGAGACTTGAATATCAGAGATGTTGTGTTGCTGCGCATAAGCAATTTTTTCTAACTCACCAAGCTTGTCGATATCAACAAACTCTTTGTAATTACTGGTGTTAAACGCGCGTTCAAGCCGCTCAATGTCATTGGTTGGCTTTTTATCTTCGGCGATCTGCGCCGATTTTTGCCGTTCCTGAAATTCAAAATACGTCATCCCAGCAACAAATATAGCAAACACTAACAGTATATATTTCATAATAACCACATCGTCTATTTAAACAGAAAGGGGACTTTTTCAGTATGCCAAATAGCCACATTTAAAAGCAAGTAACTTATTGATTTACAGAGGTTAGCTAACACCAATGGTAGTTAGCTATTGTTGGCTATTACACCAACACCTAGCGGACAAGTGAATCTTGGTTTATTTGGCGTCGGTGAAGAAGCTGTTGTTTTGTAAAAATTGGTCTTCAAGAGCATCGAGCATATCTTCACTTAATGCGTCGGTTGCTTGAATCGGTTGCGAAATTTTGTGGTTTTCTTCAGCCCAGTCACCTAAGTCAATTAGCTTACAGCGCTCTGAACAAAACGGGCGAAACTTGGCTTGTTCATTCCACACAACAGTTTTTTTGCAAGTGGGGCAGTCTACTTTTGTCACCATGAATATCCTCAAACTACGATGATAATAAATTATAGGGTAAGCGAGAGTAATGGTAGCGCAGATAGCCCTTGGATGAAATGGTTTTTGTTATCAAAAGCCTTAGCACTTGGCTAGTTTAAAGGTGACATTATCGGTAATGTACTGTTGACCCTTTTGTTCGCAAAGCTCCATAAAGCGAATCGAATAGCGATAGCGATTACCACTGACCAACGGAAAGTAATCGGCGCCGTCTTGCACTTCGATGCGCAATAGCAATAAACCTTCGCCGGCGTCTTGATAAAAGCTGTTATCGACGTTAACGATTTCAAAGTTGGCTTTTTGGCGAATAAATTTAAGTACGAGTGCCAGTGACTGTTCAACCAGATTTAACGACGATAACCAGCGTTCAATATCGTTTTGTAAGAAAATTGGTGGTTGCTTTAACCAGTGCACTAACGCCGGTAAGTCAAAACCACAATAAGCGCCGGTAACGCTAAAGCGTTTGCGCATCGCATCTAAAAATTTGTCGTCTTTTAATGCAGACCAAGGGGTCTGTTTGCTGCGTAACTCGCTAGACAGCTGTTGGGTCTGCTGTAGGCTGTGACTGAGTACTTTGCTATCAACAGATGGTGATTTTGACCACAAATTGAGGTTGTGTTCGAGCTTTTCTAAATCTTTGATCATATCACCGCGCACATCGGTGCGATCAAGGGTGTCTAATATGGTAAATAGAGCACTGAAAAACGCACTGTGACTGGTCTCAAAATCTTGGCCTAAACACGCTCTGGCTTGAGCAAATAACTGCTCTAGCTTTAAATAGTTGCGAATGCGCTCGTTTAATGGGTGTTCGTAAAGAATGCCTGCCATCGATTTATTAGCTAATGTTGTGGTTATCGTTATTGGTTAATTTTTCTATAGTAACGACACCGCAATACAAAGGCAACACAGTTGCAAGGATTAAAGCAAAATGGCTGTAATTCACATTTCATCACGATGATAGTATGGGGGGGATCAGAGGTGAAATTGGTGTTTTATTTGTACTGGATGCTAATTTCTATACCAACTTCTGTTAGCCTGCCAAAGCCAATAGTTGCTTGTGTACCTGAGCCACCTGTTGTTTTAATTCTGCTAGGCTACAGTTGTTGTTATCAATAACAAAATCAGCGGCGGCTACCCGCTGTTCTCGGCTTATTTGCGCATCAATAATTCGCTCTACTTGTGCTTTATCGTTGTTATCTCGGGCGATGGTGCGGCTAATTTGGGTTTCAACGGTTACATCAACCACCAAGACTTTATCAACGTGCTGGTCAAGGCCGTTTTCAAGCAATAACGGCACGACAAGCAGGCAGTAAGGGCTGGTGGCTTGTTTACATTGTGTTAACATGGTTTGCCGAATAACAGGGTGTAGTAACGCATTTAACCAGTCTTTGTCCTTAGCTACTTTAAATACCCGCTCGCGCAACTTGGCGCGATTTAGCTCGCCATTGGCAAGTATGTAGTCTGCGCCAAAGTACTCGGCAATTTTAGCTAACGCTGGAGTACCTGGGGCGACAACGTCACGGGCAACAACGTCGGCATCAACAATATCAATGCCGAACTCGGCAAACATATTGGCAACGGTAGTCTTACCGCTACCAATACCACCTGTTAGACCTATAATTAGCTGACTCATTATCTACCTCAAACACTTAATTGATGGGCAAACTTTAGCGCTTTGCCTCTTACAGTCTTACGCATTACAGCTTACCGCCTTACAGCTTACCGCCTTATAGCTTACAGCTTTATAGCTTAACCCAAAAGCCCCATATACCGCGCCCAAATTTGTTGTCCCCATAGGGCGCAAATCCAACCAGCTATAGCTAAATACGGACCAAACGGAATGGGCTTTGACCCTTCATGGCGTTTAAATAAAATTAAACTCACGCCAATAACAGCACCGACTAATGAGGCCATTAAAATAAGTAAAGGCAACAGTTGCCAGCCAAACCAAGCGCCAAATACGGCAAACAGCTTAAAGTCGCCATAACCCATACCCTCTTTACCTGTGGCTAGCTTAAATAGCCAATAAATTGACCACAAACTCATATAACCGGCAATGGCACCAATGACTGCTTGGTCTAAGCTAACAAAGACGTTATTTAAGCCAAGAATTAAGCCAAGCCAGACCAGTGGTAAGGTAATTTGATCCGGCAAAATCATATGATCAAAATCAATCATGGTCAGCGCGATTAAACACCAGGTAAGAACAATCATAAACAGCGCTTGCCAAGTCACACCAAAGTGCATCGCAACAACTAGTGAGGCAAGGCCGCTGAGCAGTTCAATTATCGGATAACGCATGGATATTGGGTTACTGCACTTGGCGCATTTACCGCGTAGTAACAACCACGAGATTACGGGAATGTTTTGCCATGGCTTAATTTTAGCACCGCACTTGGGGCAACTTGATGCTGGCTTTGACAACGTCATCGCCGCACTTTGCTCCGCCGATTGTTTCGCAGATTTTTTTGCTTCTTCAGTTAATTCATCGGCTAACAACTCACGACATTCACAGGCCCATTCAGCTTGCATCATTTTCGGCAAGCGATAAATGACCACATTTAAAAAACTACCAACGAGGAGGCCTAACACTGCGCAGGAACTATAAAAAGCAACAGGGTATTGGTTAAATAGCGAGATCAAATCAGAAAGCACGGTGAATTACCTTTTTATTGTTATTAATACTTAAAAAAGCCGAAGTCTTAACTTCGGCTTTTGTTATTTGCAGTGTGAAAAATGTACAAACTGCTTAAATTACGGCACCGATTTGGAATATCGGCAGGTACATGGCAATAATCAAACCACCAATCACTACGCCTAAAACCGCCATGATCATTGGCTCAAGTAGCGCAGTTAAGCCATCAACGGCATCATCTACTTCTTGCTCGTAAATGGTGGCTACCTTAGCTAGCATATCATCGAGGGCGCCCGATTCTTCACCTATCGTCACCATTTGAATTACCATATCGGGAAATATATTCACGTTGCGCATTGCAAGGTTCATTTGCATACCGGCAGATACTTCAGATCGAATCTCTTTTATCGCCTCGCGATATATCGCATTGCCTGAGGCTCCAGCAGCCGAGTCAAGGGCGTCAATTAAAGGGACACCAGCGGCAAATGTGGTTGATAGGGTACGGGCAAAGCGGGCTACCGCGGCCTTATCTAAAATCATACCGATAACTGGTATCTTTAATACGTAGGCATCCACTTTATCGCGAAATTGTTGACTGTTTAAATGTGCACGTTTGAATAACCAGCCGACGATAGAAACAGCAGCGAGGGCGATATACCAATAGGCGACCATAAAATCAGATATACCAACCACAAACAAAGTGAAAGCAGGTAGTTCAGCATTAAAGCTAGCAAAAATATCAACAAAGGTTGGTACCACAAATATTAACAAAATTGAGGTAACAATTGCTGCAACAATCAGTACCGCAATTGGATAAAATAGCGCTTTTTTAATTTTTGATTTTAACGCTTCGGCCTTTTCTTTGTATAAGGCAATACGACCAAAAATGGCTTCTAAGGCACCTGATTGTTCACCCGATTGCACTAAATCACAATATAAGTCATCAAAATATTTTGGATGGTCGCGCAAACACTCTGATAGTGGTAAGCCAGATTGAACTTTATTACCGATGTCACCTAACAGTTGGCGGATGTTACCGTTGTCGTTGCCTTTACCGATCATTTCGATGGTTTGTACTAATGGTACACCAGCGGTTAGCATGGTAGCGATTTGTCTCGATATTACTGCGATATCGGCAGGCGTAATGGCTTTATCGCCACTGCTAAGCAGTGATTTTTTCTTCTTTTTGTGTTTTAACGGGGTAATGCCTTGTTTGCGCAGCTGGGCTTTGAGTTCAATTGCGTTGGTGGCAGCAAGCTCGCCTTTTATTTTTTTACCTTTGCGGTTAACCCCTTCCCACTGAAAGGTATCTAGTGCTTTAGGTTTAACCGTTTTTTCTTGTGGGGTTGCAACAGTCATGAAATTTATACCTTATTGTTATTTGCGTTGTGTTTTAAATCTTCGCACAGATTTACTTTGCGCTTACCGCTTATAGCTTAGGACTTATCGCTTACAGCCTTACCACTTTATAGTCTTAAAGCCTTGTTTTAAGCCGTCACTCGACTGACTTCAGCCAAACTGGTCACCCCGGCTTTGGCTTTTAATAAAGCCGACTGGCGCAGGTTATTATAACCTTCTTTTTGCGCTTGCTCGGCAATATCTAACGAGCTGGCACCATCCATAATCAGCTTGGCGTTTTCTTCACTAATTTTCATTACTTCGTAAATCCCCACACGGCCTTTATAACCCTTGGTGCATTCGTCACAGCCTTTGGGTCTATAGATGGTGATATCGTTTACTTCATCAGGATTAAAACCGAGTTCAATTAACGCTTGCGGCGAGGTATCGTCTACCTCCTTACAGTGGTTACACAATCGGCGCGCAAGGCGTTGGGCAATAATCAAGCTGACTGAGCTTGCCACGTTATAAGATGGCACGCCCATATTTAACAAACGAGTCAAGGTCTCGGCGGCTGAATTGGTATGTAGGGTAGACAATACCAAGTGACCGGTTTGCGCCGCTTTAATGGCGATTTCTGCAGTTTCTAAATCACGTATTTCACCGACCATAACAATATCGGGATCTTGTCGTAAAAACGACTTTAACGCCTCGGCAAAGGTTAAGCCGGCTTTGTTGTTAATTTGTACCTGATTAACCCCTTCAAGATTAATTTCTACCGGGTCTTCGGCGGTAGAAATATTGCGTTCTTCTGTATTTAAAATATTTAAACCGGTATAAAGCGATACCGTTTTACCAGAACCTGTTGGCCCAGTGACCAAAATCATCCCTTGCGGTTTTGATAGCGCATCTAAATACAAAGCTTTTTGGTCTTCTTCGTAACCTAAAATATCAATGCCAAGCTCGGCGCTTGAAGAGTCTAAAATACGCATTACCACTTTCTCGCCCCACATGGTAGGCAGGGTGGAGACACGAAAATCAATCGATTTATTTTTGGTTAGTGCCAGTTTAATGCGACCATCTTGCGGTACACGGCGCTCGGCAATATCTAGCTTTGACATAACCTTTAAACGGGCGGTCATTCGACTAGCAAGATTTACCGGTGGAGTGGCGACTTCTGTTAAAATACCGTCAACGCGAAAGCGAATGCGAAACTTTTTCTCAAACGGTTCAAAGTGTAAGTCAGAGGCACCTTTTTTTATCGCATCGAGCAAAATTTTATTAATATACACCACGATAGGGGCGTCGTTTTCGCCACCTTGCGGATCGTCGTCTTGCTTTTCTGTATCTTCAACCGCTATGCTGCCAAGCTCATCGGCATCTAAGTCGCTAATATCAAGTGCTGATTGTTCGTCTTCTAGTATCGATTCAATGGTAGCGTTTAAGGTTGTGTCATCAGCGAGCACCATTTCGGTGCTATAGCCGGTATTAAATTGCAACTCTTCAAGAGCATCAACATTGGTTGGGTCGGATACCGCCACATATAAAATACCACCGCGTAAATACAGCGGTAAAGCGCGGTGTTTTTGAATCAGCTTATCGTTGCGAAGGCCATCGGGTAATAGGGTTAAATCGAGCTTTTTAAGGTTGACTACCGGTATACCAAAGCTTTTTGACAGTACGCCAATTAATTCAAGCGCAGATAGCTTTTCTTTATTAATTAAATAATCAACCACAGAGCGCCCTGTTTTTTGGCACTCACCATATATATCGGTCGCTTTGGCTCTCGATATCAACTCGTGTTTTACTACGGCTGAAAGAATACTTGATTGACGCTGAATCCCTTTCATAACGATTACATTCTTATATTATTCATAACTACAGTGTACCTAATTTCAGCCATAAAAAAAGCCCCAAAAAGGGGCTTTTTAAAAACAGTTTTAATTAACCATTATTAACGTCACAAGCACCAGCAGCAACACACGAACCAGTGAAGGTCCAAGCTACTTTACCGTTAGCAACAGCGCCGGTAGCTATGTAAGTATAACCACCAGCAGCAGCTGTACCAGTACCTGTGATCACTGGAGCAGTAGCTGTACCTGTTAAAACAACTGATGATAAGTTCGATGTTGCGGTTGTGTTATCCGCAGGAACGCCATTCGTACCTGGTGTGTGACAAGCCGTACCACCTGTTTGAACACATAGATCAACAGCTGTTTTTACAGAGCCAACGGCAGTTGTTACTTCAGAAAAACGAGCTTTGCGCGTGTAATCTTGATATGCAGGTAATGCTACCGCTGCCAAAATACCGATGATCGCAACAACGATCATTAATTCGATTAGGGTAAAACCTTTATTGTTTTGAATAGTTTTCATAATGAAGTTCCATTAAATATATATTTATTGTTATGGGGGCTATTGGCTAATATGGATCAGAAATTCATAAAAGTAAAATATAAATTGATGAAAAAGTTGAAAAAGTTTGTTTTTTATTGTTTTCTTACAGCGCTTTTACCCCTTTAGCCCAGAAAATATACAGTTTTGCTACATGACGCAGACTTTAAATGTTTTTTCAAATTTTTTCTAATTTGTTATTGGGGGGGCCAATAGATTTTCATTTAAGTAGGGTATCAGTATCATTTACACCTAAATTCAAACTCACTCTTAATACTACAGTCCTACGCTACAGACACATACTACAGATATGCGCTAAAGGCGTATGCTGCAAGCGTACTATACAGGCATAGTTTATAGGTATAGTAGCAACGCCAATGGGCTTGCATTATTCGTGCACTATTTGTGAACGACCATAGAGGGCTGTTACCTCTGGTTCTATTGCTATGCATGTAGCACTCATTGCCGTCTGAGCTTTTAGGTGCTTGGCTGTTTAGGTACTTGGCTGTTTAGGTACTTGGCAATGAGTGTGTTTATACAAAACTATTTTGCGAGTTGGGTATACCGGTTGATCAAAAGTTTAATTAAAACGTTTAATTAACATGTTGAGTTAAAACGCTGGGTTATAAACCCTTAGCTAAACAAAGCGCATCGACAAATCAATGGCTTGCACGTGTTTGGTAAGCGCGCCTACCGAAATAAAATCGACTTTGGCGGCAGTATAGGCTTTTAATGTTTCTAGAGTCATATTGCCAGAGACTTCGAGCTTGGCTTTGCCTTGGGTAAGTTGTACCGCTTGCTCGATCATCTCTATGGTAAAGTTATCTAGCATAATAATGTCGGCACCAGCGTTTAGCGCTTGTGTTAATTCGTCTAAGCTTTCTACTTCAACCTCTACGGTTTTACCCGGGTGATTGGCTTTAGCCGTAGCAACCGCATTTTTAATCCCGCCGCAGGCATTAACGTGATTTTCTTTGATTAAGTAGGCGTCAAATAAGCCAATGCGATGGTTATAGCCACCGCCACAGGTTACCGCATACTTTTGTGCACTGCGCAATCCCGGTAAGGTTTTGCGAGTATCCAACAACTTGGTGTGACCACCTTCTAGCTCTTTAACATAGCGGCTGGTTAAGGTGGCAGTGCCCGATAAGCTTTGTAAGAAGTTTAACGCCGTGCGCTCACCTGTTAATAAGATGCGCGCATTACCTTGTAATTCGCACAGGGTGGTGTTGGCTTTTACCGTTTGTCCATCTTGTACAAACCAAGTAATTTGGGTGTTGTCGTTTCGACCTTGGTCGAGTTGTTGAAATACTTCGTTAACCCAGGCAACACCTGATATCACACAATCTTCACGGCAAATAATCGTTGCCACTGCTTGGTTTTCAGCGGGGATGAGTTCGGCGGTAATATCATCGCTTGCTTTGGCTAATTGACCTGGTGCTGCGCCGAGATCTTCGGCGAGTGCCCAAGCAACAGTGGCTTGAATGTCTTGTTGTAACTGTGGACTGATTGACAGGGTTTGCTCTGACATAGAGGGATCTCGGTAATTGTTGTGTTTTCTAAATTAATAAAGTGTTTGTAGCGACTATCTGTGCTTTTGCTAACTCTTATCGCCTAGTACGGCATTGGCTGTTTTTTATTTATCGTGTTTGCAGCTCTAGCGTCTTATCGCTTGCGGCTAACAGCTTTTCGCTTACAGCTTATCGCCTTACAGCCTTACTGCGTCAGGGTTAAATATTTACCACTTTGACTGAAGTCTAGCTGTTTAAGTGCACTCATACCCAGTAAAATTTCGTTTGTTTTCATCCCTGGGTTTATGTTTGCGGCGACATTATACAAAATAATGTTACCAATACTCAATTCGGCAATTTCGGTTTGCTGCACTTGGACACTGCCATTGGCGGTTTGCACGTAATGGTAGCCCATGATAGGAAGATTTAAATTGTCGGCAAGACTGGCGGGAATCGATACGTTAGTGGCACCGGTATCGAGCAAAAACACCACGTCGCTACCGTTAATAGAGCCGTTGGTAAGGTAGTGGCCAAAGCGATTGCGTTCGAGCGTAACCTCGCTGCGACCGTCTTGGGTTAAATTCATTTGTGGTTGCTGATTGGGGTTGTGTTGCTTTTGCAATACCCCTTGAAAAAACCAAAACATCAGCACAAAAAACAGGCCCCATGCAATCCACATCATGGCTTTGCCCATTTTTTTATTGTCATCAAATTCGCTCATAGGCTATGGTATCAGTTTTAAGAAATCCTATTAGATACTATGATGGTTGAGACCATGAAGATCAACAACGGTTGGTTAGACCTCGATAATTTTTGCATTCCGATTGAACACCAACCCTCCCCCTATTGTGATGATCGTGAAGATAGCGACATCAGTTTATTGGTCATTCACAATATTTCACTGCCGCCGGGACAATTTGGTGGTCCGTATATAACCGATTTATTTATGGGGCGATTAAATCCAGCCGAGCACGATTATTTTGTTGATATCTATCAACTCAAGGTATCGGCGCATGTTTTGGTGCGACGCGATGGTTCGGTTATCCAATATGTGCCGTTTCACAAACGGGCGTGGCACGCAGGCGTGTCCTGTTTTCAAGGCCGGGAAAAGTGCAATGATTTTTCCATTGGTATTGAACTCGAAGGCACCGATACTGCACCGTATACTGATGCTCAATACGCGTCACTAGCAACCATTACTCAGGCGATACAGGCCCATTATCCCGATATTACTGAACAACGTATCACTGGGCACTGTGATATTGCGCCGGGGCGAAAAACCGATCCGGGACAAAGTTTTGACTGGCACTGTTTCAGGCGCACACTCTCTGCTAAGCATACGTAACTAGCGACAGTGAACCTGTACAGGAGCGTTTAGCTGTTGTGCTAAGCCTTATTGGCGCTTTGTGTAGGCGAGACGAGTGTAAGGGATTGTGAATGTTTCGCGTATATTGATATACTGCTTTTTTATTGTATTGTTACCTTAAGTTATTAAATTGTATCGGTTATCTTTGAGCTGTTCGCTCAGACGATAGCAATGTTAACAAGGTTACCAACGACGGTTTTTTATATGAGTTTGATCAGTTTACTTTTTGCCCTTGCCGCCGAGCGCGTATTGATGTCGCAACGTTGGCATTTTGACGTGTATTATCGCGCTTATGTTCGTTTTGTTCGCCGCTTTGTGTCAAAGGGCGAAATTTGCAAAAGCCGTGGCAATTTACTCGCCTTTGCCGTATTGCCCGCGTTGGCGTTATGGGCTGTGCTTGAGTTTATCGACAGCGCCGTTATTGAGTTTTTGCTGTCAACCGCGATACTTATGGTATGTATAGGCTGTCAAACTGCGCGAAATGGTTATAAACACTTTTTAAATGCCGCAATGCGCGGTGACGATGTAGCCATGTCGCATCAGCAAATGCAACTACAGGGGGAGCAAAGTTTTGATGGCGAAACCTTTGGTCAAACCCTAGTTTGGTTAAACTATCGCTATTATATGGCGGTGATGATTCTGTTTGTATTTTTTGGCATTGCCGCGGTGGTGTTTTATCGTTTACTCGTGGCGGCTAATACCAGTATTCGACATGACAATGACGACTTGGTTTTACCTGAACAAGCACAACAAAAATCGGCTTCACTATTGGCGATTATCGATTTTATTCCGGTGCGCTTTGTCGCCTTTGGTTACATGTTGGTAGGTCATTTTTCACGAGCGCTAAGTACTTGGTTAGAAGGCTTGCTAAACAGCAAGTTAAGCAATCGCCAGTACTTGTGTGATGTTGCCAAACAGTCGGAAGAAATTACCGTTGCCGACGGTGACTACACCTCTGAGCCAAGCTTTTTGGTTCGCCTTGCCAAGCGCAATGTGATGTTGTTACTCGCAGCCGTTGCTTTTCTCACCCTTGCCGGCGCCGTGCACTAGTTGCTCGGCGCACCGCTCGCTATACCTTATCCCCTTATTTCAGTTACCAACAGCGCCACCTATATAACTATATTGTTATACATGGTGGCTGTGAGCTGCGTAGACATGTGCATTAGTGCAGTGGCAAGTTTGGCAATGACATCTATAGTGTTAGCTAGGCTGACTATTAAGGTACTTTCAATCAGCCTGACGGTTAATCGCTGACCCTTACCTATTATTGATTGGCTTTCGGTCGCTTAATACTTGCGATAACCGCTATCTAAGTCGGAATTTATTGGTCTTACCAATGGTGTTTTCTAACTACTTTACGCTTGTTAATACAATGTTTTTAGATGCATATTTATACTGGTCGTAGCTGTAATGATTTTACATAAGCCATTATATCTGTTATTTTAACGGCTGGTTTTGTAAAATTGGTAATACCAATTTACCATCAGTGTTCTGCGGCTTTAAAGCAACAATTTTGCTTTGGCACCGAGCAGACACTTTGGTAAGGCAGGCGAAAAGCACAAGGCTTATATTAATATCAATGGCTTACGAAAAGATAAAACAACCGAAGTTGTCGGATGTGATCACTGCTCAGTTAGAGGAGATGATCCGCGAAGGTAGTTTACGTGCCGGGCAAAAATTGCCACCGGAGCGCGAACTTGCTAGTCAGTTTAACGTGTCTCGTCCATCACTTCGCGAAGCCATTCAAAATTTAGAGGCGAAAGGTTTAGTTAATCGTCGCCAAGGCGGCGGTACCTTTGTTAGTGAAGACTTGCTCAAAGGCTTGTCCGATCCTCTGTTTGCGCTGATGGCACAACAAGGTGAATCGCAATTTGATTTGCTTGAGTTTCGCCACGGTATAGAGGGGATGGCGGCGTATTATGCGGCCATGCGCGGTACCAAAGACGACTTTAAAGTCATCGAAGAAAAATACGAAGCAATTAGCGTTGCCCACATTGAAAATACGGCGCTGCAGGAAAACTTTCGCGCCGAAGCCGAAAGCGTATTTGAGTTCTATCTCGCTATCTGCCAAGCATCGCACAATGCGGTCATTTTGCAATTAGCACGAGCAATGAGTGGCTTGCTGATTGACAATATTGAAAAAAATTTACAGGTATTAGCCAAGCGCCCTGATGTACCAGGGCGCATTGCGCATTACCGAAAACGCCTTATGGAAAGCATTATCAGTGGCGAACCCAACAAAGCATGGGGGGCAAGTCACAAAAATTTGGCCTACATCGAAGAGGTTATGCTTAATTTGGCACAAGAAAACTCGCGGGTGACACGCAGTTTGCGTCGTTTACAAACTCGCTAAACGTTTACTGCCTTTAAAATTAAGGTTTGTCGTTATTTTCGACTACATTTTAAGGCAACTTATACATTTATTACGTCCTTTAATAACAAAGGCGTGAAATTGGAGAAAAACATCGTTATGACTGATCAAATCAATCACGATATCGATCCACAAGAAACGCAAGAATGGTTAGAGTCATTAGACGCTATTCTTGAGCAAGATGGGCCAGAGCGTGCGCATCACATTCTTGAGTCGTTGATCGAACGCGCGCGTCGTGGTGGTACACATTTACCTTTTGACGCTACAACGGCTTACGTGAACACCATTCCTCCTGGGCAAGAGCCAAACATGCCAGCTGATCAAACGATTGAAGCGCGTATTCGCGCCGCGATCCGTTGGAATGCGATGGCGTTGGTATTGCGTGCTTCTAAGAAAGACTTAGAGTTAGGTGGTCACATTGGTTCATTTGCATCAAGTGCGACGTTATACGATGTTGGTTTTAACCACTTTTTCAAAGCTGCTAGCCCTGCAGACGGTGGCGATTTTATTTTTGCCCAAGGTCATATCTCGCCTGGTATTTACGCACGTGCTTTCTTAGAAGGTCGTTTGACTGAAAAGCAAATGGACAACTTCCGTCAAGAAGTTGATGGCGAAGGTCTGTCGTCGTACCCACACCCGCACTTGATGCAAGATTTTTGGCAGTTCCCAACGGTATCAATGGGCTTAGGTCCGCTACAAGCAATTTACACGGCTCGTTTCCTTAAGTACTTAACCGATCGCGGTATCAAAGACTGTTCAGGTCAGCGCGTTTACTGTTTCTTAGGCGACGGTGAAACTGATGAGCCAGAATCATTAGGTGCTATTGGCTTGGCAGCGCGTGAAGGCTTAGACAACTTGTGTTTCGTTATCAACTGTAACCTTCAGCGTCTAGACGGCCCGGTGCGTGGTAACGGCAAAATCATTCAAGAGCTTGAAGGTACCTTCCGCGGTGCTGGTTGGGAAGTGTGTAAAGTTATTTGGGGTTCTTACTGGGATCCACTTATTGCTCGCGACACCTCAGGCAAGTTATTACAGCTAATGAACGAAACGGTTGACGGTGAATACCAAAACTGTAAAGCCAAAGGCGGTAAGTACACTCGCGAAAATTGGTTTGGCAAATACCCAGAAACGGCACAGTTAGTGGCTAACATGTCAGACGATGACATTTGGCGCTTAAACCGCGGTGGTCACGATCCAGTAAAAGTATACGCTGCTTACGACAAAGCGATGAAGACCAAAGGCCGTCCAACGGTAATCTTAGCTAAAACTGTTAAAGGTTACGGTTTAGGTCAATCAGGTGAAGCACAAAACGTTGCTCACAACGTTAAGAAAATGGATATTGAATCAATCAAGCAATACCGCGATCGTTTCAATATGCCAATTTCTGATGATCAAATCGAAGATTTACCATTCTTCCGCTTTGCTGACGATAGCCCTGAAATGCAATACATGCGCGCTCGTCGCGAAGCGTTAGGCGGTCAGTTGCCGGCACGTCGTGAACAGGCTGATGAAAGTTTAGAGATCCCATCGCTAAAAGCGTTTGAAGCAATTACCAAAGGCAGTGGTGAGCGTGAAGTATCATCTACTATGACCTTTGTTCGCGTGTTAAATGCGTTGTTAAAAGACAAGAAAATTGGCGATCGCATTGTGCCAATTATTCCAGACGAAGCGCGTACCTTTGGTATGGAAGGTTTGTTCCGTCAAGTGGGTATTTACGCTCACGAAGGACAAAAATACGTACCACAAGATTCAGACCAAGTTGCTTACTATCGCGAAGATAAGAAAGGTCAAGTTTTACAAGAAGGTATTAACGAGTTAGGTGCAATGGCATCTTGGGTAGCCTCTGGTACCTCGTACTCAACGTGTAATGCAACGACTATCCCGTTTTACATCTACTACTCTATGTTTGGTTTCCAACGCGTTGGCGACTTAGCGTGGGCAGCTGGTGATAGCCAAGCGCGTGGTTTCTTATTAGGTGCAACAGCGGGTCGAACGACACTAAACGGTGAAGGCTTACAACACCAAGATGGTCATTCACACGTACAAGCGGGTTTGATCCCGAACTGTTTAACCTACGATCCAACGTACGGCTATGAAGTAGCGGTAGTTGTGCGCGAAGGTTTGCGTCGTATGTACGAAGAAAATGAAAACATCTTCTACTACTTAACGCTAATGAATGAAAACTACCAGCACCCTGCAATGCCAGAAGGCGTTGAAGATGGCATTATCAAAGGTATCTACAAGCTAGACCGCGTTGAGGCCAACGGTAGCGCCAAAGCCAATGTTCAGCTAATGGGTTCAGGTACTATCTTACTGCAAGTAAGGGAAGCGGCTCGTATCTTAGCCGAAGACTTTGCTATTTCATCTGACGTGTTCTCAGTAACCTCGTACAACGAGTTGGCTCGTGACGGTCAAGAAGCCTTGCGTTGGAACATGCTACACCCAGAAAGCGAAGCAAAAGTGCCGTACATCAGCACGGTTATCAGCAAAGATGCTGGCCCTGCGATTTCAGCTACTGACTACGTAAAAGCCTACTCAGATCAAGTTCGTGCATTTATCGACACCGACTACCGAGTGTTAGGTACTGACGGTTTCGGTCGTTCAGATTCTCGCGCTAACTTGCGTCGTCACTTTGAAGTGAACGCGCACTACATTGTTGTTGCGTCATTGTATGAATTGGCGCAGCGCGGCGAAATCTCAATGGATGTAGTTACCAAAGCAATTAACGACTTTGGTATTGATGCTGACAAAATTAACCCGCTTTACGCTTAATTAAGCAATTAGCGTAAGATAGGCAAGGATAACAACATGTCTGATATTAAAGAAATTGTTGTACCAGACGTTGGCGGTGACGAGGTCGAGGTAATCGAACTTAGCGTTGCTGTTGGCGATACGGTTGACGTAGAAGATGCGTTAGTCAGTGTAGAAACTGACAAAGCGTCGATGGATATCCCATCACCAGAAGCTGGTGTGGTGAAAGAAATTAAAGTGGCTGTTGGCGACAAAATTTCAGAAGGCGATCTAATCGTACTTCTTGAAACGGCAGCAAGTGCTGACCAAGCACCAGCAGAACAAGCACCCACAGCGCAAGCTGAGCAAGCCACACCGCAAGCGGCTAGCGCAGAGCAGGGCTCATCATCTCAAGTGATTGAGGTAATGGTACCTGACATCGGCCAAGACGGCGAAGTTGACGTAATTGACGTATTAGTTGCCGCGGGTGACAACATTGAAGCTGAAGACGGTCTTATTACGTTAGAAACCGATAAAGCCACCATGGATGTACCAGCTCCTCAAGCCGGTAAAGTGGTTGAGGTTAAAGTTGCGAGCGGTGATAAAGTTGGTGAAGGTTCTTTGGTGTTGTTGCTAGAAGTGGGCGAGGCGTCTGCTGAGCAACCTGTGGCACCTGCAGCGAGTACCGCAACCGAACAAGCAAGCCCTGCACCTGCTAGCAGCGAAGTTATCGAAGTAACGGTACCTGATATTGGTCAAGACGGCGAAGTTGATGTAATTGATGTATTAGTTGCCGCGGGCGATAGCATTGACGCAGAAGACGGTTTGATCACCTTAGAGACCGACAAAGCCACGATGGATGTTCCGGCACCGCAAGCGGGTAAAGTGGTTGAGGTTAAAGTGGCAACTGGTGATAAAGTTGGCACGGGTTCATTGGTGTTATTGCTTGAAACGCAACCTACAACATCAACACCGGCTCCAGCACCTGCTGCTCCTGCGCCAAAAGAGCAAACCGTTGTTGCAGCGCCAGCAAGTGCTGAGAAAAAAGCGGCACCGGTTCCGCATCACCCAAGTGCGGGTGCCAAACAAAAGCAAGGTCATATTTACGCGTCACCAGCGATTCGTCGTTTAGCGCGCGAGTTTGGTGTGGACCTAAGCCAAGTTAACGGTACCGGTAAGAAAGGTCGAATCCTTAAAGAAGACGTCCAATCGTATGTGAAATACGAACTGTCACGTCCGAAAGCGACGGCAAGTGCCTCAGTATCAGGCGGCCAAGGTGGTTTACAGGTTATTGCTCAGCCGAAAGTGGATTTTGCTAAGTTCGGTGAAGTTGAAACCGTCCCACTGACTCGTATTCAAAAGATATCGGGTCCAAACTTACATCGCAACTGGGTAACCATTCCTCATGTCACTCAGTTTGATGAAGCGGATATCACCAACGTAGAAGCGTTCCGCAAGGAACAAAACGTATTGGCTGAGAAGCGCAAGCTTGGCTTTAAGATCACGCCATTAGTGTTCATCATGAAAGCAGCCGCAGCGGCCCTGCGCGAGTACCCGGTATTTAACTCGAGTTTGAGTGAAGACGGCGAAAGCTTAATCATGAAGAAATACGTGCATATTGGTGTGGCGGTAGATACACCAAATGGTCTGGTGGTACCTGTGGTACGCGATGTAGATCAAAAAGGTATCTACGAGTTGTCAAAAGAGTTGCTAGAAATCTCTGCCAAAGCGCGTGACGGCAAACTAACGGCCAAAGATATGCAAGGTAGCTGTTTTACCATCTCATCACTGGGTGGTATTGGTGGTACTGCATTTACGCCGATTGTTAACGCCCCAGACGTTGCCATTTTGGGTGTCTCTAAATCGGAGATGAAACCAAAGTGGAATGGTAAAGAGTTCGAGCCGCGCTTGATGTTACCATTGTCATTGTCATATGATCATCGCGTTATTGACGGTGCGGTAGCCGCGCGTTTCAGCGTTTATTTATCATCAATGATGACAGATATTCGCCAGCTAATTTTATAAGCGAACTAGCCGGTGCTTGCACCGGCTTTTCTGCGTAATGGGCAGTGCTTAACCGAGATAAAATAGCCTAACGTTTATCGATATCGCCTCTGTTGCGTGTTGAAACATTAACTTTTGCATTATTTTGCAGAAATGTTGGCGATTTTTTATCACTCACGGTAAACTTGCCCGCAATAAAAACAGAGCGTGCGTTAAAAGTTTTCAAAATGGCTTTTAACTGCGCTTAAAGTAAGAATTTCACAACACGCCGTAAGTATTTTGGGGTGTTGTTTGGTCGCCGATAAAGCGGATTATTGGCGCTAGTATCAAGTATTTGAGGTAAACATGAGTAATGATATAAAAACTCAAGTCGTTGTGTTAGGTGCAGGCCCAGGTGGTTATTCTGCTGCGTTTCGCGCTGCAGACCTTGGTTTAGACGTAGTATTAGTAGAAAGCCGTAAAACGTTAGGTGGTGTTTGCCTTAACGTTGGTTGTATCCCTTCAAAAGCACTACTACACGTTGCTAAAGTGATCGACGATGCTAAAGAAATGGCGTCACACGGTGTTACTTTTGGCGCACCACAAATCGATTTAGACAAAATTCGCAGCTGGAAAGAAAGCGTAATTGGCCAGTTAACCGGTGGTCTTGCGGGTATGTCTAAAGCTCGTAAAGTAACAACGGTAACGGGGTACGGTAAATTCACCGGCAGCAACACCATTGCTGTTGAAGGCGAAGACGGCACCACCAATATTAGCTTTGACAATGCAATCATTGCCTGTGGCTCGTCTGTTATCGATTTACCCTTTATTCCAAATGACGATCCTCGCGTGATCGATTCAACTGGTGCGCTTGAGTTACAAGACGTTCCAGAAGAAATGCTGGTACTAGGTGGCGGTATTATTGGCTTAGAAATGGGTACCGTATACAACGCATTGGGCTCAAACGTTTCTGTTGTTGAATTTGCAGATCAACTCGTGCCTGCTGCTGACAAAGATATCGTTAAAGCGTACACCAATTACAACAAGAAAAAGTTCAACATCATGTTGTCTACTAAAGTTGTTGCTGTTGACGCCAAAGACGATGGTTTATACGTAACCTTCGAAGGTAAAAATGCGCCAGAAGGTCAAGTGCGTTATGACAAAATCTTAGTTGCGGTTGGTCGTAAGCCAAACGGTCATTTAGTTGCTGCTGACAAAGCTGGCGTTAATGTGGATGAGCGTGGCTTTATCAATGTAACCAACGAGTTGCGTACTAACGTTAACCACATCTTCGCGATTGGTGACGTGGTTGGTCAACCAATGCTAGCACACAAAGCAGTGCATGAAGCACACGTTGCAGCTGAAGTTATCGCTGGTAAGAAACACGTATTCGACCCGCGTTGTATTCCGTCAATTGCTTACACTGACCCTGAAATGGCTTGGGTTGGTATCACTGAGCGTGAAGCAAAAGAGCAAGGCTTGAACATCGAAGTGGCAAACTTCCCGTGGGCTGCATCTGGCCGTGCTATTGCATCAGCGCGCACAGAAGGTAAAACCAAGATGATCTTTGATAAAGACACGGGTCGCGTTCTTGGTGGTGCGATTGTGGGTATCAATGCTGGCGAAATGCTAGGTGAAATCTGTTTAGCCGTTGAAATGGGCGCCGACGCTGAAGACGTTGGTTTAACCATTCACGCTCACCCAACGTTAAACGAATCAATCGGTTTAGCGGCTGAAATTTTTGAAGGTTCAATTACCGATCTTCCTAACCCAAAAGCGGTTAAGAAAAAGAAGTAATTAGTACGTCAAACTAATCGGTTGTCGCCACTTTTGCGGTGACAAGTGCAAACGCCTTATAGAGTTATCTGTAAGGCGTTTTTGTTTTTAATAACTTATTAAAAGGCAAAGCTCGGAGTTGCCTTTTTGCGTACTGTGTTATTTAGAATACGGTTTCGCGTTTTATCACCTTGTTGAATTTAATAGTAAATTTCAATGGTGAATACCAGATATAAATATCAGTTATGACAACTCGGTTTAGTTTTTTGTCTAAATCCCGTATAATTCGCACGGTTTAAATGACGAAAATCAAATGATCTGTAATGCATTTACGCTTGGATTATTTGCGACACAGAAGAGAGGAAAGCAAAGTGCTTCAAGAATATCGCAAACACGTAGAAGAACGTGCGGCAGAGGGTATTGTACCTAAGCCTCTAGATGCAGAACAAGTTGCACAACTTGTTGAATTAATTAAAAACCCACCAGCAGGCGAAGAAGAATTTTTATTAGAGTTATTAACTCATCGCGTACCGCCAGGGGTTGATGACGCTGCGTATGTAAAAGCGGGCTTTTTGGCCGCAGTTGCTAAAGGTGAAGCGCAATCACCAATCTTAAACGCTGAACGCGCAACGGAATTATTGGGCACCATGTTAGGTGGCTACAACATCCAGCCAATGATCGACTTATTAGACGATGAGGCGTTAGCCGACAAAGCCGTGGCTGGTTTATCAAAAACGTTATTGATGTTCGACGCGTTCTTTGACGTTAAAGAAAAAGCCGATGCAGGTAATGAAAAAGCAAAAGCTGTTATCGAATCATGGGCTAATGGCGAGTGGTTCACATCGCGTGAAAAAGTCGCAGAAAAAATCACCGTAAAAGTATTTAAAGTCACGGGTGAAACCAACACTGATGACTTATCTCCAGCACCAGATGCGTGGTCACGTCCTGATATTCCTTTGCACGCGAAAGCGATGTTAAAAATGTCTCGCGACGGTATCAACCCAGACGACGATGGCAACGTTGGCCCTATCGCTCAAATTGAAGAATTACAAAAAGACGGTATCCCACTAGCGTACGTAGGTGACGTAGTTGGTACTGGCTCATCGCGTAAATCAGCGACTAACTCGGTGTTGTGGTTTATGGGTGATGACATCCCTTACGTACCTAACAAGCGCGGTGGCGGTGTGTGTTTAGGCGGTAAAATTGCGCCAATCTTCTACAACACGATGGAAGATTCAGGTGCGTTGCCAATTGAACTAGACGTACAAGCGATGAACATGGGTGACGTTATTGATATCTTCCCTTACGAAGGTGTTGTTAAGCGCTCAGGTACAGACGAAGTTATCTCTACGTTTAAGTTGAGCTCGGTACTTCTTGACGAAGTTCGCGCAGGTGGTCGTATTCCACTGATTATCGGTCGCGGCTTAACTACTCGTGCTCGTGAAGCACTAGGTTTGGGCGATACAGATCTGTTTGCTAAGCCGGTTGATGTGAGTGACTCTGGCAAGGGCTTTACCCTAGCGCAAAAAATGGTTGGTAAAGCGTGTGGCGTTGAAGGTGTTCGCGCAGGTCAGTACTGCGAACCTAAAATGACCACGGTTGGTTCACAAGATACCACCGGTCCAATGACGCGTGACGAGCTGAAAGATTTAGCCTGTTTAGGTTTCTCAGCCGATCTTACCATGCAGTCATTCTGTCATACTTCGGCCTATCCAAAGCCTGTTGATGTGCAAACTCATCACACATTACCTGATTTCATCATGAACCGCGGCGGTGTGTCACTGCGTCCAGGTGACGGTGTTATCCACTCGTGGTTAAACCGTATGTTGTTACCAGATACCGTAGGTACTGGTGGTGACTCGCACACTCGTTTCCCGCTAGGTATTTCATTCCCAGCTGGTTCTGGTTTGGTTGCATTTGCTGCCGCAACCGGTGTCATGCCTCTTGATATGCCTGAGTCAGTTTTGGTGCGCTTTAAAGGGGAAATGCAACCGGGTATTACGTTACGTGACCTAGTACATGCGATTCCTTACTACGGCATCAAGAACGGTCTATTAACTGTTGAAAAAGCCGGTAAGATCAATGAATTCTCAGGTCGTATTCTTGAGATCGAAGGTCTTAAAGGGTTAACGGTTGAGCAAGCGTTTGAGTTGTCAGATGCATCGGCAGAGCGTTCTGCGGCAGGTTGTACCATCAAGTTAGAAGAAGACTCAGTGAAAGAATACTTAGAGTCTAACATTGTGATGCTTAAGTGGATGATCAGCGAAGGATACGGTGATGTTCGCACCATCGAACGTCGTATTACGGCAATGCAAGAGTGGTTAGATAACCCATCGCTAATGGAAGCTGACCAAGACGCTGAATACGCACACGTACTAGAAATTGATCTGGCTGAAATCAAAGAGCCAATCGTTTGTTGTCCGAACGACCCTGATGATGCCAAACTGTTGTCAGAAGTTGCTGGCGATCACGTTGACGAAGTATTCATCGGTTCATGTATGACGAACATCGGTCATTTCCGCGCTGCGGGTAAGCTTCTTGACGGTTTCGGTGGCGTTTTATCGACGCGTATGTGGGTTGCTCCACCAACCAAGATGGACCGCGATCAGCTAACCGACGAAGGTTACTACTCAATTTACGGTAAAGCGGGTGTGCGCATTGAAACTCCTGGCTGTTCATTGTGTATGGGTAACCAAGCGCGCGTCGCTGATAAAGCAACAGTGCTGTCAACGTCTACGCGTAACTTCCCTAACCGTTTAGGTACAGGTGCTAATGTGTACTTAACCTCAGCTGAACTTGCCGCTGTTGGTGCTATTGTTGGTCACTTGCCAACGGTTGAAGAGTACATGGAGTACGCGAAGAAGATTGACGCGACAGCCGCGGATACCTATCGCTACTTAAACTTCCACCAAATGGAAAATTACACTAAAAAAGCAAAAGAAGTTGTTATTGCGCAAAACGTTGCATAACAGCAGTCTTTAATAGTGTTTACTAGGGTCGCTTAGCGGCCCTTTTTATTGGCTTAATATAAGTTACTGACGTATTTTTATAGTATGGATTATCAATTTACCTTAGATTTTATCACCGCTTCGCCACGCGCCGAATTTAGCTTGGAACATCAAATAATAGGGCCTTGGTTGGAATCGGAAATTGGCAACGATAGCAACAAACTGGCTGATGTTTTTCAGTTCATCACCGAACACGAGATGGACACCGCAAAGCAGTTGCTTACTGGCAAGGAATTTTCACTGGCAATTGAAGATGGCGAGATCACCATCTTTGCTAATGCAACGGACAGTGATGCGACTCTACCAGAGCAGCTATTAGCCGATGTCGATGACTTTGATATGGCGCAGATCGCCAGTTGTGGTATAGAAGACTTTGTTGAGATGTTACACGCGTGGCAGGCGTTTATCTAAGATGGCGAGTATTATTAGGCACCAGCCTTTTATTGTATGTGTCTCGTTGCGATAGCACTAAATTGCAACGCTCACTCAGTCGATAAAACTGCTATTGACCAGTGACTACAGGTGTTATTTATAGTTATTTTCGTTATTCTAAGGTATTGTTATAAAAGATTTTTAACCAATAATCTAAGCTTGAGTCTGTGTCGTTTAATAGTCTAACAGCGCTGTGGTCGGTAATTCAATCTACAGCGATGTTAAGTAACGCGCCTAAAGGGCTCAACGGCAACTGTGAAACTGTATTCAGGGATATGTAAATGACGTCAACAACCGAACCAAATAAATCGAGCAAATCACATCTTAAGCGCAATGTGTTTTTGGTTGTTATTATACTCGCCATCGGTTTTTTCGGCTTTCGCTTGTTAAAATCGATGGCGCCGATGCCTCCGAAAAAACCAATGGACAACAAAGCGCCGTTAGTTCAAGCGGTCGATATTGTGGTCGATGATGTGACGTTTTCTGTAGCTAGCCAAGGAACAGTCAAAGCTCGCACTCAAACCGTGTTGGTTTCTGAGGTGTCGGGCCAAGTGACATTTGTCTCAGATAAGTTTCGCGTCGGTGGCTTTTTCAGCAAAGACGAGCTGATGCTCGAGATAGACCCATCTATTTATCAAGTGCAATTGTTGCAAGCGCAATCGCGACTTGAATCAATGCAAGCGGCGTATATTGAAGAGCAAGCGCGCTCCGAGCAAGCCAAACAAGAATGGAAACTGACGGGTAAGCCTGTTGAAAAAGCACCTATTTTAGCACTGCGCACGCCACAGTTAAAAAAAGCGCAAGCCGATGTAAAAGCCGCAGAAGCTGATTTGCAAGAGGCACAGCGCAAGCTCAATCGCACCAAAATTTATGCGCCATACGATGCACTGGTTGTAGAAAAATATATTGATATTGGCCAGTATGTGGCCACGTCTAGCCAGTTGGCACAAACGGTTGCCATTGACTACGCTGAAGTGCGATTGCCAATCAAACAATCGGATTTGCGTTATTTAAACCTACCGAAATTGAATGAATCAGGCGGTAGCGAACGCGCCGTCACTCTGCTTTACGGCGACGGTGATAATCAACAGCAGTGGTCATCAGTTATCGCTCGCTATGAAGGGGTGGTAAGTAATCAATCACGGGTTCACTACATTGTTGCCCAGATTGATGATCCGTATAACCTGATTAATAACCAACGCAATTTTGAAGCCCGCATTGGTATGTTTGTCAACGCGGTTATCGAAGGGAAAACGGCAGATAACATAGCGATAATACCACGCGAAGCGGTGCATGGGATGAACACCGTCTATGTCGTGAGCAAAGACAATACCTTGCAAATTAAGCAAGTTGATATTGTTCGCTCAACGGCGGAACACTTGTTAGTAAAGAATCAGTTTAACCAAGGCGATAGACTGGTTATGACTCGCCTTAGAACACCAGTTCAAGGTATGACTGTTCGGGTTGAAGGTGATGACAGCGCTGATTCAAACAGTGATATAGAGGATAATGTAAACTCACAGCGCAGCAGTGCAGCCGAAACTCCGTCGTCAATTGCCACAAGCAATGACACACGCCAAACGACGAAAGAGGCTAATTAATCATGCAATCTGTTGATAGACCAACCGGTATCATTGCTTGGTTTGCGCGAAATAGCGTCGCTGCCAATTTGTTAATGGTATTTATTATCGTTATGGGTGTGTACCAATACATGTCGATAACGAAAAAAATGTTCCCCGAATTTAGCCCAAATACCATTATGGTTACGGTAACCCACCTCGGCGCGTCACCTGAAGACGTGGAACAGTCGGTATTGTTGCAAATTGAAGAAAAACTGGAAAACGTGCAAGGTCTTAAACGCGTTACCTCAGAGGCGACCGAGGGGTTAGGGCGAGTTATCATTGAAGTGAATTCAGGTTATTCACTTGAAGATAAGCTCAATGAAGTACAGATGCAGGTCGATACCATCACCACTTTTCCGGCGCAAATAGAGCGACCACTGGTAATGAAACAAGAGTTTCAAAGCGAGGTACTTTGGGTATCTGTTAACGGTGATATGGATAGGCGCACGCGCCAAGAGCTCGCGCAAGATATCAAAAACGAGATCATGGCGTTACCCGACGTCAACATCGCCGAAGTGGTCGGTTTGCGCGACTATGAAATTGCGATTGAGATCACCGAATTAGAGTTGCTTGAATACGGGTTAACCTTTGACGATATTTCGCGTGCAATTCAACGCTCGTCGCTCAATTTACCGGGTGGTACGATTAAAGCGAAAGGTGGCTATATTCAGTTGCGCACAGAAGGGCAGGCGTATACAGGGCAAGAGTTTGCCAAATTGGTATTGCGCACCGACCCTGATGGTACCCATTTGCGCTTAGGTGATATTGCCACGATCAAAGACACATTTGTTGAAGACGAGGGTTTTGCCCTATTTGATGGGCGTCCAACCACCAGTATTCGCGTTAAATCGGTTAGCGACCAGAACGATTTAGAAATCTCGCGCCAAGTAAGGCAATACGTTGCTAAAAAACAACAAACACTGCCAGATGGGGTCAGTCTTGATATCTTTGCTGATACCTCGTTTTATTTAAGCGAGCGATTGAGCATGATGTTTGAAAACTTGCTGCTTGGTGCAGCGCTGGTGTTTTTGGTACTGACCTTGTTTTTGCGTATTCGCGTTGCCTTTTGGGTAATGGTCGGTATACCTATCTGTTTCCTTGGCGCTTTTATGATGATGCCATTATTGGGTGATTACTCGGTAACGGTTAATCTGTTGAGCTTATTTGCTTTTATCATGGTACTGGGCATTGTGGTCGACGATGCGATTGTTATTGGTGAAAGCGTGTACAGCGAAGTGCAAAAGCATGGCCACAGCGTTGATAATGTCATTCGAGGGGCGCATCGCGTTGCTATGCCGGCGACCTTTGGTGTACTCACAACCATCGCCGCATTTGCCCCTTTGGTATTTATTGAAACCAACTTTTCCAGCTTCTTCCAATCCATCGCAATCGTGGTGATGTTGTGTCTGTTGTTTTCAATTATTGAATCGAAATGGATTTTACCGGCCCATTTAGCGCACATGAAATATCGCGAAATTGATCCCGATAACGCACACATTATTCATCGTATTCAATTGCGCTTTAAAGCCTGGCTAGATGGTTTTATTAAGCATCGCTATCAAAGTGTTTTGCGCATAGCGTTGCAATACCGCTATGTAACGATGGCGTTGTTTTTTGCGGTATTGATGATTTCGATGGGATTGGTTGCTGGCAGCTTAGTGAAAACCGAAGTGTTTCCCAATGTGCCAAGTGACTTTATCCGAGGCCAATTAGTCATGGAAGATGGCAGTGCACCAGAGCAGCGCAACCAAGCACTCACGCGTATTGTCGATGCCGGTTATCAAGTGGCGAGTGACAATCCACACCAAGGCGAAGAGTTTATTGATCACATGATGGTCTTTACCAATGGCAATTTGTCTGGTGGTGTGTTGATGGAACTGAAGAAGTCAGAGTATCGACAACTGACCGCTTTTGATATTGAAAAATTATGGCGTGAGCAAATAGGTGAAATACCCGGCGTGAAGGAACTGCGTTTGTTTGCCGGCACCAATGTTGGTGGTGGTGCCGCGCTAGAGTTTCAGCTTAACGGTATGGATGAGAATGAACTTGAGCAGGCGGCATTGGAGCTGCAAGCGAAACTCACAGAGTACGGTGGGGTTTATGATATTCGCAACTCGTTTAGTCGCGGTAGTGAAGAAATTAAATTGGCGATAAAACCTCAAGCGGAAGTACTTGGTTTGACGTTAGCCGACTTAGGCAAACAGGTTCGTCAAGCTTTCTACGGCGATGAAGCCCAGCGCATTCAGCGCGGCCGCAATGAAGTCAAAGTGATGGTGCGTTACCCTCAATCTCAGCGTCGCTCGATTAGTGATTTAGAGAATATGTGGGTGCGTACACCTAGTGGTGAAGAAGTCCCATTCTATCAAGTTGCCGACGTTGAGATACAGCAAGGGTTTTCAAAAATTACCCGCATCAATAATAAGCGTACCATTACCATTGCGGCTGAAATTGATAGTGAAAAAGTGGAGTCTCGCAAAATCTTGGCCGAATTTAACGGTGGTATCATCCCTGATATTTTAGCTAAATACCCATCAGTGAAATACGGCATGGAAGGGGCGAGCAAAGAACAGCAAGATTTTCTTAAACAGTTACTGTTTGCGGCCATTACCGCACTGTTTTTAATTTATGGTTTAATCGCCATCCCAACAAAGTCATATTCGCAACCCTTGGTTATTATGTCAGTGATTCCGTTTGGTATTATCGGGGCAATTTGGGGCCATTTCATCGTTGGTAAAACCATTAATATGATGTCGATGTACGGTTTTATCGCCCTCTCGGGGGTCGTGGTTAACGACTCCTTGATATTAGTCGATTTTATCAATCGGGCCAAGCAGTCGGGCAAGCGTATGCTCGATGTCGTGGTTGAAGCGGGTATGCAACGCTTTCGGGCGATTTTGTTGACCTCGCTGACGACGTTTTTTGGTATTTTACCGATTTATTTTGAAACCAGTTTGCAGGCTCAGTTTATCATTCCCATGGCGATCTCGTTGGGCTTTGGTATTATGTTTGCGACGGTAATTACCTTGTTTTTAATCCCCAGTTTATATTTGATAAGAGACGATGTTGGCCGCTTGGTTAAAGGTCGACGTAAACTTGGCTCAGAGATAAAGCAAGGCTAGATTTGATGTAGAGTGTGGGTGATTACTTACTTAATTGCCTTGGTTTTCGAATTAAAACGAGGCCAATTAGTGCGCCAACGGGGGCACTAATTGGAGATTGCCTCTCGTGCTGTTTTATTGCACACTAGCTTAAAAGCCGTTAAGGCAACGTATTAGCTTGTGTAACTTGTAATGAGGATGTCGATGAAAATAATCATATTACACGGATTGTTTATGAACAAAGTGATCATGGCTCCTCTCGCTCGGCGTTTAGAGCAACGAGGCTACAGCGTTGACAATATTTCTTACCCAAGCACTCGCGCGGATAAAAACGCGTTGTTCGACGATATCGACGCGCGCGTCGGTGAGGGGCCGACAGTGCTTCTGGGCCATTCTCTCGGCGGTTTAGTCGCCACCGAATACCTATTTGAACGCAAAGTGTCAGTTAACCGTATTCCGTTGGTGATCACCTTGGGCACACCGCATCAAGGAGCACAAATCGCCGAGGATATGAAAAAGGTTAACATTCAACGGTTATTGGGCTCGTCGGTGCAATTTGGCCTACTGCCTAAACACTTTGAAAAAGCCTGGCCATTGCCGCAAAAGTTGGTGTCTATAGCCGGTAGTCTCAATATTGGTGCTCGGCCTTTGCTCGATCGGGTATGGCGCGATGAAATCGAGCAATCAGATGGAACGGTGAGCATCAATGAAACCCGTATTCCCGGTATGACTGAGCACATTATTGTTAAGCAAACACATACTGCTATGGTGTATTCAAAAGACGTGGTTAATCTAATTGACGATATGTGTCAGAAATACGTGACGCAGCAAGAGCCATTATAACGTTCAACCACAAGTAACGGTGAGTTAATCGCTGTCGATATCGGCAGTAGAATTCAATACAGCGTAATAACCTTACTTGCTAATTCTCTTATATTGCAGGCTTACACTATTGCAGGCTTACACTCGCCATATTCACCACTTGGCAACCAGTGTATGTACCGTTAGACAGCTTGTTATTTTCCGATAATCTTAACTCACATCTCAGCTGCCCCTTAGCTAAGCCCTTATTCCAAGTTTGGATTAATTAAGTGGTTAATTGATCACAACGTATATCACCTTCGCATTAACTATTAAATTTTAATCATGATCATCGCCACTTAAATTGAGAATCTCAGGCAAGTTAATCTGAGACATTTCAGTGACTTTTCGACCAAATAAAAATTTTCTCTGCCAATTAACTTGAGATTTATTCATGATACTGCCTTCCAATTTGAGATTTATGTAATTTAAATTCGCCGATACGGAAAATATCAAATAGTTAGTATTTTTTAGGCTCGCAAAGGAAAATAAAAATTAATTATCTTAATTTATATAGTAGCGACCTAGGAAAACTGCATTCGGAATATAATGCATCCACATAGCTAATTCACAAATAAATTAAGCTGCGGTATGCTTGGTAAACAATAATGAAATAGGGTCGTTATTTTAAGACGAGAAAACTTTAGTATTATGAGCTACGGAAAGGACGATTATTACCTGTGTGATGGAGTGTATGGTGCTCCTTGGACTTGGCCTGACGATGACGAGTTCTCATTAGATGATGAGGAATTATCATCTAAGGAAAATACTGAAGTAGAAATTAATTTGAGAACTCAGTGGATGGAGTCACTTGATTCACCACGCTATTCATTGGATGATTATTTGAATGCTCTTTTCAAAGCGACTATTCACAAAGGACTTTACTTAGCAAGTTCGCGTTATTGTCGAGTAGAAAAAATACCTTCAGATTATGCCTTCGCAATATGTAAAAATTGTTCCATATCGGAATTGATAATATCAGACTTAAGCGGATATCGCTTGTTCCAGTCTATGGGAGATATTAAACGGCTAGATTTGTTTATTGAAGAATTAGTTAGGAAAAGGGATAAAATATCAGTTTATTTTAAAGTTTCCGAAATTCAGCTGTTTATTCATAGAGAGATGCAAATAAAGCATGGGGAAAGGTCACATTTATCAATGGATAGAGAAATTATGAGGGTTTTGCTTTCCATTATGCGGTTGTATTTCTTAGTAAATGAAACTAGGGAAATGAGCTTCGGAGGTTTTATCGAGTTGATGAAAAATTATAATGAAAAAATAGGACAGGTAAAGTCATATTGTCCTGATTACGTTATCGACTCCGGTAGACAATACAATACTAACTGGAGCGCGAGACATCAGCATTCCCTGTTATATTATCTTCCAGAAGTTATGAGAATTTTTGTTAAAAATTTGATGAGGCAACAGTTTTCGAGCTCTAAATCTGATGTAATTAAGGCGTTGCAAGACTCCGTAACGAAATACCATTTAACTTAATGAAAAGACTTGTTTGTTCCCGCTTCGACTCTAACATTCCAAACGCGGCTAAAATAAAAAAGCACAAAGTCAATTTTACCAATCCCCGAGTGATAAAAGAGTCTAACTACTACTGTTTAGCAACTGATGGAAATGAAGTTTTTAACGGTAAGAGAATGTCTCTTGATTCGTTTTTTCAGTGGTTCTCTGACAAAAATGAAACTTTACTTGTATTAACCGATAAAGAGGCTTCGCTTCTCGTACGGTGGGCAAATATTTTTGAAGTGAAATTAGTATCTTTTGAGAGTTCATTTCCAATATTTACAGATATTAGATTCAATCCCAATTTGGAAAAGAGTTTTGTTTTATTAGAAAAACATTTGTCATATATAAAACGGATTGGCTTAAATTCGAACAGAATAAATTCAGAACTGATAATGAAATCAGGGAAAACCATAAAGCGAAAGTTCGGTAATAAAACTAATTATGATGTGATGTTTGCACATGCTTATCTTCCACCATATCAAGAAGTTTTTAGATTTTGTGAATTTAGAAAAGATAGGATGATAATCGCGCTAGATTTTAATTCTATGTTTGCTAGTTGCATGGAGGGCCAATATTTAGACCCAGAAGAAGTGTATTATGAGCAAGTACATTCAAGTAGTGCTGAAAAATCATACCCCCCTGGGCTATATCATGTTGTGCTTAAAAGACCTCGCTCTGCATTCTTTGCCGAATATCACCCGTTTAAATATACGCAATTAGGGCTGTCTCTTCATTTTGATACAGAACAAAGTTGTGAAATTGAGACTCAACTTTTTCATTTCGAGCTAGAGGTTTTTAAAGAATATTTTGAAGAGGTTTATATCTTTTCAGTTTTGAGATCATCAAGACTAAAAGGACACCCGCTATATACAAAATCTCGACGACTTTATAGTCTTCGTATGAAGGCAAAAAGAAAGAATAAACTAGAATTGGAAAAGCTTTATAAACTTCAGTTGGCAATGTTACATAGCGTAACTAACAAAAAGTCGTATAAGAAAGTTGTGTGCGAATCTTATTCTGAATTACTGAATCTATTAAATGTTGAGTATTCACTGACGCTGCACAAAGAACAACCTCTCCTTATGAACTCATCTCCGTTATTGAAAAAGATCGGATTAAAAAATAACAATGATAAATTAGTAGGCTCATTCATTGACTTAAATAGTTCAGAGACCATATTTAGTTTCTCCAGTCAGGTGATAGCTAAATCTAGATTAAAGGTTTTTCAAACTTTAGTAGAACTTAAAAAGTTTAACGATCTGGATATATGTTATATCAACACAGACTCAATTCACATCTCTATACCTAGGGATTCATATCACTGCTTTATGGAACGTTATGCTGAAATGTTAGGGGATGATATTGGTAAGTTGAAAGTGCAGGCTATGGCGGGTCAGGCTATTTGGTTTGATATAGGGCATTATTTTCTTCTAGAAAATGCCAATATCGTAAAGTGGGCTAATTCGGGCTTAAATCATAAAGGGAATAAAAACCCTCATTTAGGGTTTAGAGAGAGATATCGAAAGCTGAAAGTTAATAATCGCTCAACGATATTGAAAGAAAAAGTAACTTTTTTATCGAGTCTATCGTATAAAAAAAACCTCCCGAAGAATATAGATATGAATCTGGATAAAATTGATTATCAAAGATTCAAAATAAGTGAGATTGCGAGCTTTGATCAAGCGTCTCTGCGTATAATGAAGGAGAGGCAAAAATCCTTTGCCGTAAAGAAGCAATATTTTGACTTTTTACGAGCTCATTACGTGTAGTCTGCTCTTTAGGTGCTAATTATTTTGCATTATAATGTTTTAAGCAGATGGGGGCAGGATGTTATTTATTCATCCTGTATTGCTGTAAGAGTGTTTCACTCGCCGCTATCGCGGATAAGTCCCTTAGAATGTTTTCATTCTTGCTCATTGAGCTACCCCCATCGGCTCACTTACTAACCTTTCTCTGCATCGTGATTAACTACGTTGTGATTCCTTTTCAAATAGTATCACTTAAATATTTAAGTCCAGTTGATAAATATTTGCACTTGCTTTAACTCGTTTATTACTTGGCGATGTGTGAACCACACTTTTTATGCTAGGGTTAATTATCGATAAGGGCTTATGTTTTAAGCCTAAACGCAAATCATTTGAAAGTTTTTTTAAATCTTTTGGATTGCAATAAACTGAAGATATGAGGTCTGATCCTGCCTGAAAGCCGATAATAAGTGTTTTGTCTTTGATGGCTAAAATGATATCGCTCAAGTCAATATTTCCACGATAAAGGACTTCAGTCATACCTGAGAGGCATTTCATTTTATTTGTCTTGTTGTATCCAGTTAGTAACTTAATTACAGGTGATACATCTACAGGCGTATTATGATGAAGGTTGGTTCCTCTCTTTGTTTTTACTAGCCCATGATCTAATAGCAATTGCATTTTATGTCTAGGGAGGGCTAATAACTCACAAGCTACTTCGTTATGTACATACAATGGAAGTATCTCGTTACTGAAGTTTATTCGAGCAATTTTATCGTGTTGCTGAATAACGCAGCTTGCAGGCCAAATGTTTTTTAGATTTTTAAATAAGATATTTAATGATGTTCCAGCAAAGTTTAGGGGATACAAATCAGAAAATTTATTGATAGATTTATAAACCAATTCCCTAGCAAAATTAAGATTGTTTAGAAGCTCATATCCATCTTTTACTCTTTCTTGGTAGTTAGGTATTGAAGCAAACCTATTTCGTTTTACAAACGGCTCATCTAGGTTATTTATAAAATAAGAAATCAAAAGGCAGTCAGCAACTTGGCTCTCACTTAAAGAGGTAAAACTATGCGAGCGTAATGGAGTCAACTCCAATCCACACAGTGGAGAAGAGCACCTGCCTTTCAGCAATGTTATATCCCAGGTTAGGGGGTGATTACAGCTACCACACTTGTCAATTAGCGGTTCACGATGCTCAGAGCATTGGTGAGTGAAAGGGCATTGAACTTCAGAATTTATATACCCCTTTTCATGAATACAGCGTAAACAAATTTTCGGCTCTATTTGTGTGGCTAGTTCAAAAAGAGGGGTTTTTATGTAGGCTCGCTTGAGCTTATGTGATTTTGCGTAAAATTGGATATCCGACGACAAGGAAACTTCATGCCCGCGCACTATTCTATTTATTAATGACTTAGGTATCATTCTATCTATATAAGTAAAGCCATTTCGCATCGCCAATCGGAGAGCATATCCAATGTTGCTTTCATCGGGGTACATCGTGGGAATAACTGCAAGTTGCATAAAAGGTGTCTAGTGGCCTGTTTGAAAAATACGATTAACAAGGGTATTGACTTCACTATCAGGAAGGTCGTCTGAACAAAATGGGTTTAATTTGGCTTTTCCGTACATGGAGTAGTTCTCTTTCAACTTTGACAGTAGCACCGATTTATCTTTTATATCCGACATGTCTTCAAGTAAAAACAAGCTCTCTAGCGTACTGAAACTGCGTTCCATATAGGCGAGATATAACCTATTGAGTAAAGGCCCATCTTTGTAATTTAAAAATGGAAAGCCTATTTTGTCGATAAACCAATTGATACATTCAAGCCAGTCGTCAGTTCGAGGCTCTATTTTTTCTAACTTTACAGAGCGCATCATTCTGCGGCTCAACTGCTCATTATCATCTACAGTTTTATCTGTTTTCCCAAAGGTTAGTAGTCTCATAGCCCGTTCACTACCAATAAACACGATTGAGGCTGGAAGCTCATCAAGCAAGCTACAAAAGTATTTGAGCGTATTGAGTGCTGTGACACCGTCGGTGTTGGGTAAAACTTGTTGTATTTCATCTAAAATAATAAGTTCAACACCCAGCTCTTTAACTAAGTGACGAAACTGTTCATCTAACTCTCCAGGCTCTGTCTTACCCTTTGGTGGCGTTGTTCCGAGTGCTTTGATTAAGAGCTTTAATATATCATCTATCTGCTTATTGGATTGTTTGAAGCGATATCTAAAAACAGGTCTAAACGTTTTTTCTCGAACTTTTCTTGGTGGAAATAGAGCCTCATATTGTTCAGCTAGAAATGATTTTCCCTCACCGGATTCCCCATATATGAGAACCCCTTTTTTATTTTTAGGCTGAGTATGCATTGCATGCACACGACATATTCTTTGCCAAGCCACTTCTAATGAATCATGTTTTACTAATGAGCTAGGAATTTTTATAAAAGGATAGTTTGAATTATTTTTTATTACCATCGTCGCGCTTTACCACTTGGTGTTTTAACTACTGAGTCTTTCGGTATCTTCGAACCTGACTCTTCTTGATGTTCAGTAATATCTAAGTTTGCATAAAATGCTTTTGAATCAGAAGGATTTGAGTTGTTTGAGTTGTTTATTCTTTCTGAAACAGTAAGCCCCTGACTGATGTTTTCCTCAAATGATGGAGCTTTAGGCCCGCTGGTTTTTTCACGGGTTTTCTGAGGGTAAAAACTTTCCACGTTTCCTTGGTAGTAGCCTGTAGGTGTATGTTTTTTGCCTTGGAAAATATCATAGCTCTTAGGCTTAAAACCTTTCAATTCATCAAAAGAAATGGGGCAAGGCATACTATCTAGATTGGCGTTAGCGGCTAATATTTCGCGAGCTTGATTCGTCAAAGGATCAATAAAGCTAACCGTCACATAGCGAGCGTCGAATGGATCAAAGAACACTTCGACATCTGGATTCTCCCCATTGTCAGAGTACGTAACCATCTCCTGATAGAGGGTTTTCAGCTCATCACTAAAAAAATTCTCGCCCAAAATATGAACACTTCCGCGAGCTTGTAACTTGTTACTTTGTTTATCTTTTAAAACATGAAATGCCTGAAGCATTTGATTATAAGGGGTGTGTGGTCTAGGAGTTCTTTTTATTGACTCATTCCACGCAACCACCGGAACTAACTTTGCTTCCTCATGAAATTTGTGCGTATACTCTGTTAAAAAAATGTTAAGCAAGCGAAGAAAGTCACTAACCTTCACATCAGCATATTTTTCCATTTTTTTCTCTAGCTTTTCATTGTTTATATCTGTTCTCTTGCCTTTGTAACTGTTAAAGCCCACTGTTTTAAGACCTTTATCATCCTCAAGAATCATTCCCTTGAAAAATGACTGCCGCAGGGTTTTGTTAAAAGATTCTACGAAGGGTTTTTTAACTGGCTGATTTGACGGCGTGTAAACGGGACTTATACCTAATCGTTGACAGGCTTTCCAGATGGCTGCGTTGTTAAAACCAGCGCCATTGTCCATGACCAAGGTAAATGGCTTTCCTTTCGCGATTAAATTTTCATCAGAAAAATAACACTGTCTCAGAAGGTTTAGGACATTTTCTTTGTTTTCTGCTTTTCCATAATCGACAACGACAGCAATTGGGTATCGAGTCATACAATCGATTGCGGTATAGAGAGAAATTGTCTTTGTTGGTTTCAGGGTCTCATCATCAATGAGACACATATTCACATGAAGCCTATCGAGCTCTACTCGTTGCATGGCAAAGTACGTTCTGATGCTTCTTCGTAAAGTCAGTAATAATTGATTCTTGGATGCTGATGAAAGCCTCGGGTTATTTAATTTGTCGCCGACCTCTTTTAATGATCCAAGTCTCCTATAAAAAGTTCTTTCACTCGCTAGCTTTATTTCGCTATCTATTTTTGCTTTTTCTTCAACTGCGCATTTGTAGGCTGCGTAATGAGCTCTCTTAATCTTTGAATCACTAGCAGACCAGACTGTCGATACGTGAGCCTGTATCTCGGCTTCGGTTTTTGCATTTAAACGAGATGCAGCAAATCTCCGTTTACTCGCTAGGCTATCTGGATCAAATCCAGATATTACCCATGTTCGCCAATAACGCGCTATTGTTGTTTGCGCAGGATGCTTCTTGATCAAGGTCTCAGGGTGTCGTTTTTCAACTTCCTTAATCAATTCCTTGTACGTGTTGAGCGTCGTGGCTGCTAAACCTTGGCTAGTTACTAAATCTCTTAACGTGAGAATATATTTTAAGCGATCATCTCTATCTGCCTTTTGATATTCCGTGAGAGGTACGTGAGGTTTCTCTTCGAGCTTATGTATGTATTTTTGTTCATCAAGATAGTTTTCGAAATCTTGAGATGACAGCATTGTTTTTTGAGATTTATCTTCATCTTTTTCAAGAACATAATTGTATGCATCTGCAAAAATCAGTGTTTGAATTTCACCTTTTTGATCATAAAATTTCGAACCGATACCAATACCCGTTACCATGTTTTTACCCTTGTAAGTAGGGTATCGCCCTCCAACAAGGACGATATGTCGAATTGGTAAAATCCACTTGATAACAAATAATATGCTTCTTCAACGCTTGAGTTAGAAATTTCACTTAGTGATTCAATTAAATCATTAAATGTGGTGAGTTCTGCAAAGTCACAATCATCGATTGAGAAGGATAATTCTAGAGACTTGCATGAAGCGATTAATTGATAATTAACTCTGACTATAGGTGACAAACCAACTTCAGTTACTATGCGTATTTCGGGTTCCCCGAGCGACTGTGAATAGTCAGAAAATTTCTGAATAGTAGCCTGATATTTATCATCAACTTTAGTCGAACTATGCACTTCAATATATTCAGAACTGCCATTAATATATTCAACGAGAAAATCAGGTGTTTTTGCTGAGATTTTTTCGAGTAATGGATTCTCAATGTGCATCGTCTCAACTTGGCTAGCGAATGAGGAAATTTGAGGGTCGCACTCAAAAATACATGCATAGCAGTATTCGAGAAAAGACTCTACCTTGATTGTTGTACCCGCCTTTTTTGAGTAAAAGCGAAATATATGTCGGCCACGATGCTTATTTGCATTGTACTTCACATTCATTGTGCCTACCTAGAACAGCGTTAAATTCAACTTTTAGAGTGCTCGATTTGAGCCACTCGAATTATGGCTGTATTAAAGACTGTCAGAGCAGAAAAAAACACAGAACCATTTGCGCTTTTTAAATTAAAGATTTTATATTGCTTTAATGGTGCTTTTTATCTAGCTTTAGGGCTGTTTCTTTAATTGTTTTTTTTAATGTCGATTGGGTTTTGGGGGTGTTTTGGTTAAGTACAAGTATTCATCTGAAAAGATTTTTGAGGTTTTAAGTGAACTCGAAGAAGCGGGGGGAGGAAATTCTGAGTTTTATAGAAAACACAACGTGAATAGCACTACGGTCTATGAATGGCGTAAAAAGTTTGCTCAGTTAAGTGTTGAAAGCATTAAACACTTGCGCCGTGTAGAAGCTGAAAATATTAAGCTGCTCAATGAGTGCGAAAAGTTGATCAGTCAAAGAAATGCTGCTGTAGAGTTTATTAAAAATCAATATCCATCGGACAAAGAACGCTGCGCTTTTGCTAGTGAGTTAGTTAAGAAGGGCATTATAGGGCCAACGGATGTCTGCGACTTATTTACCATAAAATTGAATGGTTTTCGTTATGAGCCTAAAAAGCGATAACACTGAGTTTTGACGTTGACTGTCTAAAGAAGGTTTATTCACATAGTTTTGCATCAAAACATCTTGTGAACATTTTTATTGGAATTACGATAACTATTTTGAGCATTAAAATGAATTGGACATTAAATTGATGGTATAGAGAAGACTTAATGCAACATAACGTGATATAGCCTAAATAACGCTTATATGTAGTAGCTCATATCTAATCTGACACTTGTCATTGACAGGGTTTAGGCTTAATCTGACAGACTGCAATGTCGATAAACGGACGGTCACAGTCATTTACTGCAATAGGCTCAAATCTGAATAGCTGACGTTGAGCGGGTACTGCTGAGCTAGGTCATTTATGCCCCAAAACGAGTTAGCGCTAATACTCCATTTTAGGCTGAAGACTATCAAAAACAATTAAACTGATCCTGTTGTTCAAAGTAAGATTTTTGAAGAAACAAGCTCAACGAGTGTATTGCAGAATAACTACTTTTTGAACTGTTATTTAACAGGATGGAATGAATTAATAATTAGTGTTGTGACATCAATGACATAGTGTTTTTTATTCGTTATATTTATCTCAATAAAAAATATATGACAAAAAAGATTATAAAGGGAATTTGTATGAAAACTATTTTACCATTAACCATAGGGATCAGCATTCTATTAATAGGTTGTAATTCCACACTAATTTATCGAAAAGTTTCTGAATCAGAAATACCTGAATATAAATCCAAATTATCCTTAAATGAATTAATACAATACAAATCGAATTGGAAGCAGCCTGAGAATAAGAGCGAGCCTTGTGAAATGTTGATGGAAAGGTATGCACCTGTATCAGTTGAGAGCCAGTCCTACTCAATCACTTGGGATGGTGAATGCGAGGGAGGCAAAGCATCAGGGCTTGGTAAAGTGGTCGCAAATCTAGGTGCTGTAGAGAGCTATGAAATAGGCTATGTAAAAGGTGGTATATCTGAACAATATTACTATAGCGGAGTAAAGGGAGCGAATATTGTCAAATATGGCCTCTACATAAGAGAAGGTAATAATTCTGTAAAAACACTAGATAATTATGCTGTTACTAAAAGTGATGGCGAGATAGATTATGTGTACCTATCAGTTGAAACTGATAAGACTACAGGGATAGCACTAGGCTCAAATTATAGAAAATATAATGATGGAACGGCAACGCAAATAGGATATTTTGGCAATGGTTATTTCTTCGGAAATAGACAAAATTTCGATACCAACTCGACTAACACGGCAAATCTATGGGGCTTCTTTAATACAAACACTGATAAGCCAGATAATTATGTTGTCCTTAAGAACAATCAAGGAACTTGGCATCAGCTTTTTGAATATGGCTCAGCGAAAGAAACTGTTCAGTTACCAGAGAAGTATTTAAATACTTTAATGAGAGTAACAGAGGAAGGTGCTCAAGCTACTAATAAAGTTAGACAAAGTGGTCAGTATGCTTTAGCAATGAAAAAGAAATATGATGCGCAAACAGTGGCACCTACTAAAAATATACCAGATGAGCCTCAACCTGAGACTTCTAAAGGAATTGCAACTGGCACAGGTTTCTTTATTTCTAATGATGGTTATGTGCTTACCAATAGTCACGTAATAGAAGGTTCATCAAACATTTCAATTATTCTAAATGGTAAATCTGTATCGGCTACTTTAGTTGATCATGACCCGAGCAATGATATCGCTTTGCTCAAAGTAGAGGAGGCGGTTGAAGGTTTGCCTATTGAGCTTAAGACGAAAACGAAGCAAGGGACTGAAATTGCTGTATTAGGCTATCCAAATATAGGGTTACAAGGTAACGAACAAAAAGCGACATTCGGCTATATTAATGCTAATTCAGGTATCCAAGGCGATACACGTTATTTTCAAATCAGTTCGCCTATCCAGCCCGGAAACTCTGGTAGCCCAATGGTAACTAATCAAGGCGTAGTCATTGGCATTGCTTCTGCATCGTTAAATCAATCAGCAGCTATTAGAGCTACGGGAACATTGGCACAAAATGTAAATTATGCCGTTAAAATAGCTTATGCACTGCCAATGCTGATAAATCATGGTGTGGACTTTATTGAACCAGCTAAGCAAAAATCCTTGGAAAAAACAGAGCTGATAGAAAGTATCTCTAATAGTGTCGTGCTTGTAATTGCTGAATAAATGCCAGAGGAAAGCTGAATAATGGATTTTTTTTCCGGTGTTAGTGTTATTGCTGCTGTGCTTTCCGCTGTCTCAGCTTTCTTTGCATGGAGAGTTACTAATAAAGCTTATAGATTTAATAAGAGTCTTGTTTTACATAAATCTGAACTAGAAATGATAGATAGCCTGATCGAAAGCTTGATAAAACTTAAATCTGTCAGACAATTGAATCCTTTGGAAATGCCTGATGATGATTTCTTAAATACTGAAAAGCTCTTAGATGATATTAAGGTGAAAATTGATTCTATTTGTAATTCAAATAAAGAGGTCGAAACAGCCGTTAAAAGCTGGTCAAATAAACCAGAGGGGAGGATACTGACTCTGATTAAGTCTAAAAATTCTTGGGAAGAAATTAAAGAGTCTGACCCTGATTTTTTAGATGGAATAATTGATTACTTTAAAATAATTAAAAAGGATTTGCTTAAGTAGAAATGTTGATTTCAGATAACTCTACCCATATGAATTAGTCCATACAAGTCAGGGTTAATTTCTATGTATATAACGTGCGTAGTTCTAACACTTTCAGACCTCAGTTGTGAGATGCCTCTAAATTGTTTTTATCCAAAAATGTCTAGGTTAGTCAGGTCGATTCACATCTAGCAATAAGTTACTAAGTTTGATACTAGCGTGTAAATTAAAAAAGTGAGTAATAGCGCTAGAAAAACGCGCTATTTTGCCCTATTAAATTGTTATGAAAAGTGGAGGGTTAAGTGTTAAATCGTAATAAATTACTCCAGTTGTCATTATCTGAAATACCTTCAGAAACAGAGTACCTTGATTATAAACAACAAATTGATATTACCTCTGAATCTGGGCGAGCTAAATTAATTCGCTTAATTTGTGCAATGAATAATAGTAATCCCAATGCCCATTCATTTATTTTTGTTGGTATTGGCGATGATAAAACCATCATAGGAGTCCCCTTTTTAGATGATGCTAAATTTCAAAACGCAGTTAAAGGATTCATAAGTAATTGCCCCAAATTGTCATATGAAAATATAAATTTCAATGACACTGCTCCAGAAAAATTTATTGGTATTATTACGATATATCCTAGCGAAAACATAAGCTATGTAGCTAAGAATATTTGGAAGCTAAAAGAAGGAGATAAATTCATCCGTCGGGGTAGTACAACAGAGAAGTATGATGGGGATAATGAGCATTTGCATAAGAATATTCGAGTTAAGCAAAATCAATTCGAATCAAATCAACTAACTCAAAAAGCAACAGTTTCATTAGGTTCAACTTTAGATGCAGTCATATCTTTCTATAATGACACCGATAAAGAGTACAACCCTCGGCATTACGTCTTTAATGATCAATGTGTTGTAGGTATTTCTACTTGGTATGAAGAAAACTCTGACTATCATTCAGAGGTGACAGTTTCCATTTTGAATGATCAAGTTACTTATTTTTGGTCAGCTTTGGATACTGTTAAAATCGAATGCTTAGAACAGCATATTTTAATTGAAGAGCAAGCTTTAGTATTCTGGCAAGGTGAACGAATATATTTTCCATTTAAATTAACTAAACTAGATTTTTCAAAATTAGGTAGTTACAGCGTTCAAAAAAAATTACTACTTTCCATGCCTCATTTAACTACCGAAGAAATAGCTGATTTTATTAATAGCATCCCTGGTAAGTTAAAGCGTGAAAAGGAGTACATTGAAATACTTCCATACGAACTATTATTAGCCGCTCTCAATGGTTCTCAAAAAGCAGTAAGTTTATTGCTTAATAAAAATAATGGTAATATAGATGGTGCATTAGCCGAATCATATAGCGAAGCAATACTCATATACAATGAGCTAAAGGATAGCGTACTGTTTTAATAATAAGTTGCTTAAACGGACAAAAAATAGCTGGCTTTTGCTCGTTCCTCGCTAATTTTAGACTACAATTATTTGTCGCTTGACGTGGCGTTAATACTCCAAAGCTACCGTATATTAGAAATAGCTAACGGGCCGAGTCTGGCACAACAGAGACGTTTAAAGTAAGAATTTTCCACCGAAGGAGTTGCCGCACAATGAAACTGATGGGATAACTCCTGATGCTCACACTATATAAAGTCTGAATAACCTTTATGCTCTTATCTCCGACTTGATCCGCTTGTTGATTTCAGAGCGATGCACGCTGACCGCTTCTGGTGCGTCGATTCCGATTTTCACCTGTTCCCCCTGGATTAAAATAATTTTGCAGGCTATGTTGTTGCCTATATGGATAGTTTGTCCAATTTTTCGGATGAGAATAAGCATGGTAAATCCTTTTAATTGAAATGATGGAAGAAAAGCAAGGTAACCGTGTCGAGAGCATGTCCTTGCCCATTCAATTAGAGTGTAGTTCAGTGTTTGACTTGTGACAAAGCCACATGACTTGCATATCGCTGACTTGGTTAATGCCTCATTAGCTAGCTTTGATGAGATGAACGCCAACGTCTAATGAACAATTCCAGTCTATTTGCAATTCACTTCGTAAATACCTTTTATGGCGCAGTAAACTTCAAGCGCTCAAGGCAAGGTTCGGGAGTTGATTTGGCCGTTTAAGGCTTGAAGATAAATGCGGGTTTCGTGGTCAATTTAGTGCGGAATGTACAATTATCTCTAATAGAGCCGCTATTTTAGAGAACGAAGAAGATCTAACTTAGTTTTCATTTATACGTGTACTTAATCTCAAAATCTCAGGTAGCCACGAATTCTCAACTTAAGTGGCGATGATCAATCAAAACAAGCACAACAATTGGTCAACGAGCCAGTTCTGATGCACTTATTTGGTGCGCGAGTTTCCTTTGAATATCACCAGCTCATATTAAGCTATTGTTTTTTATTGTTTTTGTTCTTGTGGTACGCAAATTGAAAGCAATAGGATAGCAACTACTTAGGGGGCGAGATGAAATTAATAAACGCAATAATTAAACCATTTAAATTGGACGACGTCAGAGAGGCAATTTCTGAAGTTGGTGTTGAAGGTCTAACCGTATCTGAAGTACGCGGTTTTGGTCGTCAAAAGGGACATACCGAACTTTATCGGGGGGCGGAGTACCAAGTCGATTTCTTACCGAAAGTGAAGCTGGAGATTGCGGTGAAATCCGAAGATGCAGAGCGCGTAGTGGAAGCTATCAGCAAATCAGCGCATACCGGCAAAATTGGTGACGGTAAAATATTTGTTTACGATCTTGATCAAGCCGTGCGAATTCGCACTGGCGAACTAGATTCTGCAGCACTTTAACAGGGGGAAATGATGGAAGAGTTAACGACTTTATCAGGTACGGTTGCAGAGCTTCGCTTTGCTCTTGATACCTTTTACTTTTTGCTTTCGGGCGTCTTAGTTATGTGGATGGCTGCGGGTTTTGCCATGCTTGAAGCAGGTATGGTGCGCTCAAAGAACACCACCGAAATTTTAACAAAGAATATATCACTATATTCAATAGCTTGCGTTATGTTCCTACTGGTTGGCTATAACATTATGTACGTTGATAATGCCGAAGGGGGAATGTTACCGTCTGTGGCGACGTTAATTGGTAGCCAGGCAGCAGATGCAGACCATTCACTCGAGTCTGACTTCTTCTTCCAAGTGGTATTCGTTGCAACGGCAATGTCTATCGTATCAGGGGCCGTTGCAGAGCGAATGAAACTGTGGGCGTTTTTAGTCTTTACCGTAATACTGACTGGTTTTATCTATCCCGTTGAAGGCTACTGGACATGGGGCGGTGGATTTTTATCTGAAGCGGGCTTTAGCGACTTTGCCGGCTCAGGTATTGTTCATATGGCCGGTGCAGCTGCAGCCTTAGCGGGGGTTATTTTACTCGGTGCTCGTAAAGGCAAATACGGTAAAAATGGCGAAATATTCCCAATCCCAGGTTCAAATATGCCGCTGGCAACGCTTGGTACGTTCATTTTATGGATGGGTTGGTTTGGCTTTAACGGCGGTTCACAATTACTTGTTTCGGATGCTGAAAATGCCACAGCGGTTGGTCAGATTTTTGTCAATACCAATGCTGCTGCCGCTGCGGGTGCTATTGCCGCTTTATTGTTGAACAAAGTGATTTGGGGCAAGGCCGACTTAACCATGATTTTAAATGGCGCATTAGCTGGTTTAGTAACCATAACTGCTGATCCTTTATCACCATCACCATTGTTTGCCAGCTTACTTGGCGCACTAGGTGGCATGTTAGTGGTTATCTCAATTACCTCATTAGACAAGCTGAAAATTGACGATCCAGTTGGTGCTATTTCGGTTCACGGTGTGGTTGGCTTCTTCGCTCTTATGGTCGTGCCGTTTAGTAACTCAGAGGCAACCTTTGGCGCGCAACTATACGGTGCATTCGTTATATTTGCTTGGGTATTTGCTGCCAGCTTCGCCGTTTGGTTTGTGTTGAAGAAAACCATGGGTATCCGAGTGAGTGACGAAGAAGAATACAACGGTGTCGATAAATCTGATTGTGGTATTGAAGCGTACCCTGAGTTTGTTTCACTGAAAAGTTAAGGCGCCAAAAACGCAATGTAATGGCGCACATATAACTGATAAGGGCTGGATTTATCTAGCCTTTTTTTTACCGATAGATTTGGTCAACTAAATTGCCTTGGCGTCTTGCGCCAAGGGCAAATAGCCGCTGTTATTTATTGCCACTTAGTTATGCCAATGCTATGTTAATTTTAATGTTAAGTGAGCAATCAATGCGCGTTATGTCATAACCGTGAGTGTTTGTGGATAAGTAGAGGTGGTAGAATGAAAACAGTTGTATCTCTTTGGGCTGTCGGAGTGACAGCGTGTGTTATGCTCGGTTGTGCGTCGTCAGACAATTACGGCTGTGAAGACATTGTTTTTAATGAAGAGCAACGTCAATATTGTGCTCATTTACAGCAACAAATCAAAGACGCTGACGGCCAACCAATAATTCGTACAGAGCTCGAACGCCGATATGAACAAGATTGTGTTGATATTCGTTACTTTCGCGACGATAAACGCGATGAGCGCTGTTTAACCGAGCAAGTAAAGCAAGAGTTAAAAACCAAACAAGAATAACGATGCGTGTATAAGGAGCTTATATGATGTACGCAAAAGCCTTGTTCATTTTTTTGTTGACCTATTCATCGCTGTTATTGCCGAGCAAGGTAAGCGCTAGCGAGTCGTCTAGTGGTGCGGCTCAGGTAGATAGTATCGCCGAATTTAAGGCGTTGCTTGCGGCCAATAAGGGCAGAGTTGTTTATGTCGATTTTTGGGCGTCTTGGTGCATTCCGTGTAAACAGTCGTTCGCTTGGATGAATGACATGCAAAAAAAGTATCAACAACAAGACTTGGTTATTGTCGCCGTTAATCTCGACGTAAAAAGGTCGATGGCCAACGAGTTTATCCAACAGCACCCTGTCGATTTTTCGATACTTTACGATCCTCAAGGGCGGTTAGCTAAACAATTTAAGCTCAAGGGGATGCCGAGTAGTTTTATTTTCGACAGAAGCGGTAAGCTAGTACAAGCTCATACCGGTTTTTTTACCGAGCAGCAGGACCAATACGAAGCTAATGTAGTGGCTGTACTCAACAACCAAAGTGACTAACGAGGCGCAATGAATAGCTAATTGGCTGACGCTGATTGGCAAGCTAGCTTGAGTAAGTAAAGCGACAAAAAAAAGCCGGCGCATGCGCCGGCTTTTTTTTATTGGTCTAGGCCTATTGATTGATAAAATCAATACCTTCTTGAATGTCTTTGTTCAGCGTTGCAAGCATGTCGTCTTTTGCTTTTTGCTCGTAAGCGCTTAACTCGCCGTACGGCAAGTACTCTTCAACACCGTTTTTGCCTAGGCGTACAGGTTGAGCGAAGTACTCAGCGTCACCAGTGTTGCCCTGAACGTATGCATAGTCAATAACATCGGCTTCACCTTGTAAACCACGTACTAGTGACATACAAAAACGAGCCGCAGCTGCGCCCATTGATAACGTTGCTGAGCCACCGCCAGCTTTGGCGTTAACAACTTCTGTACCAGCATTTTGGATGCGCGGTGTAAGAGCATCGATTTCTTCTTGGCTAAATTCAACGCCTTCAACTTGAGACAGTAGTGGTAAAATTGTGGTACCAGAGTGACCACCGATAACCGGCACTTTGATATCGTTGGTTGATTTGCCTTTTAACTCAGCAATAAAAGTTTCACTGCGGATAACGTCAAGGGTTGTTACACCAAATACGCGGTTTGCTTCATAAGTGCCAGCCTTTTTAAATACTTCGGCAACAATAGGCACGGTGCCATTTACCGGGTTGGTAATAACACCAACTAAGGCTTTAGGGCAGTTAGCAACAATACCCTCGGCTAGAGTTTTAATGATGCCCGCATTAACGGCAAATAGATCTGCGCGATCCATGCCCGGTTTGCGCGGCATACCTGCTGGAATGATTACAATGTCACAGCCTTGTAATGCAGGTGCTAGGTCATCAGCACCGTAGCCCTTAACGGTAACATCGGTAGGGATGTGAGATAAGTCAACAGCAACACCGGGAACAACAGGCGCTACGTCATACAAAGAAAGCTCAGAACCCGCAGGTAGTTGAGTTTTTAGTAAAAGAGATAATGCTTGACCGATACCACCGGCTGCACCTAATACAGCTACTTTCATTGAATTTCTCCAGAAGTGATTTGAGGGAGTAATTGTCAACTCAGCCTTGTGCACTGGGGTTGAGTAATTACTTCAATTTTTTTAGTGCACAAAAGATACAAAATTGAGCCTTAAAATACAAACACTTTTGTCAATAATAGACCGATAGTGCTATGATAGGCGTCTGGAAAAAATGGTCAAATGTCATGTAATTTGAACACCTCGCCTTAAAACTGGCTCAGCAATATCCGATTGCTGATAAAAGTGACGCCAAGGTATGCAGGAAGCGCCAACGCAACTGGAGTAAAAGACATATTTATGAGTATGCAGCAAAAACAAGAAGCCTTAGTAAACGCTTTTAAAGATTTACTTAAGCAAGAGCAATTTGGCTCACAAGGTGATATCGTCGACGCGCTAAAAGCGCAAGGCTTTGATAACGTTAGCCAATCTAAAGTTTCTCGTATGCTGAGTAAATTTGGCGCTGTACGAACTCGTAATGCGCGTCAGGAAATGGTTTACTGCTTACCCGCTGAATTAGGGGTGCCAACAGCAAAAAGCCCGTTAAAACAATTAGTTCTTGATATTGAGTCAAATGAAGTGATGTTAATTGTGCGCACCAGCCCAGGTGCGGCTCAATTGATTGCCCGACTATTGGACTCGCTCGGTAAGGCCGACGGCGTGTTGGGCACCATTGCCGGCGATGATACTATCTTCATTTCGCCTACGTCAGTTGATGAAATTGAACAAATTAAGAAAAACCTGTTTGAGCTATTTCAAAAGATGGAATAGCCGCTAGGGTCAACAAACCCTGGGCTCAGCTCGACAAACACAAAAGGCGCGATAGAAATCGCGCCTTTTGTGTTTTATCCGTGCGAACATAGTACTGTTTTTGCTAGCCCTGCGCAGCCGCTTCTAGTAGTTCGCTTGATGGGACAAAGAACGTCGCACCGGTTTCTGCTTGAGTATAGTCGAGCAGTTGATCGCAGTGGCCGAGTGCGTCACCGGTGTAGCGGCTTGCTAAATGCTCGGTTAGATACTCGGCATTGTGACAAAAGGCGACGTAAAACAGGCCTTGGTTTTTCATATGACCATAGGGCATACTCTGCTGTAGTATTTGCTTGGCGTTGCCATCATCGTCATATAAGGTGGTTCGCGCCCGATGTGACGTTGGTTCAGGTTCGGTCGCAAGGGTCTGTAAATCTTCGTATTTTGCTTGCCCGATTATTAACTCTTGTTGTTGTGTTGTCAGCTCCTGCCAGGCGCTCATATTGTGGCAAAATCGTTGGATCAGTAAATAACTGCCCTTGCTAAAAATACCATGGCTGTTATCGACAAGGGCGACTGTCTGTTTGTGTAACCCTCTGGGGTTATCTGGGGCGATGACAAAACCGGTGAGGTCTCGACCGTCTAAATAACGAAACCCCTTTACTTGTTCTACCAACTCGACTGCGTCGCCAAGCAAGGCGCACACTTTAGTTGATACCGCGTGGTTAACATCGGCCCGATCACTGCGAATTTGGATAAATAGATCGTAGTTATTGGCTGGTGCTATTCGGTTATGGGATTCAATGTGATTAAACGGCGCCAGTTTATGAGGACGCCCTAACGGGTAATAATTATCCCAGTATGCAGCGCCTATCGCGATCACTGTGTTGAGGTTGGCTTCAGAGTAACTGTCGTTATACGCATCAAACATGGCGGGCAACTTAGCGAGAATCTTGCGGATAAACGCGTGCTTGTTATCAAGCACGTTAAACAGTAAATAATAACTGTGCAGGTTGGGTTCCGCACAAACGCCAATTTGCTCTAGGGCCATTGTTTAATAACTCATTAACTTTTTGTTCAAGTATATGAATTTAATATTAATTATGGAAGTAGTTAAATAGTCTATTTTGTGCTGTTTACTTGAAATAGCTGCTTATCATCCCAGCGCAACGCGGTTAAACGTCCGCCCCACACACATCCTGTATCTAGGGCGTATATGTTATCGGCGTTAACGCGCCCCTCTAAAGAGGCCCAATGACCAAACACCCATTGTAGCTTGTCGAGCGTTTGATGTACCTCAAACCAAGGCTGTAAATGCTTGTTGGTATTCGCCTTGGGTGAATTCTTCGATTTAAATTCTAAACCACCGTCTTGATAGCAAAAGCGCATGCGCGTTAGCGCATTGACGGTAAAGCGAAACTTCTCAATATCACTGTGGCAGTGTTGCCAATGATTGGGTAAATTGCCGTACATAGCACGCAACCACTTTTTCGGTTTCTTGCTTTGTAGACGTTGACTGACAAATGCTGACATCTTTAGTGCTTTTTTGCTACTCCAGTTAGGCGGCAAGCCAGCATGACTTAAAAAGCCATTGCCATCGGGAAGGGCTAAGACCAGCGGTTGTTGGCGTAACCATTCCATCAGTTGCGCGCAGTCACTGGCGTGCAGTAAGTTGTCTAGTTTGTCTTTTTTGTTGGCCTTACTAACGCCGTAGTAGGTGGCCAGTAAGTGTAAATCGTGATTGCCAAGTACGGTTTTAGCGGCCTCGCCAAGTCCTGATACGTAGCGCAGTGTTGATAGCGAGTCTTCTCCGCGTGCAACGAGGTCACCACAAAACCACAATTGGTCTTGAACCGGGTCAAATGCTATTTTATCAACCAGCTTCTGTAACGATGCGTAGCAACCTTGGACATCGCCAATGAGATAAATGGCCATGTCTAATTAACGATATTGGGCACAGCTAATGAAAAACAGGGAATGTTGACGCGGTATTGGTTGCCGTCCAGGTCGCGCATGGTATAAAAGCCTTCCATTGCACCGATCGGCGTTTTTATCACTGAGCCACTGGTATAACGGTAACGCTGTCCGCTGTGTAAGATCGGTTGTTGACCAACCACGCCATCGCCTTCTACGCTTGCTTTTTGGCCGTCAGCATCGGTAATAAGCCAACTGCGGGAGATGAGCTGTAATGTTTTGTCACTGTTATTTTCAATGGTTATGGTATAGCTAAATACATAACGCTGTTGATAACTATCAGATTGATCCTCGATAAAATCTACCTGACTTGAGACACTAACCAGTTGGCCCGGATCGTTACTGCTCATCGTTTACCCCAAATTATTGTTGTGGCGGGTTGTCTGCTAAATAATTAGCAATTTTCACGTAATCTGGCAAGCTGATATTTTCAGGGCGCAGTGAAGCACTGATCCCTAATTGCTCTAGTTGCTCAGCGCTAATCAGTTTTTTCAAACTGTTGCGGATGGTCTTACGTCGTTGATTAAATGCTTCGGTACAGACGCGACCAAGCCACTTGATATCTTTCGCTGGGTACTCGATATGTTCCCGAGGGATCAAGCGAACAATAGCGCTATCTACTTTTGGCGGTGGCTGAAAGGCTTCTGGACCAATTTCCATCACTGGCATCACCTGACAGTAGTATTGGCACATGATTGAAAGTCGGCCATAGGCTTTGCTATCTGGACCTGCCGCCATGCGGTTAACCACTTCCTTTTGCAGCATAAAATGCATGTCTTTGATTTTATCGCCAAAACTGAGTAGGTGGAAAATCAACGGCGTGGAAATATTGTATGGCAAATTGCCAAACACGCGCAGCGGTTGGCTTTCGGCGAGCGTGCCAAAGTCAAACTTCAACGCATCTATTTCATAAATGGTTAGGTGCTTCGCCAAAAACGGGTGGTGGCGTAATCGATGAGCTAAATCGCGATCAAGCTCAACGACGCTGATATCACCTGCGCGTTCAATGACCGGTTCGGTCAGGGCGCCAAGGCCAGGGCCTATTTCAATTAAGTTTTCGCCCTCTGCCGGGTCGATGGCGTCAACGATCCTACTGATCACGGCGTCGTCGTGGAGAAAGTTTTGCCCAAATCGTTTTTTCGCCTGATGGCCTAAGTGTGATTTATTCATTGCTGATTTTGTACCAGGTTGATCGCGTTTAATAATGCGGCCTTAAAGCTGCCCACATCGGCTTGATTAGTTCCGGCAAGCTCAAGCGCCGTACCGTGGTCTACCGAGGTACGAATAAACGGTAAACCTAAGGTAATGTTAACCGAGTTACCAAACCCTTTATATTTTAGCACTGGTAAGCCCTGATCGTGATACATTGCCAGTACCGCATCGGCATCTTGTAAATATTTGTCTTGAAAAATGGTATCTGCAGGCAGGGGACCGATTAACGTCATCCCTTGCTCGCGCAGTTCATTTAAGGCTGGGGTAATGGTGGTAATTTCCTCATTGCCTAAGTGCCCATCTTCACCGGCATGTGGGTTTAACCCACAGACGTAAATTTTGGGTTTGTCGATACCGAACTTTGCTTGTAAATCGTCGTGTAAAATTCGAGTTATTTTTAAAATTCGCTCGCGAGTTACCGCTTTTGATACGTAAGCAAGTGGGATGTGCGTGGTCATTAAAGAAACGCGCAAGCCTTCGGTTGCCAGCATCATCACCACGTCATTACAATTCGCCTGTTGAGCAAAAAATTCGGTATGACCAGAAAATGCAATGCCGGCTTTGTTAATCAGTCCTTTGTGCACGGGACCCGTACAAACCGCTTTGAACTCACCACTCATGTTGCGTTCGCTGGCGATGCGCAGCGTTTCGACCACATAAGCACCGTTGTTGGGGTTTAATTGGCCAGCAACACACGGTTCGGCGAGTTTAACCGGCAATACGCACAGATGACCTGCTCGATGCGGTATTGGCGCTGCGTCGCTATCGTAAAGGCTTACAGTCAATGGTAAGCCTAGTGCATTTGCACGCTGGACTAACAACTCGGGGTCGGCAATTGCCACTAATTGTACTGGCCAAGGTTGCTGTATTAAGTTGATTAAAATGTCCGGGCCAACACCAGCTGGTTCACCTGGCGTTATTGCGATTTTTGCGGTCATTGCAGTTACTCTTCCATGATTTCAATATAGGCTGCGTCGCGAGTTTCTTTCATCCAACGTTGCGCTTCTGCGCCAAACTTGCGATTAAACAATAATTGATACGCTCTATTTTCGTTATTCTGTTGCGTTGCGTCTAGGGTTCTACGACCGGTAAGTTGCACTAAATGCCAACCAAATGACGAACGAAACGGCTTGGCGTATTGGTCTACCTCTAGATTCTCAATAACCTCTTTAAACGCCGGATCATAATTTGCTGGGTCAGCCCAACCTAGGTCGCCACCGCGACTTGCAGTGGGTCCTTCAGAGTGCTCTTTGGCCAAGGTGTCGAAGTCGGCTTCGCCATTTTCGATTTGCACCAGCATATCGGCAAGCATTTGCTCAGCTTTTTGTTCAGATAAAATAATTGATGGTTTGATTAAAATGTGGCGAGCGCGCAATTCAGTTTTCTCAACCACTTGCTTACCTCGGGTTTCAAGGATCTTGATGATATTAAAGCCCAAACCCGTGCGTACTGGACCGAATACTTCACCTGCGTTTTTACCGTCGACTAACTCGGCAAACAAGGTTGGCATTTCGTTGATACCACGCCAACCGAGGTCGCCACCGTCAAGGGCCGTGTCGGCACCAGATGACGCGATGGCAATCTTTTTAAAGTCTGAACCGTTGTTCAATAACTCGATAACTTTGTCGGCGCGCTGTTTGGCGTCTTCTAAATCTGCTTGTGTCGGCTCTTCTGGAAAGGCAATTAAAATGTGACCTAGGCGATACTCCACATTGGCATTAGTTTGCTCTTTCATTAATTCCACTAAGTTAGAGACTTCTTGTGGTGTGATACTGACCCGACGACGAACGTTGATGTTGCGCACGTCATTGACGATTAACTCGGTGCGAATGCTTTCTCGGTAACGTTCGTAGTCAACGCCTTGGTTGACTAACATTTGGCGAAATTGCTCGACTGTCATGCCGCGCTCTTGAGCGATTCGTCCGATAGCTTGTTCTAATTGACTGTCGCTTACTTGCACCCCCATGCGCTCGCCCATTTGCAAGAGTAAGCTGTCGTTAATGAGTTTCTCAATGGCTTGAGTGCGCAATACCGTGTCCGACGGTAGACTTTGATTTTCAGCTAGAGCCTGTTGCTTTACGGTATTGACCAAATCATTGATGTCTGATTCTAGCACAACACCCGAATTGACGATGGCAACAACGTGATCCAGTGGTTGTGGCGCGGCGACGGTGTGAACACTGCTGATTAGCGAAAATAGCAGACCTGATAATGCGATAGCGGTTTTAGTAATTTTTTTCATTTTACATCTTTAGTTATTTTAGGAGGCGCATTAGGCGCCTTTTAATTAGTCAAAAAGTAGGGGCGCTTGTAGCCGAATATGCCGGATTCGAGCATGTCATCAATAGGTAACGCTTGTTGGTTACTGCCAAGACCTTTAAGGACAAACTGTATCATAAAGCCACTGTCGTATTCATCGCGGCTTTGGTTGTTCAACTCATCCACATCAAAGTTGGTATTAATATCACGATGATAAGCAAAACGCACGGCCCAACAGCAACTTTCGTATTGAAATCCAGTATATGCTTCGAGTGAACGTTGCGCTACTAGGTCTTGTGTTACATGACCAACAAATGTCCAATTTTCATTAATCGGAAAACTGGTTAAGGCGCGCACTTGTTCAATTTTCTCACCAGAAAAGTTTTTGATGTAACGGTGACTGAGTTGTGCCAACTGACCATCGCTATGACGATAGTCTAAGCTGATTTGGCTTTTTTCTGTTGACGAACTTTCGGTATCGTATTGAATCTCAGTTTGTAATTGCCAGCGCTCTAACAGTTGTAGAAACAGATCAGCGGCGAGCGATGATTGGTCAATGCGTTGGCCTTCCTCATCAAATGAGTCATTGCTGTTCTTTAAGTAGAAAATTCGACCCAGACTCAAGCGGAAAAGTTCCGCATTATCTGCGCTTAAAATACGCGTGGTCGCACCGAGCGATATTTGATTGGCTTGAGCAATGCGATCTAAGCCACTAAAGCGACGGTCTCTAAACAAGCCGTTAAAGTCGTCTTGCAATGGCGATGTATCATAGATAAAGATATTGTTTTGATCTTCTTTGGGGATGTACAAATACTGAATCTGCGGTTCAAATGTTTGCGTTTTGTCTTGGAAAAAAAGATCGGCATCGCGGTCAAAATTTAAACCCGCATGCAAACGCACTTTAGGCAAGGTGCGATTCACTTTAGGCTCTAACTCTAGCTCACTATTGGCGATTACAAAATCCAAATTGTCTTGCTTAAAGTAGGTGTGCATTAAACGCGCATCGGTATCGATAAACCAGCCAGGACGAGATACAGGTAGCGATAGACCAGCTTCAACGTGAAATCGGTCGGCAGTTGGCAGCAGCGGATCGGCGATCTCAAAATGAGAGTATTCGCTGTACACATTAAAGGTCGCGTTTGACAGCCCTAACGGCAGATACATTTGCGCCTCGAGTTGTGGCAGGGTTCGATAGGTGTCGTTACTATCACCGAGCACTTTAAAATCTTGCAACTTTATTGATGAGTGCCAAAAGTCGGCGAAATACGCCAATTCACCTATTCGCCACAAATACGCATCGGATTTGTTAAACTGATCACTGCCGATATCAACTAAGTAGTTATCGTCACTGATATCGCTGTAGTCAAGGTGCAATCGATAGCGCTCTGAGAAGGTGCCAAAATGCTGAAAACGGTGTAAATAGCGGGCGCTGTCATCAACCAACTCCCGATCTCGATTGAGGTATTCAACATTTAACTGACCAAACTGACCACCGGTTAAATAGCGAAATTCACTGAGTAATTGGGTGCCGCGTTTGGACATGTAGTACGGGGTTATAGTGGCATCCATATTGGGTGCAATATTCCAATAAAACGGTTGGCCAAATTCAAAGCCGCGATTACCCGACGTCGATATCTTAGGGTATAAAAAGCCGGTTTTGCGATCATCGGTTAACGGAAAGTTGAAATAAGGCAAATAAAACACGGGTATGTCTTTGATGCGAAATACGGTGTTCCACGCCTCGCCTTGGTTATCTTCGGTAGACAGATTGATATCAGCGGCACTGAGTTGCCAGTCGGGCACTGGCTCAGAGCATGTGGTAAAAGTCGATTCGGTTAACCGCAGTCCTTGCTCATTGATGGTTAAACTGTCGGCATGACCTCGCGTTGAACCCTGAGTTAAGCGATAGTCAGAATTGATTAATTCAATCTCTTTCGCTGTGCTATTGGCGCTAAGTCGGTCGGCTGAGACGGTGATTTTGTTGTTTTGAAATTGCGTCTTACCACGAGTCTCTAATAAGCCTGTGTCTTTATCGATGAGCACTTGATCAGCACGTATTTTATTTTGTCCGCTCGATACGACAACATCACCAGATAAGGACAGTTTTTTGTTTTTCTCAATCACTGATTTTTTTGATTCAATGATGATGTGCTCGTCGTCGTAGTCCAGACCTAGATTACTCAACGAAATAGCTGGTGGCGGCGCGACTTGACATTGCGCTGCCAGATTTGGCGTTGGCTCAGGCTGAGTTTGCGCGCTGACCATCAATGGCGGGGCCATATATGCGATTAATATCAATTTGCTAAGATGCTGCATTCACTGTCCATTAAAAATGCTAATTGTGTTATTTTTTGCTTGAGATGTTGTATCAAGTATTATCAACAGTGATACTGAGTCTTGTTATTCGCGCTAGGGGAGAGAATAAGTCTCTGGTATCTTTAATCTTATTATTGCTTTATAGTTTAACATAGCTTCGTCATTTTTTGTCTAGTGATTACACAAATAATTGTTAGGGTTTTATCTTGTCTTTATCATGCCGTACTGAGGCTCTCTGCAATTGGTTAGAGCAACAGTTTTCAACCGATTTTATTCATTTAACTGCACTTAAAGGCGACGCTGGTTTTCGTCGTTACTTTCGCTTTGTTCATCAAAACCAGTCGTATATTGCCGTAGACTCACCAGCCGACAAGTGCAACAACGCCAGCTTTATCAGTATTGCCAAAACGCTAAAAGCACACGCAGTCAAAGTGCCAGAGATATACGCTTGTGATCAGCGCAATGGATTTTTTTGCATTGAAGATTTCGGCAATTGCTTACTCAGTGACAAGCTCAGTGAACACACCATGCTTGGTTACTATCAACAAGCATTGGTTGAACTCGACAAAATACAAACCGTACAGGCGGTTGACGGCTACTCATTAACATCCTACGACGGACCGTTTTTACAACAAGAAATGGCCATATTTAGTCAATGGCTAGTGGCTGAGTACCTCAATATATCGCTATCACAGCAGCAACAAAGACAATTACAACACTGCTTTGATATATTGGAAAGCAGTGCCTTGGCGCAACCTCAGTGTTTTGTGCATCGCGATTTTCACAGCCGTAATTTGATGCTGACTAACGATAATCAACTGGCTGTGATTGACTTTCAAGATGCGGTAATAGGGCCAGTCACCTATGATTTGGTATCCTTGCTACGAGATTGCTACGTTCGTTGGCCCGATGCCTTGGTCTGCCCGCTTTTCGCCCAATATTATCAAAAGTTTTGTAGAACAGCCGGTCAACAGTTTGCAGAGCAGATAAGCTACGATCAGTTTTATCAATGGTTTGAGTTAATGGGCTTACAGCGTCATATTAAGGCCAGTGGTATTTTTGCCAGACTGTATTTGCGTGATAACAAACCGGGCTACTTGGCCGATATACCGCTGACTTTATCTTACATCGTCGATGTTTGTGGGCGCTATCCACAATTACAATTTCTCGGTGACTTGGTTGCCAACATCGTGTTGCCGGCAATAAAAGACAAAGGGGCGGACGCATGAAGGTTATGATATTGGCTGCAGGGCGCGGTGAACGCATGCGCCCATTGACCGACCACACGCCCAAGCCTTTGTTAAAGGTGTGCGATAAGCCGTTAATTGAACATCACATCACCCGTCTTAAAGCCGCTGGGTTTGATCAGTTTGTCATAAACTTAGCGTATCTCGGTGAGCAGATTGAAGGGTATTTCGGCAATGGCCAAAACTGGGGCGTAGACATTGCGTACTCGTGGGAGTTAGAAGGGGCTTTAGAGACGGCTGGTGGTATTGCTAATGCGCTGAACCTGCTGGGGAACGAGCCATTTCTTGTGGTTAATGGCGACGTCTACTGTGATATTGATTACCGTCAATTGTGTTTGCCGAAACACAGCTTGGCGCATTTGATTATGGTCTCTAATCCAGACCACCATCCGGCAGGTGACTTTAGCCTAGTGCAAGGTAAATTGCGCAGTGAGGGCAACGAAAATCGCTTAACATACTCGGGCATCGGCATCTTCAGACCGGCATTGTTTACCGGCCTCGCCGAGAAAAAACAGGCACTTGGTCCGATATTGCGCCAAGCGATGCTGTCGCAGGCGATTAGCGCTGAACACTACCAAGGACTGTGGAGTGATGTTGGCACACCATATCGCTTACAACAACTTGAACAACAGTTGCAGCGCGATAATGCTATTGTCGATTGAACTACACTAGCAGCGACGGTTAATAACAGCCGATCATAGCTCAACATTGCCAATGTGGTGTTGGCGTCGGTGAACAGAATACATAGATTGGATAGGAAACAGGCAGGCAGTTATGCGTATTTGGGGCAAAGTCATCGGTTTTTTACTCGGCTTCATGGCGGGACGAGTTATAGGCGCACTGATAGGTTTGTGGTTAGGTCACAAAATCGATAAAGGCGTAAACTTCGATTTTGAGGCACTGAGTAATAAAAATGAGCAACAACGCCAGCATATTTTCTTTGACGCCACATATTCGATTATGGGCCACATCGCCAAAGCCAGTGGGCGAGTCAGTGAAGAGGAAATAGCCTTTGCCAATGCGTCAATGCAACGCTGGGGATTGAACGATGAGGCAAAGCGCCGAGCCCAGAGCGCGTTTGCTGAAGGTAAACAAGCCGACTTTGATGTGGAAGCCAAAGTAAGACAGTTAAGAGTGGCCTCGTTTGGTCGCCATGACCTACTGCAAATGTTCGTTGAAATTCAAATTCAAGCGGCCTTCGCCGATGGCGATTTACACCCTCAAGAGCGGGCAATATTGCACCGTGTAGCTAAGGGATTGGGTATCTCCAGTCGCGAACTCGACCAATTACTGGACCGCATTATCGCAGGTGAACAATTTCATCAGCAACAGTCTCCTGCGCAACAAAAACAACAGCTTAGTAATGCTTATCGATTGCTTGGGGTGAGCGAGCAAAGTGATATGCGCGAAGTAAAAAAAGCCTACCGAAAATTAATGTCGCAACACCATCCCGACAAACTCGTAGCCAAAGGTTTACCACCTGAGTTGATGCAGGATGCAAAACAAAAGGCGCAAGACATTCAAGCTGCGTATGAACTAATCGCTAAACGGCGGGCGGCTAATGGATAACGACGCGACGCATTGATAACTCTGTCGCCTGACACGGCACAACAATAAATAAGGGCTCAAAAACAGAGCCCTTATTTATTGTTGTAAGGTTTGCGTTAATCAAATGGGCACGGTGCAATAAACTCGATTCTTTGTCCCGTGCTCGGGTGAGATAGCGCATAAAACTGCGAGTGCAGTTGAAGGCGCTTACTCATCGCTAAGGCTTTAGGGTGGGCATATAATCTGTCGCCAAGAATCGGATGGCCAAGACTGAGCATATGCACCCTGAGTTGATGTGAGCGGCCGGTGATCGGTTTGAGTTCGAGTAAGCTGGTGCAGGCATCGCTCGACAGCAGCCGATAATGGGTGATTGCTTTTTTACCTCGCTGATGACAGACCATTTGCTTAGGGCGGTTGGGCCAGTCGCAAATCAGCGGTAAATCAATCTCGCCGTGTGTCTGCTGCAGATGACCAAACACACGTGCTATGTAGAGCTTTTCGGTTTGGCGCTGTTCAAACTGGCGCGAAATAGCCACGTGACTGGCTTTGTTTAACGCCATAATGATAATGCCAGAGGTTGCCATATCAAGCCGATGGACAATGGTCGCATTGGGTAATACTCGCTGCACGCGATGTTGCAAACAATCTTGATGTTCAGTTAATCGCCCAGGCACGGTTAGTAAACCACTGGGCTTATTTAATACGATGATATCGTCATCGCGATAAATCACCTCGAGATAAGGACTCATCGGTGGGGCGTAGACAAACTCTGGATTAGCACTCATGTTATCGATACAGCGTCAAAGGTTACGTCGATATGACTCGGATTTAACTGTGGTTGCCTATTGGCTAACCACAATCAAACGGATGGCTTCAAAATTCAACTGAGCGTGGTCAATAACGTGATCCAATTGCTGTTGCTGAAGTTCGATAAAATCTAACTCTGACTGGCGCACGTTAGGGTTGACCGCGGCTAGCGCCTGTAAGCGTTCTAGTTCATCGCGCAGCGAGTTGTGCATTTTAGCTTTAGCTTCTTCAATTAACGACCTTACCTTGATTTGAGTGTGTTGTTCGGCTTTGTCGACAAGCATCGGTATTTGCCCTTTGAGAGCCTTAACCAGTTGCAATCCAACTTGCTTTTTCACCGGTGATAATTGGCCGTCGAACGCCGATTCACTTACTTTGCTGGCCAGATCGTTGCCTTGCTTGTCAAGCAACACGCGCACCGGCGTGGTTGGTAAATAACGACCAACTTGTAGCTGTGCTGGCGCCATAGCCGACAGGGTGTAGATACATTCAACAAAAAATGTACCCACCGGTAATGCGGGATTTTTCAGTAAAGCAATGCTGGCATTACCAATATCATCACTGAGTATTAAATCCATAGCCCCGGTGACCATGGGGTGATCCCAAGTTAGCAAGTGGTAGTCTTCATTGCTCAACGCGGTATCGCGGTCAAACGTTACCGTGGTACCGTCTTCTGGTAGCATCGGGAAATTACTCGTTAACATATGCTCGCTGGGGGTTAATGCAATGGCGTTATCACTGCGATCATCTTGGTTTAGGCCAAACACGTCAAATAGTGAAAACATATAAGCGGGTAAATCGAAGCTTTGATCTTGTTCGGCGATTTTCGCCACTAACGCATTTGCCGCGCCTTGACCGGAGCTGTTGATTTCTAATAGCTTGTCACGACCTTGTTCCAGTTCGTGCTTTAATTTTAGATGAAGGTCTTTACTGCCTTTTAACACATTAACCAGAGCCTCATCTTGCCAGATGCCTTGCATCGCAAGCTGGTACACTTGATCACCGAACTCTTCGTAAACAGCGCGCGCGGTAACACAGGTGTGTTCAAACGCATCTAAGGCGTTGTGGTACCAATTTAACAACATCGATTGCGGAGATTGATCAAAATACGGCACGTGAATGGAGATGTCATGTTGCTGACCAATGCGATCGAGTCGACCGATGCGCTGCTCAAGTAGATCGGGATTAGTTGGTAAATCAAATAGCACCAGTTGATGAGCGAACTGGAAATTGCGACCTTCCGAGCCAATCTCCGAACACAACAACACTTGTGCGGCCTCCTCTGTTTGGGCAAAGTAAGCAGCTGCTCTGTCTCGTTCAAAAATGCTCATACCTTCGTGGAAAACCGCGCCTCGTATGCCCTCTCTTACCCGAAGAGCCTGCTCGAGATCTTTTGCTGTTTGCGCATGGGCACAAATCACCAGTACCTTTAGCTGTCGGTCACTGTTGAGTAATTCTATCAAGTACTCAACTCGCGGATCAAAGTCGCTCCAATTGTCTTGACGAGGTTCCAAATGGTAGAGAATTTCAGGGGTAAACAACGAATTTACCGCCGCTGATTCAGTGCGCTGAGAAATCCAATCCGTCATCACCTCATCGTAGGGCTCCGGTAGTTCGAGCGCTTTGGCGAGTAGCTGACGCTTGGGGAAGCCCTTGATCGTATTACGCGAGTTTCTAAACAAAATACGCCCCGTGCCGTGGCGGTCTAACAACATGGCGATTAATGCCTGTTTCGCCTCATTGCGTTGTTCATCGGAGCCGTTTAACTGAGCTAACAGAGTACTAATATCGGTAGGCGCAACGAGTTGTTGCAACACCTGTGTTTGTTGCTCGCTTAGATGCTGTTCAGCCAATATACTATTGGCAGCCTGAGCGACGTGCTGATACGATTTCTCTTCTTCAAGAAATGCCGGATAATCGTAAAAGCGGTTACTATCGAGTAAGCGTAAGCGGGCAAAGTGACTTTCGTGACCTAGCTGATCTGGAGTGGCGGTGAGCAGTAATACACCGGGAATGTTTTGCGCCAAAATATCAATACATTGATACTCTAGTGATGGCTCAGTTGCTGACCACTCTAAGTGATGGGCTTCATCAACCACCAACAGATCCCAGTCTTCGTTCGCGATATTTTCGAATTGCTCGGCGTTGTGAGAAAGAAAATTGAGATTGACTAGCACCAACTGCTCACTGCTGAACGGGTTGTCGCCGGCTTCGTATTGTTGACAGCGCTCTTCGTCAAAAATACTGAATTTAAGGTTGAAACGGCGCAGCATTTCCACCAACCACTGATGCATTAGCGATTCTGGTACGGCAATCAGTACCCGTTGTGCTCGGCCAGATACCAGTTGTTGATGAATAATTAAGCCCGCCTCGATGGTCTTGCCCAAGCCGACTTCATCGGCGAGTAATACCCTAGGTGCGTAACGCTTGCCAACCTCTTCGGCAATGTGCAGTTGGTGGGGAATGAGCGATACCCGGCCACCGAGCAAGCCAGTCAGCTCAGATTGCTGTTGCTGAAATTGATATTGCAATGATGATTTGCGCAGTTGGTACCAGTCGAGGCGATCAAATTGGCCGTTGAGCAGGCGATCATGTGGTTTGTTAAACTTAATGAAGTGATCGAGCATCATCTCTTTTAATGAGACTACGTCACCGGTGTCGGTACGCTCGCCAATATAGGTGTACAAGTCACCATCAATCTGTACTTGAGAAACCGTAATACTAAAGTTTTCATGCGATGGGATCACATCGCCAACGGCAAAGGTTACGCGAGTAAGTGGTGCATCTTTGATTGCATACTGTCGTGATTCGCCGGTGGCCGTGTAGAGGATGGTGACAAAGCGTCCAGATACATCGACAACGGTACCTAAACCTTGATCAGACTCGCTGTCGCTGATCCAACGCTGACCCAAAGAAAACGTCATAATAAAAAGACTCCAAAGTAAGAGCAATGCAAAAAGGGGCGCTATGGTAACGACTCAGAAACAAGTTTTCACCTGTTTATTCAGCATGAGTAGGGTGTTTGCCTAGTTACTAAGCAGGTATGAGGCAATCGTCGCTGCTGTCTACTCGTCATACCTTCTATATCGTTGCTATCGCTGGTTGTTGTATCGTTGAAGCAATATACCGTCACCGCGCAGTAAATATAAATAAGCATAGATTCAATTTAAAAATCTTCATCTATATTTGGCTTTTGCTACTTGTAACTTGGTTAAAAAACTGTCAAATTGAAGTTAAGGATGTCAACAAGGAGGAACAATACAAAGCACCCATTTTAGCGAATGCTGCTCTGCCAACAAACCGAGGCAACAACATTCAGTTAAGTCACTAAGCGCTGTAGGACACACTATGACAGAAAAACCAATCATCTACGTATTAGATACCAACATCCTCCTTCACGAACCATTCGCGTTTCTTTCCTTTGACGAGCACGACGTCGTTGTACCCATGACGGTACTCGAAGAACTCGATAGCATTAAAGATAGAGCCAAAGACGTTAGTCGCGATGCCAGAGTGGCAATTCGCGCGCTAGAAGACACCCTTAAAGACGCATCACCAGAGCAAGTGCTCGCCGGTGTGCCGCTGCCCAATACCAATGAAGAGCACACGCAACCAGGGCGCTTATCAATTTTTAACGATTTTGGTTTGAAGCAGAAAAAAGGGGCGTTATCTCATAACGACAACGACAATCGAATTATTAATACCGCACTGTACTTACAAGAGCACAATCCCGATAAACGCGTGGTATTGGTAACTAAAGACATTAATATGCGCCTTAAAGGCAAGGGCGCAGGCGTCGCGTATGTTGAGGATTACCGCAGTGATCAATTAGTTGATGATATCAAGTTTCTCACTAAGGGATACCACAAGTTTGAAGGGGATTTTTGGCAGAATATCAAAGAGTGTGAGAGCGAGACCACGGGTCGTTATACCCAACACTTATTGGACAAAGATATATTACCCAGTGCTTTTTTAAACGAATACTTAGTCGACGATGAGAAAACATTCGCCGGTAAAATCGTTGGCATTGAAGATGAAAAAATGCTGGTACAAGACCTCGGTTACGAGCGTTTAATGGGGCGCAGTGCGTGGGGCATACATCCGAAAAATATCTACCAAGGAATGGCGTTTGACGCGCTTTTAGATCCGGATATCGATTTGGTTATTCTAACTGGACCAGCCGGTTGTGGTAAGACTTTATTAGCGTTGGCTAGTGCGTTAGAAAACGTCGTTGAGCGCGGTCTCTATGAAAAAATCATTGTCACTCGTTCTACTCCAGACATTGCTGAATCAATCGGTTTTTTACCCGGTACAGAAGAAGAAAAGATGGCTCCTTGGTTAGCAGCCATTACCGATTCATTAGAAGTGTTACACAAACAAGATGAAAGTATGCACGGCAGTATGAATTACATTATGGAAAAGGCCAACATTCAGTTTAAATCGGTCAACTTTATGCGCGGACGAAGTTTACAAAACGCGGTTGTCATCCTCGATGAATGTCAAAACCTTACTGCGGCTCAGTTAAAGACGATCATCACCCGCTGTGGCGAGGGTACGAAAATGATTTGCTCGGGTAACTTGGCGCAAATTGATAGTAACTACCTCACCGCGTTAACCTCAGGTTTAACCTATATTGTTGAGCGCTTTAAAGATTATCCTGGTAGTGCAACGGTCAACTTAAACGGAGTGGTGAGAAGCTCATTAGCCTCATTTGCTGAAGAAAACCTGTAAGGTATTGATAAAACCTTAAGCCAAATAATAAAAAGCCAGCATTTGCTGGCTTTTTAGTCTTAATCCCCTCTGCTGCTAGCACGTATACTGGCAAAGCCGACTCATAAAAAAATGCAATTAATACTTTACCTTAAATAAAATTTATCGCAGTATTCAAACAGTTGTTTAAATTAATGGTTTTAATTGGTGGTTTGAATTTTGACTGTCTACACTGGTCTAAATCACCGTAGCAATCGTTTTTTATAATATAAACAAAGATTAAGTCGAAGCATATACAGTTAAGGAGAGCACCATGGCCGATTACAAAGCACCGTTAGACGATATGAATTTTCTGTTATACGACGTGTTTAATGCGGAGCAACTGTGGGCTGAGAGTGAAGCGTTAAGCGAGTACCTTGACCGCGATACCTCGGATGCTATTTTGCAAGAGTGTGCCAAGATCGCTGAGCAGGAAATTGCGCCAATTAGTCGCCAAGGCGATGAAATAGGTATTCAGTTTGATCATGGTAAAGTCACCACCCCGCCCGGTTTTAAGCAAGCATTTACAACCTATTCCGAAGGTGGCTGGATAGGCCTTGGCGGTGAGGTAGAACACGGCGGTATGGGCATGCCAAAGATGTTGACGGCGTTGCAAGAGGAAATTGTTTGTTCCGCTGACATGGCATTCTCTTTGTACCCAGGGTTAACCTCAGGAGCCTGTTTATTGTTGGCTAAGCACGGCAGTGATGAGCTTAAACAACGCTTTTTACCTAACATGTACAGCGGACAGTGGGCCGGTACTATGTGTTTGACCGAGGCCCATGCCGGTACCGATTTAGGGATGATGCGCACCAAGGCTGAGCCGTGTGCCGATGGCAGCTATCAACTGACTGGGTCGAAGATTTTTATTACTGGTGGAGAGCAAGACTTAACCGAAAATATCATCCACTTGGTGTTGGCGAAATTACCTGACGCACCGGCGGGTTCTAAAGGCATTTCACTGTTTTTAGTGCCCAAACTCAAAGTTAACGACGACGGCAGTTTAGGTGAGCACAATGGCGTAGTGTGCGGTAGCACGGAGCACAAAATGGGCATCCACGCGTCCGCCACGTGTGTTCTTAATTTTGACCAAGCGCAAGGCTATTTAGTTGGTGAAGTAAACCAGGGGTTAGCCTGTATGTTCACGATGATGAACTATGAGCGCATTGGCGTTGGTATTCAAGGGCTAGGTGCTGGCGTGCGGTCATACCAGAATGCGCTTGAATACGCCAAGGAGCGAATTCAAGGTCGTAGCCTTAGTGGTGCCAAAAGCCCCGAGCAAGCCGCTGACTCAATAATGGTACACGGTGATGTAAGACGCATGCTACTGTCGATGAAAGCGCTCAACGAAGGTAATCGAGCATTGGCTATGTATGTCTCTAAGCAACTCGACTTAAGTCAGTATGGCAGTGGTGTTGAGCAACAAAAAGGCGGTGCACTAACCGCGTTAATGACGCCTTTGGCGAAGGCGTTTTTCACTGACGTTGGTTTGGAAAATACCATAGCTGGACAACAAGTACTCGGTGGACATGGTTATATTCGAGAATGGGGACAGGAACAGTTAGTGCGCGACGCGCGTATTGCCCAAATCTACGAAGGTACCAATGGCGTACAAGCCATGGATTTGATTGGTCGTAAACTAGCTGCCAACAAGGGCCAATATATCGGCTTGTTCGTTGATGAAGTCAGACAGTTTATCGAAAGCCACCACAGTGATCGACAGTTGGCTGAATTTATTGAACCATTAGCCGCTGCGATTGACGATTTAGTTAACTTAACGCAATCCATTTTAACCAGCGCCGCCGACAACCCAGAGCAGCTTGGCAGTGCTGCCAATGACTACTTACACGTGTTTGGTTATACGGCATTAGCATATATGTGGGCGCTAATGGCGAAAGCGGCGCAAGGAAAACAAGGCGACTTTTATCGAGCCAAGTTGATCACCGCACGCTATTTCTTCGCGCGCATACTGCCTCGTCGTCAATCTCTGGCTCAAAGCGCGGCCAGTAGTGCGAGTTTATTATTTGAGTTAGAAGACGACTTATTTTAACCTCGTTAAATGCGCAGTGTCGCGGCTTGGCACTGCGCTATTAGTGACGATAAGAGCAGGCAGCAAGCGCATCTGTTCACGGGCAAGCAAATAGCCCTAAACGGTGACTGTGTTCACCTTAAACAGGCGCCTTAACAGGTAGGTAACCAAGGCCGAACGACGTTTGACGTGGTAGGTGTCACAAGTTTTTATCCATTGTTACAAATGTAAACAGCATTACTCACTGATATGGGCTAGCATACAAAGTAGGACATTGTTTTAATTGATTGTTAGTCGGCTTGGTTAACAGGGGCGAACGGCAAGGGGAAATCCGCCGCCGTCGCACAGTAACACCAACCACCTTTTGAGTTGCTCATCATGAACAAAGAATTCACATCAGCCAGTGAGTTTTCCACCATTATGATTGTCGAAGATGACAAAGTGTTGTCGTCTTTATTAAAGTCATATTTAGAAAAATCTGCGCACGTCGTTCATCAAGTGTTTCGCGGTGATCAAGCGGTTCGAAATCAATTAAAAATTCAACCTGACTTAATTATTTTAGATATCAACCTACCGGGCAAAGATGGCTTTAATGTGTGCCATGAATTGCGCTCCACCTACAGTGGTCCCGTATTATTCCTTACTTCAAGTGCCAGCGAAGCCGAACAATTGGCCGCGTTTAATGTTGGTGCAGATGCCTACATCACCAAGCCAGCCAGTCCACAACTCATCGTTGCCCATATCGAAGCCCTGTTGCGTCGCAGTAAAGGCAAAAATGCATTGGCGAACAGACAAAAGGTTATCGTTGGCGATATCAGTTTGAGTCCCGGTGAACAGCAGTGTGAGGTCAATGGCAAACCGGTATCGCTGAGCGTTTTCGAGTTTGAATTGTTGAGCTTATTGATGTTTAACGCCGACAAAGTGTTAACTCGAGACGATATATACAAATTATTACTGGGCCGTGAATACGATGGCTCGGAACGATCGGTTGATGTGCGTTTGTCTCGTTTGCGCGATAAATTGGAACGTCACGGCGTTACGCAAACGCAAATTAAAACGATTTGGGGCAAGGGGTACTTGTTGACCGCTCAGTCTCAGTCGTCAGCAGAGACCTAGTAGGCATACCGAACGCAAATCTACGTAGGTGCGTTTTAACGGTTGTGGTGGTTAAAGTTCATTAATATGTATTCCATTACAGATAAATCACTAGTGCGGTTTCTGGCTTAGTGATGTGGTTGAGTTTGTCGTCGATGCTGTTGCAATATCGCAATACCGGCAATGGTTATTGATAACGACACCATACCTGTGACCAAAAAGCTGTACGCAAATGGTATCCATTGAAGTAATTCGACGATATTCCAAACGCAGGTGGTAAAACCAAATGTTGCTAAGAATAATGCCAAAGCGTACACCGTTGGTGCTAAGGCGAAAATTTTGCTTTCCTGCTCAATAAACGTTTTTAAAAACACGATCCTTTCCGTAGATTAAAGAAAAGCGATGGCAAGGCCATCGCTTTTTGTTGTCTACTCGATTAAAACTTAACCGTAGCTCTTGCAAAGAACGTACGACCTTTCGTGTCGTATGTGTATGCATCGGTGTTAGCGTCGTTATTACCTGTGTAGTAAGGCGCCGCTTTATCAAATAAGTTATTAACACCCGCTGACAAGGTTACACTATCTGTTAGGTGATATGAACCGTTGATGTCGTGGTATACAACACTTGGTGTTGTCGGTGCATAACACGATGAAGCATCGGCTAAACACTTATAGCTATCCATACCTGAGATGTAACGCATTTGATAGCCTGCACTCCAATCTGCTGCTGACACGTCAACACTCAAGTTAGACTTAAGTTTGGCATAACCACCACTACCGCTGGTAATGATACCTACGTAGTCGATTGCATCTTCAGTCGCTTGGATTTCGTACTTGCTTAAGTACGTTGAATCAAGGCTCGCTTTCCAATCAAGATCAAATGCAACAAATGAGTAAGCAAGGTTTAAGTCAACGCCGGCAGTGCTCTCAGCACCAATGTTTTGCAATTGGTTGTTAAAGCTAATGCGCGTCGTGCTATCAATGCTGATATCTGCTGATTGACACAGTGCTGTCTCGCTATTTATAAGGCTACCATCAGTACCTAAACACTGGTCTGCAATGTACTGTGAGCTTACTTGCGTAATTGAGTTAGTGATATCAATATCATAGTAGTCAGCGGTGATCGATAAACCGTCAAACCACTCAGGCTCGTAAACCACACCAAAGGTTACTGTATCTGCTTCTTCAGGCGTTAGGTTCGGGTTACCACCAACCGTTACAATGGCTTGCGATTGCGTTGATGCATCGTGATCAACTTGGTTAAACGATGGAGACGCACCGCCGAATAGCTCATCAACTGATGGCGCACGGAAAGCGGTAGACGCTACTGAACGCAGCATTAATTCGTCATTTACTTTCCAAGTTAAACCAAGTTTCCAAGTAGCATCGCTACCAAACGTCGAGTAGTCAAATGCGCGAACAGCGGTACTGATTTCCACGTGTTCAGCTAGTGGCGCATCAGCAAGCACTGGAATCGCTAGCTCTAGGTACGCTTCGTTTACGTCGTACTCACCAGCAGTTGGCTCTTGTTTTGGATCGTTAGCCATGCCTTGTGCTGTTAGTGAATCAGGGGTAAACCACGCTTTTTCTGTGCGTGATTCGATACCCGCTGCAAAGCCCATGTAACCAGCAGGAAGCTCCATTAACTCACCCGCTAGTGATGCGCTAATGTTTAACATTTCGCTACCGCCACTGTTCAGCTCAGTGTATACATAGCCACTTGCATTTTCTGGCGCCCAAGAGTCTTGTGTTAGAGGGTTAAATTTACCCGCTTCAATATCTTGTTGGATCATGCCCATGTTGTGTAAGTTGGCAACGGTATCTACCGAGTCGTTGCGACCAAAAGTGATCGCCGCATCCCAAGTCCAACCATTGTCAAATTCACCTTCAAGACCTGCTACTACGCGCACCGTATCAACATTTTGACCAAATACACGAGGACCAGTATCGCTCATGCGACGACCGTAAGAGATGTCATCGCCGTACTCAATACCGTAATCAAGTAGCGAGTCACCCATCCAGTCTTGGTAAGTAAAGTCAAACCATACCGGTTGTGGTGCCATTTGCTGTTGTGACCAACGCTTAGAATAGGTTGTTTCTAAAAACATCATGGTGTAGTCAGCAACTTCATAGCTACCTAAACCAGTGACGTTTAATTTTTTCATTGGCGTGTAAAGGAAGCTTTCAGGGTTGTAGTTGTAGCGATCGCTGTTGGTAAAATCATGCCAACCGCCATCGGCTTCGCCTTGCAAGCTTTCATCGCCAGACCAAATGTGACCATATGGCGTGTAACTTGAACCACCGCACACTAGGCCTAAGTTGCCGTTCTCATCAGTTTCTTCGCGGTAGTCACACTTACTTGTATCGCGATCAGCCATGCCGATTGAACCGCGGTCCATGTATTGAACGCCAACAACCACATTACCTTTGTCGAATGAACCACCCATAGTAAAGTCGATGCTTACTTCTTCGCCATCGCCTTCACCGGTAATGCTACCAGCGGTGTTTAATTCAAAGCCTTCAAAATCTTTTTTCAAGATAATGTTAACAACACCGGCTACTGCATCAGAGCCGTATACGGCAGACGCGCCGTCTTTTAGTACTTCAACGCGTTTGATCATCGATACAGGGATGGTGTTTAAATCAACGGTAGAGGCCGCGCCGGTACCTGAATTGATCATACGACGACCGTTAACCAATACTAGCGTACGGTTTGAACCTAAGCCGCGTAGGTTGATGGTTGCATTACCACCAGAACCATTGTTGATACCTGGGTTGCTCATAGCACCGCCAGCTGCGGTTGTTTTTTGCAATACTTGGTCGATTGAAGTCGCACCTGATTGCAAGATAGCCTCAGCACCGATAACGGTTACTGGGCTTGCCGTTTCCATATCGGCACGTTTGATGCGAGAACCTGTTACTTCAATGCGTTCTACCGACGCCATTTCGTTCTCTTGAGCTTGGGCATGGCTAGCAACCATAGCGGTTGACGCTGCAGCACCCAAGGTTAGTACTCTTGTTATTACGTTTTTAGCAAACATATTTTACTCCTAGACAAATTTTGAGCAGCGTATATTTTTTTATCGACTGTCGCTCTGACCTTCATCTTATGGCAAACAGTTAGCCAAAGAGAACTCCCTGTAACACAAGGGCAAGGGCTGTTAATGTGTTGTTATTCCCTTATCTTTTTAGGGTTAATATTTGCGTTTTGGCTACCTCAAATTATCACTGTATTAACAATTGCGATGGGCTTGTTACGCGCTCTGAGGTCATTAACGCAAGGGAAATCACCAAAAAGCGCAACCGTGGCGATAAAGTTGTTGCACTTAAGCACCTGTCAAACGTGAATATAGGGCAAAAGTCAGGCGCGGTAGTTAATGGAAAAAGTGATAAATCGAACACTTTACCGGTGTGTAAGGCGTGGCGATAAAATCGAAATGAGGTATCGCTATGCGCATTATTTTTGCAACAAAAAGCCCACTACTGTGGGCTTGTTCGCGCGGTCTGTATACTAAAGGTGCCGACGGACAATACTAACCGCTTAATACGTTGGTTTTTGGTGGTGCTTACCAACTTTGTCTGCGATTTCTTTTGGCATGTACTCTTCGTCGTGTTTAGCTAATACTTCACTCGCCTCTAACACGGTGGGTGATACTAAGATACCCTGCGCGACAATGCCTTGTCCTTCGCGAAACAAGTCGGGTAATATACCGTCGTATTTTACCGTGATCATTGGACCGGTATCTATTAAATTAAAGCTGACATTCAAGCTTTCCTGATCGCGATCAACACTGCCTGCGACAACTAAACCACCAACTCGAATTCGCTGACCAACGACCGGTTTTTCACCGGTATCCTCCTTGCCGTGGACAATTTCCGATGGCGTATAGAACAAATCAATATTGGTGCTTAGCGCATATAAGGACAAGCCAATGACAACGGCTACACCAGTAACAATTGAAGTAACGACCGTTAAGCGTTTTTTACGACGAGGATTCATGTTATATACCTTGTTTACGACGCTCAGCCGCATGCTTTAGTTTGGCTTCGCGTTTTGCTCTTTGTTTAATTTTATTAAAAAGGGCTTTTTTCATATTGAGGCTGTCAAAGGTTAAAGCGATTAATGCCACCGCGGCAAATGCATACGACAACCAGACATAGAAGGCATACCCACCCATGTTGAAAAAATCCGATAAACTATCAAATGCCATTGGCCTACTCCTATTTCGCGCTCATGGCGAGTTCTTTTACCCAAGGGCGCATTGCATTACTGGCGATTATTTGGGCGCGAAAGCGAATACAAAACAGGGTTGCTGCTAAAAAGGCAAAGCCAAAAAAGCACACCACAAACGGAATATACATATCCATTGACATGGATGGCTTGGCAAACTTAGACACGGTAGCCCCCTGGTGTAAAGTATTCCACCATTCTACTGAGTAGTGAATGATTGGCAAGTTAACAACCCCAACTAACGCTAGAACGCTTGCTGCTTTGCCACCGAGTGATTTGTCATCAAAAGCGTTGTACAGGGCAATCACCCCAAAATACAAGAACAACAGGATGAGCTCTGACGTCAATCGAGCATCCCATACCCACCAAGTGCCCCACATAGGTTTACCCCAAGCAGCTCCGGTGAATAGGGCTATGGCGGTAAATACAGCGCCGATAGGGGCCAGTGCGGCTATCGAAGCTTGTGCTAGGCGATACTGCCAGACCAAACCACACAAAGCGGCGATAGCCATACCTAAATAAAGCCCCATTGATAATAGCGCCGCAGGTACGTGAACGTAAAAAATGCGAACGCTTTCGCCCTGTTGATAATCGGCAGGAGAAAAGACCAATCCCAAGGCCATGCCTATACCTAAGAGAATAAAGGTCAAGGCGCAAAACCAAGGAATGAGCTTACCACATAAATGGTAGCTGGTTTGTGGGTTAGCAAGGGGGTGTAACCATTTCCACATACTAATTTGTACTCACTTTTAGGGCTGCACTTACAGCAAAAGGTGCTAATGTTAACGAACCAAAAAACAGGGCGGCAATTATGGCTAATTGGCCATTATATGGCAAATTCATACTGGCCGCATCAATGGCGCTGGTCGCAAAAATCAGCACAGGAATGTACAACGGCAGTACCAACAAACTCAATAGCACGCCGCCTTTTTTTAAACCAACGGTTAATGCGACGCCAATTGCGCCTAATAAACTCAATACGGGCGTGCCTAATAAAAGGGTCAATATCAAGGCGTTATAACTGTGCTCGTGCAAATTCAGCAGCACCCCCAGCAAAGGCGAAATAACGATTAACGGCAACCCAGTAATCAGCCAGTGGGCAGTAATTTTTGCTAGCACTAAAATAAAGTTAGGGCATGGACTTAGCAACATTTGCTCCAACGCACCGTCTTGATAGTCGTGTTTAAATAACCTTTCTAGTGACAGCAGCGTTGCCAGTAATGCGGCCACCCAAATGATGCCAGGTGCAATTTTCATTAAGGTGTTGCTCGCCGGTCCAATGCCCAACGGAAACAACGAACAGACAATGACAAAAAACAGCAATGGATTGATGATGTCATCGCGATGACGAAGAGCGATGGTTAAATCGCGGCGTAAAATAAGCAAAAAACTAGTACGATAAGACATTGACATCACGAAACTCCGTAGTCGTTGTATTCGAGCGTTATTTTGCGAAACTTATCGCGACTGAAACTCAAGTCTTGGTGTGTCGTTAACACAATACAGCCACCATTTTGAGCGTGTTGTAGCATCAGCGCTTCGAGTTGTTTAACCCCCTCTTTATCAATGGCGGTAAACGGCTCGTCTAAGATCCAGATGCGCGCTTTAGTTTGCCACAGTCGAGCCAGTGCAATGCGCCGATGTTGGCCTGCACTTAAATGTCCGGCTTTGGCATCTTCAAAGCCATAGAGATTAACCTGCTCCAAGGTTGCTTCGGCGTTGTTGGCGTCAAGGCCGTGTAAGCTCAGGTAAAAACGCAAGTTTTCTTCACTGGTCAATTCGCCTTTGATGCCCGGTAAGTGACCCAAAAACAGTAAATCTTCGTTATATTCTTCATTGTAACGGTGAATGTTTTTGTCGTTGTAGAAGACACGGCCACTGTACGGCTGAGACAAGCCTGCAAGAATGCGCAAAAGGCTGGTTTTGCCGGTGCCATTGGCTCCTTCCACTTGCAGGATGTCGCCACTGTCGAGGCGAAAACTTAATTCGTCAAAGAGTATTCGATCTTCGCGAATGCAGGTAAGCTTATCGGCTCTCAGTTGTATCTTGTCGTTGCGCAATGGTCTGCTCGGCTATGTTGGCAATTAGGGCTGATTATTTTAACGACGATTCTACTTGTTTATCGACAGCAAAAGAAGAGGTAATCGCTAAAAAACTGTTGACTTAGCACAAAATACAAGCAGTTATATCGATGTAATTTAAAGTAAGTTATAAGTTATTAATAGATTTAGTATCGAGGTTAGTTTTTTTCTGATTACGGCTTGCTATAATGGTGCGATTTTGTCCGTATTTAGCCAGATTTTTGTAGGAAGTGTCAGTTACACTTTTGATTGGAGACGTTAATGATTCCTGAACTTGGCCTGTTGTCATTGATTATTGCGATGGCGTTTGCTGTTTGTTTGTCGGTTGTTCCTCTTGCTGGAGTATATGGACAAAACCAACGATTGATTAGCTATGCCAAGCCACTAACCAGTGCAATGTTCTTTTTTACCGCGCTTAGTCTGGTGGTTTTAGCCTACTGCTTTGTGGTTGATGATTTTTCTGTTGCCTATGTCGCTGGCCATTCAAATTCACAACTTCCTTATTATTTTAAAGTCAGTGCGGTATGGGGGGGACACGAAGGGTCATTGTTACTTTGGGTGTTCTGCCTAACTGCGTGGACTATGGCCGTGGCGGTATTCTCCAAAAACGTTGACCAAGCATTTGTATCGCGCGTGCTTGCCATCATGGGCATGGTTGCCGTTGGCTTTATGGCGTTTACCATATTGACGTCAAATCCATTTGAACGCTTACTTCCCAATGCGCCGATGGAAGGGCGTGATCTAAACCCATTACTTCAAGACGTTGGACTGATTATTCATCCACCGATGTTGTATATGGGCTACGTTGGCTTTTCGGTTGCTTTTGCCTTTGCTATCGCCGCATTAATGTGCGGTAAAATGGATGCCGCTTGGGCGCGCTGGTCTCGCCCGTGGACATTGGCTGCGTGGATGTTTTTAACGCTCGGCATCGCACTGGGCAGTTGGTGGGCGTACTACGAGCTTGGCTGGGGCGGTTGGTGGTTCTGGGACCCTGTTGAAAATGCCTCATTTATGCCGTGGTTAGTGGGCACGGCGTTAATCCACTCATTAGCCGTAACCGAAAAACGCGGTGCGTTTCGAAATTGGACCGTGCTGTTGGCGATATTTACCTTTAGCTTGAGCTTGCTCGGTACCTTCCTTGTCCGCTCAGGGGTGCTAACCTCAGTTCACTCATTTGCAGCAGATCCAACTCGCGGTAGTTTTATCTTGATGTTATTGGCGTTGGCGGTGGGGGGCTCACTGCTGCTGTATGCCATTCGCGGTACCAATGTCGGGAGCTTTTCGCGCTTTGAGCTGTTCTCTCGCGAAACGGCTATTTTGATCTGTAACGTATTTTTAGTGTCGGCTGCGGTAACCGTTTTGCTCGGTACTTTATATCCGTTGGTAATCGACGCATTAAACATGGGCAAGATATCGGTTGGACCTCCGTACTTTAATGCGGTGTTTATCCCGATTATGTCGATTATGTTTATCTTTATGGGCATCGGCCCGCTGATCCGCTGGAAAAAAGCGAAGAAAGGAGAGCTCAATCGCCAACTTAAGTGGGTGTCCATTATTGCGCTGATCTTTGGTTTGGCATTCCCTGTTTGGTACGGTGGCGAGTTTAATGCGCTCGTTGCTTTTGGCATGACCTTGGCAAGTTGGGTGATTTTGGTTGCAGGTAAAGACCTGAAAAACCAAGTCTACCTTGGTCAAGGACGCTGGCAATGGCGTCGCTTGAGTTTATCTCATCTGGGTATGGCTGTGGCGCACATTGGTATTGGTGTCACTGTTATTGGTGTAACCATCGTTTCCATTTACGAATCAGAGAGCAACATCAAAATGTCGCCAGGCAGTCGCTTTGCCGTTGCTGGATACGAGGTTGAATTTAACGGCGTTAAACTGGTGGAAGGGCCGAACTATTCTGCCGAGCAAGGCCAGCTGGCGTTGTATGATGGCGACAAGATGATCGATTTGCTACAACCTGAGCGTCGCACCTATCGCGTACAAACCATGGGGATGACCGAAGCTGCGATAGACCCAGGTCTATTTCGCGATATCTATGTTGCCCTAGGCGATCCGCTCGGCAATGGAGCGTGGGCGGTGCGCGTTCACTACAAACCATTTGTTCGATGGATTTGGTTGGGGGCGATCTTTATGGGCTTAGGCGCTATCTTTGCGATGCTCGACAAACGCTATCGCCGTCGCAAAGTTACAGACCGCAAATCGATACTCAACAAGGATTTAAACACTAATCAACCTATTGAAGTAGAGGGTTAATTAATGAATTTGGTAATACGCCTTATCCCATTGATTGTATTTCTGTTACTGGGCTTGCTTTTTTATCGCGGCTTAAGCTTAAACCCACAAGACATGCCGTCAGCGTTGGTGGGTAAGAGCTTTCCAACGTTTGCGTTGCAAAAGCTTAGTGATAGTGAGCAAGTACTCACTCAGGAGAGTTTCAAGCCGGGCATTAAACTGGTTAATGTATGGGGAACTTGGTGCCCGTCGTGTAAAATCGAACATCCATTTTTAGTAAAACTGTCAAAAGACAGCCGCTTTAACGTCTATGGCGTCAATTACAAAGACGAACGTCAAGCGGCACTTGAATGGCTCGATTATTACCAAAACCCGTATCAGTTTTCGATTTATGATGTCGATGGCAAATTGGGTCTAGACTTAGGTGTTTATGGTGCGCCAGAAACTTTTGTTGTTGACCACAAAAACATTATTCGCAAACGCTTTGCGGGAGTACTCGAAGCAAACGTCTGGCAACGGGAGTTTTTGCCGTTGATCAATCAAATTGAATCTGAAATGGCGCAAGAGGACCAATAAATGAAACAGCTAGTTTTGTCACTGTGTTCAGCGTACTTGTTATTGTTAGCATTTCACCTGCAAGCCAGTCCAATCGATACCTATTCATTTCCCGATAAGGTTATGGAAAAGCGTTTTGCCGAATTAACCTATGAGTTGCGCTGCCCTAAGTGTCAGAACCAAAATCTAGCCGACTCCAACTCGCCGATCGCCGAAGACCTGCGTGAACAAGTTTACAACCTATTACTCGATGGGCGCTCTGATACTGAGATCATGAATTTTATGGTTGAGCGCTACGGAGATTATGTGCTTTACCGGCCAAAGGTGAACGAACTCACCTATGCGCTGTGGTTTGGGCCTGCCGCCTTTGTGCTGGTTGGTTTAATTGTGGTGATATCACTGTTGCGCAAAAAGCAACGCAAACCTGTGGCGTTGTCAGCCGAGCAACAAAAACAATTAGAAGATATTCTTAAGGACTGATCATTGCCATGAGCACATTTTATATTTTTGCAGCGCTGTTATTGTTATTGGCAATATTATTTGTGTGGCGTCATTTCTTTAAGCGTCGCTTGTATCAGGGCGACCAGACAAACATGCGCGGGCAAACGAATAAACAGCTTTATTACGAGCACTTAAAAGAACTCGAGAAGGATTTGCGCGAAGGTGGTATTGACCAAGAAAACTTTGATTACTTAAAGCAAGAGTTGGATCGTTCGCTGGTGCTGGATATGAAAGCCAGTGAAAAAGAAGCGCAAGCTAAAGACAAGCAAACGAGTTTGCTATGGCCGAGCATTATGACCGCGTTTATCCTTGCTTTTAGCGTTGTTCTGTATCAGCAATACGGTGCATATGAACAAGTTGAAGTGGCGCAATCAATCCCTAGCGATCATCCGCAAGGCGGGCAATCGCAGGCACAAATGATCATTGCCCAATTGCAAGCGCTGCACCAAGAAGTACAAGAAAATCCAGAAAACTCCAATGCGTGGTTTCAGCTAGGGCAGATACTGACCAATGTTGGTGAGTTTGACAGTGCGGTTGTCGCGTATTCCAAAGTGAACGACATCGAGGGCGAACAAGCCGATATTATTGCGTTGCAAGCACAAGCTTTGTACTACAAAAACAATAACCAACGCAATGAAGAGATAGATACCTTGTTAGCCAGAGCATTAACAATTGATGCCAATGATGCGACCACATTAATGCTTATCGGTATGGACCACTTTCTCAATGAACGCTTTAACCAAGCGGCGCAAAGTTGGCAGCAAATATTAGACAGTGGCAATGCGGGTAGCAATGCGCCGGCGTTAATGGATGCAATCAAACAAGCAAAACAGCGTGCACAGGGGATGAGCGCAGGCAGTGACGCTGTGGTTAATGCCGACGACGTTACCGGCCAAGCTAACGAGCAACCGCTCAATACCACCGCCGCAGTTGATTTGACCGTATCGATGTCTGCTGAGATACGAGCGCTCATGGCAGAGCAAGACGATAAAGTGGTTTTCATTTACGCAGTTGCCTCACAAGGACCTCGAATGCCATTAGCGGCGGTGAAAGTGCGCGCTAGTGATTTACCGTACCAAGTGAGGTTGGATGATTCTAAGTCGATGAACGGACAAATGACTCTTTCGTCGGTTGATACCGTTAATGTATATGCGGTGATTTCGCAAAGTGGTACTCCAGGTATTAAACTTGGCGACTACAAAGGTGAGGCGCAGCAAATTTCGGTTAATTCGGGGCAACCATTGAACTTGATTATTGACAGCGTCGTTAAATAACTCAGTAATTCAATTTAGGCTTATCAACAAGGAAAGACTATGAAATTTAGCTATTTAACCGCGCCACTTATGATTGTTGGTTTGTCATTGAGTAGTAACAATGCCGTTGCTAACGATATGGCAACCAGTACCAATACAGCAGGCCAACAGATATCAGGCTGTCCGGCGTTTTTAGATCATCGTGTACAGCGTTTAAACTCGAGTAAAACTGTTGATATTTGTCAGCAGTTTGCTGGTAAAACCTTTCTCATTGTCAATACCGCGAGTAACTGCGGTTTTACGCCACAATTTAAAGGTTTAGAAGCCTTGTACCAACAATACAAGGATCGCGGATTAGTGATTCTCGGCTTTCCGTCGGATGATTTTTTCCAAGAAGAGGACGATGAAAAAGACACGGCAAAGGTATGCTATGTCAATTACGGCGTAACCTTCCCGATGTTTTCCACCGTGTCGGTAAGAGGCGATGACGCACACCCCATTTTTTCCTATTTAGCGGAACAAACGGCAGCACCGTACTGGAACTTCTATAAATATTTAGTCAGCGCAGATGGCAATACGGTAGAGCGATTTAATTCTAAGATGGCACCAGATGCCAAGGAGTTAACGAGCGCCATTGAAAAGCAACTTAATCGCAGTTAAGAACTTATCATGTCACGTTTTAAAGCAAATAATAAACAACTACACGCGCCCGATATCCAGGATGGGCCGGCAAATATTGGCAAAGCCAAAGTCGGTGTACTCTTGGTTAATCTTGGCACACCGTCAGCACCAACTGCGTCAGCGTTGCGCACCTACTTGCGACAGTTTTTAAGTGACCCTCGTGTTGTCGAAATACCTCGGTTGATTTGGATGATGATTTTACACGGCATTATCTTGCGAGTTAGACCGAGCAAGTCAGCAAAGCTGTACCAAAGCATTTGGACCGAGCAGGGTTCTCCGTTGATGGTTATTGCTAAGCAACAAGCCGCGAAAGTGGCTCAACAGTTGGGCCAAGACTACGGTGAACAGGTGTCCGTCGATTTGGCGATGCGCTATGGAGAGCCCGCCATTGATCAAGCATTAAAACGCTTTCAAGCCCAAGGGATTGGCAAAATTGTCGTGATGCCCTTATACCCTCAATACGCAGGCCCAACGACTGGTTCAGTGTTCGACGCTGTTGTTGATGAAGTAAAGCGTTGGCGCTGGATCCCAAGCTTGCACTTTATTGGGAGCTATCACGACGATAGTGGCTACATTGATGCCTTGGCCGCGTCAATTAACGAGCACATTACTGCTCATGGCAAGCCGGATAAGCTGTTACTGTCGTATCACGGTATGCCTAAGTTGTTCCATACTAACGGCGATCCTTATTATTGTTTTTGTCACAAAACCACGCGTTTGTTAGCGCAAAAGTTAGGATTGAGCAAAGACGATTTTGTGATGACCTTTCAATCGCGTTTTGGTAAAGCAGAGTGGTTAAAGCCCTACACTGATGATGTGATTGAACAGCTTGCAGCGCAAGGCAATAAACACATTGCCGTGATAAGTCCCGCATTTAGTGCCGACTGTTTAGAAACTCTAGAAGAGCTTGATGTTGAAAGTCGAAAAGTATTTATCGATGCTGGTGGTGAGACATTCCATTACATAAAAGCGCTAAATGATCGCGACGATCACATCAGTGCGATTGTTGATTTAATCAAGCCGCATTTATAACCCTTTCATCGCAGTTGCGCTTGGCTGTAAATGCTTACCTGAGCGTTTACAGCCAAGCGCAACACAACCTATCTAGAGTAACACTTGTAACGTCTACCATTGAGCAGAGTGCGGTCTGCGTGGCAGTTGTTGTAAATACACAATCGATTTTACCCTCCGCTAGCACGCCAACTAACCATCGTTTTGCGTTGACAGAGTAAGTTTGTTGTGTACAAAAAAACACCAATAAAACGGCGGCTATCATTGACAATTTTAGCAAAAATCTTTAACATCCCGCGCTTGTTTTTTGTCTGTTAAGTGACTGGTTTGACTTAACAACGCAGTATTAAGTTAAGCGCCGATGTGCGATTAACTCCTTTTCCTCAATTGTGAGTAGTTCATGTTTAAACTTCATGCGAGTAAAGTCGCAAGCTTAAAAAATGACGTGTTATCAGGTCTTACCGTTGCTTTAGCTTTGGTACCTGAAGCCGTCGCATTTGCTTTTGTCGCAGGTGTTGACCCGCTAATCGGTCTATATGCCGCCTTTATGGTTGGCTTGATCACCTCGGCATTTGGTGGTCGCCCGGGTATGATTTCCGGTGCAACTGGTGCTATGGCGGTTGTTATGGTGTCGTTGGTGGCGCTGCATGGTGTGCAATATTTATTTGCCGCCGTACTGTTAACCGGTGTGATACAAATATTGGCCGGTATATTTAAACTCGGTAAGTTTATTCGCCTAGTTCCACACCCTGTTATGTTGGGTTTTGTCAATGGTTTGGCTATCGTTATTTTCTTAGCTCAACTCGGTCAGTTCAAAGTGTTTAATGATGCTGGTGAGCTGGAGTGGATGAGCGGTAATGCGTTATATACAATGCTCTGTTTAGTTGCTTTAACCATGGCAATTATTCACTTTTTACCTAAGTTAACCAAAGCTGTACCATCGTCATTAGTGGCGATTATTGTCGTGACTTTGATCGCGGTATACACCGATATCGACGCGCGCACGGTAATTGATTACGTTCGCGATATGACCGGCGATCCAACACGTACCTTAGAAGGTGGCTTACCAACATTTAATATCCCAGATGTTCCGTGGAATATCGATACCTTACTGATCATCTTACCGTTCTCATTGGTACTTGCTGCAATCGGTCTAATTGAGTCGTTGTTAACGTTAAGCTTAATTGACGAGCTTACTGAGACCCATGGACAAGCTAATCGCGAATGTGTTGCCCAAGGCGCAGCGAATACCGTTAATGGTTTCTTCGGTGGTATGGGTGGCTGTGCGATGATTGGTCAATCTATGATTAACGTAAACTCTGGTGGACGTGGCAGAACATCAGGTATCGTTGCAGCGTTAGGTTTGTTATTTTTTATCGTGTTTGCATCGGGCTTAATTGAGATGATCCCACTGGCCGCACTGGTTGGTGTTATGTTTATCGTGGTGATAGGTACCTTTGAGTGGTCATCATTGCGCATTATGCGCAAGATCCCCAAAGCCGATGCTTTTGTCATCGTGTTAGTCTCAGGGGTGACGGTTATTAGTGATCTTGCGGTAGCGGTTATCGTTGGTGTGATTGTTTCTGCATTAGTGTTTGCATGGCAACATGCTAAGCACGTAGAAGTTAAGCGTTCAGAGTGCTCGCAAACAGGTTGGACATTATACGAAGTGAACGGACCGCTATTCTTTGGTGCTGTGACCAGCTTTTTAGAGCAATTCGATCCGCAAAGTGATAGCGACGATGTCATTGTTGAATTTAAAAATTCACGGGTGGCGGATCACTCGGGTATTGAAGCCATCGATACCTTAGCTGAACGCTACAAAAAACGAGGTAAAAAGCTGCACCTACGTCATCTGAGCGCGGAGTGTAAAACTCTGTTAACCAAGGCCGGTGATTTAGTCGAAGCTAACTTTTTTGAAGATCCCAAGTATCATGTGGCATCAGATAAACTTGATTAATGTAAATTAATGACTTGTTTAAGCCGGTATTAAGTGACAACTTAATATCGGCTTTTTTATAGCTGAATCTTATCGATAGTTGCCTTAGCCGTTGTTTATCAGTACATTTAATACTGATGATTAAATAACCGTTTGGCCTATGAAAGATTTGCAGTTAGACTTTTTCGACGTGCCCAGTCCTTGTATTGGTGTGTGCAAGGTGGATGCGCGTGGGTATTGTCAGGGCTGTTATCGAACGCGACAGGAGCGATTTGGCTGGCTTGAATTTAGCAATAATGAAAAGCAGCGAATTATTAAATTGTGCAAGCAACGGGAAAAGCGTCGCAACGCCCCTCCTAAGGAAAAAAGCTCACAAATAAACGATCAAGAGGTTGCTGCAAAACAACCATCATTGTTAGACATAAAGCCGGAACAATTGATTTGTACCTCGGTAGATGATGATGATTTTACTGATTTTGAACTTTAAATAAGCGCTTTGTTCACTTATTGGGCGGTTAAACGTTTTTTTCAAAAAAGGGGTTGCTATCGAATTCGATGCGCTATATTATACGCGCACTTCAAGGGAATGCCTTGATGCCCAGATAGCTCAGTCGGTAGAGCAGGGGATTGAAAATCCCCGTGTCGGTGGTTCGATTCCGCCTCTGGGCACCATAATTTAGAAAAACCAGCCTAACGGCTGGTTTTTTGCTTTCTAGCCTTTAACAATGCATGAAGCTTTGCTTTTTTAGTTTAGCGATAGCCACTTTACTTATAATTATTACCGTAAAATAACCTATATAAATATATAGAGTTAACCCGATCTATCTCTTAATTATCATTAAGTTATCTACTTTATGACGATTGTTGATGTGGCTGTTAACTAGTAAAAATAGGGCTTTGAGAGAAGATACCCTTGTTTTTCTGTTTTCTGTTTATTTTTTAGTTGTCATTTATTAACCAATTTGATAATTTAGCGCCAAAAGATTTGTAGCAATTTGTACGGTCAAATTCGCAAATGTGACAACGCAGTTCCACAGGGAAGTGATAATAAAATGAACGTGACTTTTTATCGTCAACTAGTGTCGAAGCTAGTTCTTAGTGTGTTATTAATATTTACCGTCTGCGCTCAAGCAAATGCGGTTAACGTGTCGGTTAGTTTTGATCGAGGTGTTATCGGTGAATACAGTAATAACGCTCACGCGCCAATCAATATCCTAACCTTTGATACCGTAGGTATAGAAGAAGCTATTCTCTCTCAAGAAACGGCAACGGGACAGTTCGGCGGTACTCAGGGTAATGATGTTGCAATGCAAATTACCTTTAAATATACCGATGGGCGCGTCGTCACCTTTGATACGGCTCTTAACTGGCGTAATGCGGCTGGTAGTGTTTTGCATGGTTTTGGTTTTATTGTCGATGTACCAAAAGAGGACGGTTCTGGTTATAGCGTAACGCCAGGTAGTTCTAATCAAATTACTTACATGCTGCAACCGAATTACAGTACGCAAAACTTTGTTGATCAAGCGGCAAAATTACAAGGTGGTAATGCGGCGAATTCACAGACGTTTGATGCATTAAATGACTACCTCAATAGCCAGCTCACTGCTAATACGACAATTTCAGCTAACCCTTCAAGTATTGTAGCCGATGGGCTTTCAACCTCAGACATCACCGTTCAATTATATGATATTAGTGGCAACGCAGTTGCTATTAGTGGACAACTGGTTGAACTAAGTACCGACAAAGGCACGCTAAGTACAATCACTGACAATGGCAATGGCTCATACAGTGCGGTGTTAACGTCGTCGCAAACACCTGATGTAGCAACGATCAGCGGTTTAGTAAATTCTAATGCCATCAAGCAAAATGCCTTTGTTTCTTTTTATAACGATACAGCGAGTAACCTTGCACCTCAAGCATCGGTTGTAGAGCTTGATGGCCAAGAAGATATTGCACTTAGCGGTAGTTTAACGGGTTATGTAAGTGATGCAGATGCTGATACGATAACGTATTATTTAGTTGATAGCAGTGGCGCTAAGGTTGATCGTTTAAATCAAACTGGTGGCTTGATTTCACTAAACTCAACGACAGGTGAATTCACCTTCACTCCTGCGCCCAACTTTAATGGCACAATATCATTTCCCTATATCGCGAACGATGGTCTGATAGACTCAAATGAGTCAAAAATTAATATTCAAGTTATAGCTGTTAATGACGCCCCGGTTGCAAAAGGTCAGTCGATAACGACAGCAAAAGATACCGCCGTTGTGATTGACTTGGTCGCTTATGACAACGACTTAGGCGATCTATTGGTGTATAGCATCGTAAACGAGCCAGATCCGGCAAAAGGTTCTGTTGTGTTAAGTGACGGTGTTGTTACTTATACGCCGATGAATGGTTTTACTGGACAAGATAACTTCACTTTCAAAGTAAACGACGGCAATGATGACTCAAATGTCGCTAGTGTTTCTATCGTTGTTGGTAGTGTTCCTGTAGCCCAATATCAGACAGTTGTTACTCAAGTTAATACGGATATCGATTTCACGCTGAACGCAACCGATGCGGATGGTAGCCAGTTAACATACGAAATAGTATCGCAGCCTGCTAACGGCAATGTAACACTTGCAGATTCGACACTTGCCAATGTGACGTACAGCCCTAAACAAAATGATACTGGCAACTATAGTTTTGTTTATAGAGTATATAAAAACGTTTCCAATAACGAAGTACTTTATTCAAATGAAGCAGTGGTGACGCTCCTTGTTGTCGAAGAAGTTTCTGCATTGAACTCGTCGGTTACCGCATTGCCCAAAACTGTCACCGCAGATGGTACAACAACTTCAACCATTACTGTTTCTTTAAGAAATTCAAACAATCAAAAAGTTAGCAATCAAGCGGTTACCTTAACAACTAACTTGGGCTCGCTAGCTGACGAAACAATCATTACCAATAGCCAAGGTGAAGCATCGACAACAATTACGTCGTCGTTTATCGGGACCGCTACTGTTAACGCTGTTGTTGGTGTGACAAATATTGGTAGTGATACGGTTAATTTTACCGCCGGCGCTGTCGACGAATTAAAGTCATCGGTTACAGCAGCACCGTCTCAAATTAAAGCAGATGGCACATCTACATCGACGGTAACCATCGCGGTTAAAGATGCTAATAACAATGTTATTGCCGACAAAAGTGTTAGTTTATCGACCGACTTGGGTACACTAGCTAATACCACGGTTATCACTGATGCCAATGGTGTGGCGACAACAACGATTACTTCAACGGTCGTTGGTACGGCGACTATTTCTGCAATAGCAGATTCAATCAATATCGGTAGTGATACGGTTGAGTTTATTGCTAATGATGTTACCCCGTCGAATAACGCGCCAGTTGCATCAGCGGCAAGCTTCGCTACTAACGAAGACGAGGCTCTAGTAGTTATTGCTCTCGACGGCCTTGAGAATTTTGTTACGGATGAGGATGCTAATGAAGTACTAACTTACCACTTATTGGATAATTTAGGTGACAAGGTTGCAACACTAACCGATGGCGATGGTAACACCATTACTTTAACAGCAGTGACGGGTGCCATTAATTTTACACCTAAAGCCGACTTTTATGGTGAGGTGACGTTCCCTTATATTGCTAATGATGGTGAAACGGATTCGAATCAATCGACTATCAAAATTACAGTCAATTCTGTGAATGATGTGCCGAGCATTACAAATGCAATGGGTTCGGTTAACGAAGATGATGCGGATATCTTGACCGATACGGGTACGATTGTGATAACTGGTGGAGACGCCGGTGAAGCACAATTCCAAGCTGAAACAATTTCTGGCACATACGGCTCGCTTAGCATAAACGCTGATGGTTCATGGTCGTATTCAGCGGACAACGCACAAGATGCAATTCAAGCGCTGACATCAGGTCAAAGCTTAACGGATGTGTTCACGGTGACGTCTGCCGATGGCGTGACCACAGGCACTGTGACGATCACGATTAACGGTGCAGATGATGCGCCGAGCATCACCAATGCAACGGGCTCGGTAACTGAAGATGCAGCGCCTACCTTAACCACATCTGGTAGCATCGCGATCTCTGGTGGTGATGATGGTGAAGCACAATTTAAAGCTGAAACAATTGCTGGCACATACGGTTCGCTTAGCATAAACGCTGATGGTTCATGGTCGTATTCAGCGGACAACGCACAAGATGCAATTCAAGCGCTGACATCAGGTCAAAGCTTAACGGATGCGTTCGAAGTAACGTCTGCCGATGGTGTGACCGCAGGTACTGTCACGATCACGATTAACGGTGCAGATGATGCACCGAGCATCACCAATGCAACGGGCTCTGTAACCGAAGATGCAGCGCCTACCTTAACCACATCGGGTAGCATCGCGATCTCTGGTGGTGATGAAGGTGAAGCACAATTCAACGCTGAAACAATTGCTGGCACATACGGCTCACTTAGCATAAGTGCTGATGGCTCATGGTCGTATTCAGCGGACAACGCACAAGATGCAATCCAAGCGCTGACATCAGGTCAAAGCTTAACGGATGTGTTCACAGTGACGTCTGCCGATGGTGTGACTAAAGGCACTGTGACGATCACGATTAACGGTGCAGATGATGCGCCGAGCATCACCAATGCAACGGGCTCGGTAACTGAAGATGCAGCGCCTACCTTAACCACATCGGGTAGCATCGCGATCTCTGGTGGTGATGAAGGTGAAGCACAATTTAAAGCTGAAACAATTGCTGGCACATACGGCTCGCTTAGTATAAACGCTGATGGCTCATGGTCGTATTCAGCGGACAACGCACAAGATGCAATTCAAGCGCTGACATCAGGTCAAAGCTTAACGGATGTGTTCACGGTGATGTCTACCGATGGCGTGACCACAGGCACTGTGACGATCACGATTAACGGTGCAGATGATGCGCCGAGCATCACCAATGCAACGGGCTCGGTAACTGAAGATGCAGCGCCTACTTTAACCACATCGGGTAGCATCGCGATCTCTGGTGGTGATGAAGGTGAAGCACAATTTAAAGCTGAAACAATTGCTGGCACATACGGCTCACTTAGCATAAACGCTGATGGTTCATGGTCGTATTCAGCGGACAACGCACAAGATGCAATCCAAGCACTGACATCAGGTCAAAGCTTAACGGATGTGTTCACGGTGACGTCTGCCGATGGCGTGACCACAGGCACTGTGACGATCACGATTAACGGTGCAGATGATGCGCCGAGCATCACCAATGCAACGGGCTCGGTAACTGAAGATGCAGCGCCTACCTTAACCACATCGGGTAGCATCGCGATCTCTGGTGGTGATGAAGGTGAAGCACAATTTAAAGCTGAAACAATTTCTGGCACATACGGCTCACTTAGAATTAACACAGATGGTTCATGGTCGTATTCAGCGGACAACGCACAAGATGCAATCCAAGCGCTGACATCAGGTCAAAGCTTAACGGATGTGTTCACGGTGACGTCTGCCGATGGGGTGACCACAGGTACTGTCACGATCACGATTAACGGTGCAGACGATGCGCCGAGCATCACCAATGCAACGGGCTCGGTAACTGAAGATGCAGCGCCTACTTTAACCACATCGGGTAGTATCGCGATCTCTGGTGGTGATGATGGTGAAGCACAATTTAAAGCTGAAACAATTTCTGGCACATACGGCTCACTTAGAATTAACACAGATGGTTCATGGTCGTATTCAGCGGACAACGCACAAGATGCAATCCAAGCGCTGACATCAGGTCAAAGCTTAACGGATGTGTTCGAAGTAACTTCTGCTGATGGCGTGACTACAGGTACTGTGACGATCACGATTAACGGTGCAGATGATGCGCCGAGCATCACCAATGCAACTGGGTCGGTAACTGAAGATGCAGCGCCTACCTTAACCACATCGGGTAGCATCGCGATCTCTGGTGGTGATGAAGGTGAAGCACAATTTAAAGCTGAAACAATTGCTGGCACATACGGCTCACTTAGCATAAGCGCTGATGGTTCATGGTCGTATTCAGCGGACAACGCACAAGATGCAATCCAAGCACTGACATCAGGTCAAAGCTTAACGGATGTGTTCACGGTGACGTCTGCCGATGGCGTGACCACAGGCACTGTGACGATCACGATTAACGGTGCAGATGATGCGCCGAGCATCACCAATGCAACGGGCTCGGTAACTGAAGATGCAGCGCCTACTTTAACCACATCGGGTAGTATCGCGATCTCTGGTGGTGATGATGGTGAAGCACAATTTAAAGCTGAAACAATTTCTGGCACATACGGCTCACTTAGAATTAACACAGATGGTTCATGGTCGTATTCAGCGGACAACGCACAAGATGCAATCCAAGCGCTGACATCAGGTCAAAGCTTAACGGATGTGTTCACGGTGACGTCTGCCGATGGTGTGACTACAGGTACTGTGACGATCACGATTAACGGTGCAGATGATGCGCCGAGCATCACCAATGCAACTGGGTCGGTAACTGAAGATGCAGCGCCTACCTTAACCACATCGGGTAGCATCGCGATCTCTGGTGGTGATGAAGGTGAAGCACAATTTAAAGCTGAAACAATTGCTGGCACATACGGCTCGCTTAGCATAAACGCTGATGGCTCATGGTCGTATTCAGCGGACAACGCACAAGATGCAATCCAAGCGCTGACATCAGGTCAAAGCTTAACGGATGTGTTCACAGTGACGTCTGCCGATGGTGTGACCACAGGCACTGTGACGATCACGATTAACGGTGCAGATGATGCGCCGAGCATCACCAATGCAACGGGCTCGGTAACTGAAGATGCAGCGCCAACTTTAACCACATCGGGTAGCATCGCGATCTCTGGTGGTGATGAAGGTGAAGCACAATTTAAAGCTGAAACATTAACTGGCTCGTACGGTTCGCTTAGCATAAACGCTGATGGTTCATGGTCGTATTCAGCGGACAACGCACAAGATGCAATTCAAGCGCTGACATCAGGTCAAAGCTTAACGGATGTGTTCACGGTGACGTCTGCCGATGGCGTGACCACAGGCACTGTGACGATCACGATTAACGGTGCAGATGATGCGCCGAGCATCACCAATGCAACGGGGTCAGTTACTGAAGATGCAGCGCCTACCTTAACCACATCGGGTAGTATTGCGATCTCTGGTGGTGATGATGGTGAAGCACAATTTAAAGCTGAAACAATTGCTGGCTCGTACGGTTCGCTTAGCATAAACGCTGATGGCTCATGGTCGTATTCAGCGGACAACGCACAAGATGCAATCCAAGCGCTGACATCAGGTCAAAGCTTAACGGATGTGTTCACGGTGACGTCTACCGATGGCGTGACCACAGGCACTGTGACGATCACGATTAACGGTGTGAATGATGCACCTATTGCGGATGACAAACCGAATATCACCGTTCAAGAAAATACGACATCTGACATCACGCTAAGCGGCTTTGATACCGAAGACGGTGCGGACGTGACGTTTGAAATCGTGAGTCAGCCAGTTAATGGTTCGGTAGTGTTAGACGGTTCTGTAGCCACGTATACACCGAACAAAGGCCACACGGGGGCAGACAGCTTTACGTATAAGGCGAAAGATAGCCAAGGTCTGTTATCTGACCAGGTAGCCACTGTATCGATCAATGTGAATGACATTGTTCCTTCAGCGGATAAATCAACCATCGTCGTATCCAAAGAGTCGATCACAGCCGATGGTAAATCAACGTCGACAGTGACCGTGCAGCTAGTTGATGCCAATGGCAATAAACTAACGACCGGTGGCGATAAGGTTACTCTAGTGACGGACAACGGAACCTTGAGTAACGTTATTGACAATGGCGATGGCACGTATACGGCAACGTTAACGTCATCAACTGAGGTAGGCACAGCAACGATTACTGCGACCATCAACGGTGCAGCGATGACAACCAAACCAGAAGTGGCATTTGTTATCGGCGCAGCATCGGCGGATAAATCAACCATCGTCGTATCCAAAGAGTCGATCACAGCCGATGGTAAATCAACGTCGACAGTTACTGTTCAACTAGTTGATGCCAATGGCAATAAACTAACGACCGGCGGCGATAAGGTAATCCTAACTACAGACAAGGGCACCTTGAGTAATGTTATCGACAATGGCGATGGCACGTATACGGCAACGTTAACCTCATCAACTGAGGTAGGCACCGCAACGATTACTGCGACCATCAACGGTGCAGCGATGACAACCAAACCAGAAGTGGCATTTGTTATCGGCGCAGCATCGGCGGATAAATCAACCATCGTCGTATCCAAAGAGTCGATCACAGCCGATGGTAAATCAACGTCGACAGTGACCGTGCAGCTAGTTGATGCTAATGGCAATAAACTAACGACCGGCGGCGATAAGGTAATCCTAACTACCGACAAGGGCGCCTTGAGTAACGTTATCGACAATGGTGATGGCACGTATACCGCAACGTTAACCTCATCAACTGAGGTAGGCACAGCAACGATTACTGCGACCATCAACGGTGCAGCGATGACAACCAAACCAGAAGTGGCATTTGTTGTCGGCTCGGCATCGGCGGATAAATCAACCATTGCTGTATCCAAAGAGTCGATCACAGCCGATGGTAAATCAACGTCGACAGTTACTGTGCAGCTAGTTGATGCCAATGGCAATAAACTAACGACCGGCGGCGATAAGGTAATCCTAACTACCGACAATGGCACCTTGAGTAATGTTATCGACAATGGCGATGGCACGTATACCGCAACGTTAACGTCATCAACTGAAGTGGGTACAGCAACGATTACTGCGACCATCAACGGTGCAGCGATGACAACCAAGCCAGAAGTGGCGTTTGTTGTCGGCGCAGCATCGGCGGATAAATCAACCATCGTCGTATCCAAAGAGTCGATCACTGCCGATGGTAAATCAACGTCGACAGTGACCGTGCAGCTAGTTGATGCCAATGGAAATAAACTAACGACCGGCGGCGATAAGGTAATCCTAACTACCGACAAGGGCGCCTTGAGTAACGTTATCGACAATGGCGATGGCACGTATACCGCAACGTTAACGTCATCAACTGAGGTAGGCACCGCAACGATTACTGCGACCATCAACGGTGCAGCGATGACAACCAAACCAGAAGTGGCATTTGTTATCGGCGCAGCATCGGCGGATAAATCAACCATCGTCGTATCCAAAGAGTCGATCACAGCCGATGGTAAATCAACGTCGACAGTGACCGTGCAGCTAGTTGATGCTAATGGCAATAAACTGACTGGCGGTGGCGATAAGGTTACTCTGGTGACTGACAATGGCACATTGAGTAACGTTATCGACAATGGCGATGGCACGTATACGGCAACGTTAACCTCATCAACTGAGGTAGGCACAGCAACGATTACTGCGACCATCAACGGTGCAGCGATGACAACCAAACCAGAAGTGGCATTTGTTGTCGGCGCAGCATCGGCGGATAAATCAACCATCGTCGTATCCAAAGAGTCGATCACAGCCGATGGTAAATCAACGTCGACAGTGACCGTGCAGCTAGTTGATGCCAATGGCAATAAACTGATTGGCGGTGGCGATAAGGTTACTCTAGTGACTGACAATGGCACATTGAGTAACGTTATCGACAATGGCGATGGCACGTATACGGCAACGTTAACGTCATCAACTGAGGTAGGCACCGCAACGATTACTGCGACCATCAACGGTGCAGCGATGACAACCAAGCCAGAAGTGGCGTTTGTTGTCGGCTCGGCATCGGCTGAGAAATCAACCATTGCGGTATCGGTAGCTGAAATCGATGCCGATGGGACATCAACATCTATCATTACTGTTCAACTAGTTGATGCCAATGGCAACAAACTAACGACCGGTGGCGATAAGGTAACTTTAGTAACAGACAACGGAACCTTGAGTAACGTTATCGACAATGGCGACGGTACCTATACCGCAACATTGACTTCGAGTACCGATGCCGGCACGGCAAATATTAGCGGTACAGTTAATTCGAATGCTATTGCTAACAAAGCGATTGTCGAGTTTATTGCTCTGCCAAATAATGCGCCAGAAGCAAATAGCCAACGTGTTGAAACACTTGAAGATGAAGCCGTTGAAATCACATTAACCGCATCAGATTTAGACGATGCTGATACCTTAACCTACAGCGTTGTTGCACAACCGCAAAATGGTACGTTAACAGGCTCAGCAGAATTGCTAACGTATACGCCTGACGCTGATTTTAATGGTAGCGATTCTTTTACCTTTAAAGCGAATGATGGTGAAGACGACTCAAATATCGCAACCGTTACCATAGACATTACACCGGTCAATGACGCGCCGGTAGCAATGGATGACTATATCGAGGTATTACAACGCAGTAGTGAGAATGTGATTGATGTTCTAGGTAATGATAGCGATGCCGATGGAGATACTTTGTCTGTCTTAACCGCTAAAACCGACAACGGCACGGTGACGGTGCTTAGCGATGGCACCTTGAGTTACACTCCTAATGCATCGTTCTATGGTGAAGATATCATTACCTACGAAATCTCAGATGGCCAAGAAGATGGCACTGATATGGGGTTTGTTTATGTTAGTGTGATTGAAGTTGAAAATCTTCCACCAGTCGCTGTCGATGATGAATTCACTCTTACGTCAAGCGAGTCTATTGCCTTAGACGTGTTAGCAAACGATTCAGATCCTGAAAACGATCAATTGGAATTGGTTGCCGCATCAACGGCTAATGGGCAAGTAGAAATATTAGACGGTGAGCTTTGGTTTACTCCGAGCGAAGAACACGCGGGTGTTTACTTTCTTGAGTACAGCATCAAAGATAGCGAAAACAATACCGCAAAAGCGCAAGTGGAGGTTTATCTAGAGAGCAGTGACGGCCCGTTTATAACCACACCAGATGACTTGTGTGGCGCTAACATGGTGTACAGTGATGCACTGTATACACGCGTTGATCTCGGTATTGCAACGGCTGTTGACCGCTTTGGCAACGAATTACCCGTATCGTTGATTGACGGTACCGCCTTGTATCCAGCGGGTGTCAATAAAGCCTACTGGCAAGCAACAGATGCTGACGGTAATACGAGTACTGAAGTACAACGTGTTTGCGTTATGCCACTTGTTTCGATTCAAAAAGATCAAACCGTGCTAGAGGGCGAATCAGCGACAGTAAGTGTTCACTTAAATGGTCCTTCACCGGAATATCCATTGGTGATCGATTACACCGTTAGCGGTGAAGCAACAGCAGATGATCACAACTTAGTTAGCGGGCAAGTGGTGTTTGAGCAAGGAACCACGGCTCACATACCTGTAGACACGTTTGTCAATGACGCGGTAAATGACAACCGAGATGTAATTATCACCTTGGCTGGCGAAGCGAATTTGGGAGCGAAATACGTCCACACGTTAACTCTGACTGATGGTAATATCGCACCAGAAATTCGTATCAGTGTTGAGCAACAAGGAGACAAACGCCTAACCGTTGCGCAATCAGGTGGGGTAGTAACATTGCGCAGCGAACTACACGATCCAAATGTACTTGATATCCATCAGTATACTTGGACGGCGCAAAGTGAGCTGTTGAACAACTTGTCTACTGACGATACTCAATACCAGTTCGATGCGGCTGATTTACCTGTGGGTGTTTATGAAATCGCACTTGAGGTTATCGACAATGGTTTACCTAACTTAGCCGATATAGAGACTGTATACATTGAAGTCGTTACCTCACTTGAATCATTTGATGATTTAAACAAAGACAGCGATGGCGATTTGATCCCAGACTATCTCGAAGGCTATAAAGACTCCGACGGTGATGGTACGCCAGATTACTTAGATCGCATTGCCGAATGTAACGTGTTGCAAGAAGAGGCCGAGGTGCACAATGCGTATCTAATTGAAGGCCAGCCAGGTGTGTGTTTGCGCAAAGGTAAGTATACCTTTGGTGGCGAAGCTGGTGGCGCGATGATTACCGATAATGACTTTGTTGCCAATCAATATGTCAAGCTAGAGGAAGATAGCGAAGCGATTAATATTGGCGGTATCTTTGATTACATAGCCTACGGCCTGCCTGAGCAAGGTATGCAGTTTGCCATTGCGATTCCACAGCGTAAGCCGGTACCGAAAGATGCCGTATACCGCAAGTATCGCGAAGATACAGGCTGGGGCTTCTTTATCGAAGACAGTCGCAACAGCTTATGGTCAGCTCAAGGCGAACCTGGTTATTGTCCTCCGCCGAATGCGGCGCCAGATTCAACTGTCTGGACTCCAGGTCTGACAGAAGGCCACTGGTGTGTTCAACAAATTATCGAAGATGGCGGTGTAAATGATGATGATGATATAAGCAATGGCATTATTGTCGACCCAGGCGGGGTAAGTATTATGATCAACAATAATACCCTACCAGTGGCCAATGATGATCAACTGACCATGAGTATCAATACGCAAGCGACCATTGATGCGGTTGCCAATGACAGTGATGCTGATGGGGATCTACTGTATATCACGACCATTGACGCAAGCATTGGCGAGGTGATGTTGGTTGATAATCAGATTATTTATACGCCACCGCAAAACTTGGTTGGTAATGTGACCATTCATTACGGTATTAGCGATGATAATGGTGGTACAGACCTAGCGGTTGTTGAGATCGAAATTATTGATAATCAGGCACCTAAGGTCATTGCAGAGAAATCAAGTGACGTTGAACAAAGCGGTACAATTGAAGAAAACTTACTGGACGGTGTGGTCGATCCTGACGGTGATGAGCTGCGCTTAATCGACGTTGATCACCCAGACGTCACATTTAGTGAAGATGGCACGGTTATCTTTACTCCAGAAGAAGGCTTCTCCGGTCAGGTTGTTATCAATTATGTTATTGTTGACGAATACGGCAACCGCACCGAAGGTCAGTGGACGGTCAATGTGATTGCAGTTAGTAAAGTAGAGTCGGTAACGACGGGAGGCGGTAGCTTATTCTGGTTACTGTTACTCAATATCGTTGCCTTGTCATCTCGGTTTACTGTGCAATTGAAGCGCAAAGGATAAGTCATGCTTTTCAACTCTAAAAATAAAATCATGGCAGCAACACTAATGTGTGTTGCTGCTACAGGGGCAGCTACTGCACAGACGTTTCATTGCAGTGATGCTGACAATACAAAGCAGTGCGAAAGGCCAATTGGTTGGTATGTTGGCGCTGAGTTTAACTACAATCACACAGACCTGAGCTCGTCAGATGTCGAACGATACTATGATGTTAACGGTATTACCGCAGACGCGCTCAGCTTTGATAAATCTGATTTTGGCTATAAAGCCTTTGCTGGTTATAAGTTTGACTCCTTGTGGTCGCTAGAAGGCGGTTATCTTGATTTAGGTGATCGTCAATTGCGGTTTAAAGGTGAGTACACTGATCAACAGGTATTTTATGATACCGCAGAAGATATCTATCCTGAATCGGGCAAAGGTTTGTTTGCCGCTTTAATGGCTTCCTATTCGTTGACCGAAAATATTGACGTCGCAGCAAAGCTGGGAATTTTTGATTGGCAAGGAAAGTTCTCGACCTCTGAATTTAGCACTCAGGTTGGTAGCAGTGAGATATCTGGTACGGATATTTTTTACGGTGCTGAAGTCAATTATCAGCTGGACCAAGAGTGGCAGTTATATGTGGCTGTCAGTAATTTCCACTTAAATCGCGATACCAATCAGCAACTGGCTGTGGGGGTTCGCTATTTCTTCGGTGTTGACGATGAGGCGCCTGTGCTGACACCACCGCCTGTTATCGAACCAATTAAAGATAGCGATCAAGACGGTGTCTTTGATCCCGACGATCAATGCCCTGGCAGCGATATTCGCTATGTGGTTGACAGTGTGGGTTGTACTGTAATGGAAGAGCGAAGAGAACAGTTTAAACTGGTGATTCTCTATGCCAATGACAGTGCGTTGATCGATCAGTCATATCACCCACGCATTAAAGCATTAGCCGAATTTATCGAAACTTATAACGTACAAAAACTAGCGGTTTATGGTCATACATCTGAACCTGGTAGTCGCTCATATAACCAAGCCTTGTCAGAACGTCGAGCTCAGTCAGTCGCCGAAGCCTTGCATCAACAGTTTGGCATTGATAAGAGCGTTATAAAGCCAATCGGCCTAGGTGAAGACGATCTCGTTGACCTTGGTGATACTGAAGAGTCGCATGCGCGAAATAGACGTATAGAGTTAACAATAAATGAAATGCTGGTGCTGCCAGTAGAAAAGTAACAATTAGCATATCGTCAGCATAGACTAGTCGATAGTGATAATTGAACACAGAAGAGCTATTTGAGTATCAAGTAGCTCTTTTGTTTTATGTTGCTCATGGTTATCTTAGCGCGGTGTTTTGTAGATGCTAAGGGATAACTAGTCGTCATGGTGACGTACAATAAAGTGAGTTGTAGTCAGCCTTTGTGGTGTTTGAGTGGCGTTTCAAATATTCTTTATTAGCATTGTAAAAACGCTTTTCCTGACAAATATTCGATGCTAAACTGAGCTTCTTCAGTTGAATTTGAATGCGATTTCAAATCACAGATAGATAACGCGGTATCGCAAGCGTAACTCGTTTTCAAACCTCAACGGCGAGTTATTTAATGTTCAAATATAAATAGTAACAGGACTTTTCACATGGCCAGTCGTGGTGTAAATAAAGTAATAATTGTTGGTAACTTAGGACAGGATCCTGAGGTGCGTTTTTTCCCAAATGGTGGCGCTGTTTGTAATGCAACAGTTGCGACATCAGAAAGCTGGAAAGATAAGCAAACAGGTGAGCAAAAAGAGCTTACTGAATGGCACCGTATTGTGTTTAATGGTCGCCTAGCAGAAATTGCAGGTGAGTACTTGAAAAAAGGCTCAAAAGTTTATATTGAAGGCAGCTTACGCACTCGTAAATGGCAGAACCAACAAGGTCAGGATCAATACACTACTGAAATTCGTGCTAACGAGATGCAAATGCTCGATTCGCGTAATGCCGCAGGTGCTGGTGCAGGTTTTGCACCACAGCAATCTCAAGGTGGCTTTAATCAGCAGCAAGGTGGCTTCAATCAGCAGTCAGCCAGCAAGCCAGCGATGCAACAAGGTGGTTATCAACAAGGTGGTCAGTCGAATCAAGGCAACTTTGGCGGCGGCGGATACCAACAGGGTGGTCAAGCTAACCAAGGCGGTTTTGGTGGACAACAGCAAAACAGTCAACAAAATCAGCAAGCAAAAGTGAATCCACAAGAACCATCAATGGATTTTGATGACGATATCCCATTTTAAAATATAACAAATTTAGATTTTGTTGATTTTTATATTAAAGACCTGTTTTAACAGGTCTTTTTTTATATTTGTCGAAAAAAATTGTCAGTTTTAAATGTGAATGATTTACGTAATTAATAACCCCATAAACCGTCGATGATTGCGGTGGTGAACAAAGATAAAACACAAAAATAAATTATTTTCTTTTTTATTAATAGGTTATTGGCTTTTTTGGCTTGGAAAGTATAACTGCATTGGTTAAAGTGTGTACAGGTGTGTTAGATACCTAAACTCAAATATTGCGCCATTAACTTGAAAGCTTCAATGAAGGTTAATGGCATCAGCGCGTACTTAAGGACACATTATGGATATCGAACAGAATAACACGGAAAACCTTGAGCCAACCTTTACCAAATCAAATTTTAGCTTTCACGGCAACGCCGTCGAGTTTTTTGGTATTTGGATAGTCAATGTTTTACTAACCATTGTCACTCTAGGCATTTATTCAGCTTGGGCTAAAGTCAGAACCAATCGCTATATTCATGGCAACACCGAAGTCGATGGCCATCGCTTTGATTATTTGGCAACACCTTGGCAAATTTTAAAAGGTCGTTTGATTGCCGTTGCTATTTTTGCTTTATATTGGATTGTTTCAACAGTGTCGCCCGTTGGCGGCGTGCTTCTAGGTTTAGGTTTTTTATTTCTTACGCCATTTTTGATTTGCTCGAGTATGCGCTTTAAGATGCGTATGAGCAGTTATCGAAATGTGCGCTTTGACTTTACTGGCCGTTATGGACAAGCGGCAATTAACTTTATCCTGCTGCCAGTGCTATCGGTATTTACCTTGTATTTGTTATTGCCTTGGGCGTTTAAGCGGATTGACCAATTTATTGTGAGTAATACTAAGTACGGTAACAAGCAATTTGATACTAACTTATCTACCGGCACTTATTATGAAGCATCATTACTTACCCTGTTTATCGCTTTAGGTGTAGGTATTGTTTTCTTTGTTGCATTAGCTATGTTCGGACTTAATCCAGAGATGATGGCAGACCAAGCCGCTCTATCTGGTGTTATGACTTTTGTTATTTTTGCCGTTTACATTATTTTCTTTACCTTTATTCAGGCTTTTTATAAAGCAATGATTCGCAACCATATCTTTGCATCGAGCAAAATTGACGGGGTAGCTAAATTTGATTCGCACTTTACTTTCTCAAGTTTAGCGTTTCTTCAACTAACCAACTTGTTAGCATTAATCTTTACTTTTGGCTTGGCTTATCCTTGGACACGGATTCGCAGTATACGATACAACGTAAATCGCACAGATATTTATCTCGATAAGCGTCGTCAACTGGTATTCGATGATCTTGAACAAAGTCCGTCGGCAACCACAGATGAAATAGCGAATGTCTTTGATGTAGATGTAGCCTTAACGTAAGTCATAATATGCAAATATTTGCTAACTTTTACCAAGCTGGCAGTGATAGCTGCCAGTTGGTCACTTTGTACCTTCAACCTCAGGGTATTGTCATTCATAGCCCTGCATTCGATGGAGCACGGTTATACACTTATGCTGAGTTCAATCTATCAGCAAAATTGGCTAACTTGCCTACTCAGATCGTCATTCCTGACCTCGGCACCATTGAATTTCGAAATGAAGCTGAATTTGAACAACGCCTTCGCTCCTATCACCATCCTAATAAGCCTTGGCTACATTGGTTTGAACGCTCACCTAGTTTTTGGTTGGTCTGTGTGTTGATGGTGCCGTTATTATTTTACGCTTATGTAGAACACCTAGTACCAGCAGTGGCTAAATCACTAGTGTCGGTACTACCTTATTCCGTATCGCAACATGTGGAAGATCAGACCTTGCAAATCATGCAAGAACATTTTGTTACTGACTCCAATTTAACCACAGAGCAGAAAACGCAATTGTTGCATCAGTTCGAGCAGTTACTTGCAAAGTTACAGCTGTCACACGACAAGTATCGTCTGTTATTTAACAAATCAGACTTATATGGTGCTAACGCTTTCGCTTTACCAGGAGGTGCCGTAGTAATTACCGATGATCTTTATCAAATGTTTGTCGACAATCCTGAAGTAATAAATGCGATTTTTTTACATGAAATTGCTCATGTGGAATATCAACATGGCCTGCAAGGCATAGCCGAAACAATAACTACCAGCTTAATGCTTAATTATTTTTTGGGTGATTTACAGGGCATGGCAGAGCTTTTATCTGCAAGCTCGATAACCTTATTACAAAATAATTTTTCTCGAACGCTAGAAAGTGAAGCCGATGACTATGCGTTAGCTAAAATGGCGGAGTTAGGTTTATCGGTAGAAGACTTTATTGTGGTCATGACTGAACTCGAGCAAGCAGCAGGGGCAGAGCCTGACATGCTGAAATATTTTAGTACCCATCCGCATTTTAAAGAGCGGATTGAAAAAGCTAAAAAAGCGATTGATCGTCAATAATAACAGCGCATGTTAACAAAGGGAGCTCTAGCTCGTAGTTTGTCGTCGTTCGAGTATACGACACGTCGATTGAGTAGCACATCACTCCATAATAGGCTGAGTGATGTGCTACTCAACTGTATCGTTTAACAGGCACTAAAACCTATACCCAAAGCTAATCCCCACCACTGGCACGCCACCAATGTCATAGTTAAGTTGATTTTTATCGAGATCCGGAATGTGTTGATACCTTAACTCTGCTGATAGATAAGCATTCGCACTAAAATCATAATCTAGGCCAACACGAGCAAACCCAATCGTTACATTTTGTTCAACCGTGTTTTCAGAATCAATAAAATATTCAGCTTGGCTATAACCCACTCCAAAACCCGCAAAGTATGTTAACTTACCATCACTTTTGAAATTATATCGATATCCCAATAGATACGTGATCAAATCAGCGTCAGCTTCAAACCCGTACTTTTGTGAGTCTAAGCCATTAACTTGAAGCTCAGCTTCTAACGAGTGGCGTTCTGACAAAGAATAGCCAAGCGTTAATCCCATTGTTTGCTCACCATCAAAGTCGCCTGGAGAAGAGAAATATAGTGCATCAAGTTCGGCATACACCTTACCAGTGTTCGACACTTCGGCCATGGCTTGTGAGGTAGAGAGAGTGAGAGCTAAAATTGCATATTTATACATAAGTTAAACCTTAATTTTATGGTTAGAGTAATAGATAAAGTAAACTTGCTTTATCGGTTTTAATAAGGTTTACGTTGTTACTGACTCGATTGATTGTTCAAAATTGGTTTAATGTACCAGCGGGACTCGTATTGAACCAACGGGACAGGTCTTTAAATTAAAGGGCTACAGATAAATGAATGAGCGGGACTATTTAATTGAATTTTTCGTTTTCGTTAACTGATATTCGAACAAGAAACTACTTTCTTATAGCGTCTTCTTGCCTAGGATTTGTTATTGCTTGGCTGTTGAGAGACAACTATCAACAACCATTTTTGTTGACAGTTCTAATATGGCAATTGCAAACAGTCGGGGTGATATTTACCGTGCTTATCGTCCATGTTTTATTGCAAGCTCGTCTGTTAGACCAATTCAGAAATAGTTGGGTTAAGCTGCTTATATCTGCTTTAATTGGCAGTGCAGTCTACTCTCCTGTGGGGCTAGCCATCGATATATACCTTGCGGGTGAAACCATACCTAAGGACGTTACCACTGAATTATTTGATGAATTCATGGGCTACGCACCGCCCACAGCTTTAATTTGGATGGCTTTGAATACACCGTGGTTATTAGGCTATAAACTTTACAAGTCAACTGACGCGGTTACTGATGTAGGCGAAAGTAGACGGGAAAAACAAAAACCAAGCATTGAGCCTGTTACTGTTCGTACCGAGCCTAAAGCAAACGCTCTTTTTGAACTTATGCCGGCCAGTATTGGCAACGACATTATATATATTGAAGCAGAGCTCCATTATTTAAAAGTCGTTACCGTACTCGGTGAGTGCATGGTGTTGTTTAGCCTACGAGAAGCAAGTACCTTGTTACCGAGTGATACAGGGTTCATGTGTCACCGTTCGTACTGGGTCAGTAAAGCCCACATCAGAAAATTTCGGCAAATGGGGCGATTAGGCAAAGTCACCATGTCAAATGATACAGAAGTACCAGTAAGCAAAAGGAAGTTAAGTGACTTTAAGAGCTGGGCAAAAGGAGAATACTGGCTGTCTTAGTTGTAAAACCAGGTCGCAACCGACGAATTGACGTCGACTTGAACAAGCGGATGCGCTTAAGAACAGCATGCTGGTTACCTTAATAAGTAACATTAGCGTAGAGCACTCCTAGAGCCAGTCATCGACAACCACAACAAGCCTCAGTTGAAATCCAACCGGGGGCGTTATGCACTATATAATGGTGATCACCGAATCTATGTCTAAACGCGATTTAGGAAGCGTGGCATTATAATCTTCGGTTGGGTGGTGATAACCGATTGCCAACGCCACGTTGCAAACATAACCGTCGAGTTCGTCAGCAAACACTTCACCAATTAACGCGCTGTCGATGCCTTCCATCGTCGTTGAATCAATCTTTAATCTAGCCAAGGTGTGTAAGCAATTCCCCAGTGCAATGTAGGTTTGTGCTTTGGTCCACTCAGAGTTAAAACCGTGGCTGTCGGTGTTTAGTTCTACAAATGCAAAGGCTGCAAATGCTGCGTCGCGGTCAGTTTTTGCGGTGCGACCATCAGCAATACCTTTGTCGATAACTTTGGCAAAGTCATCGCGACTGTATTTGGGATTGTGTGCAAATAAAATGATATGTGAGGCTGCCATGATATGAGGTTGGTTGAACTGAAACATATTGGCAAACGTTGAGTCCATGCGTTGTTTCGCAGCATCACTTTCAATCACAATAAACTTCCAAGGCTGGGAGTTTATCGATGATGCGGATAAACGCAAGGCTTCGTATATGATGTCGAGTTTATCGTGACTTATGCGTTTACTGCTATCGTAACGCTTTGCTGTATAGCGCTGTTGAAGGTCGGTAATAATAGGGTGATTCATATGCCTTTAACCTCGAATAATAAGTCGTAACTCTCGGTTAACTATAGCCTCAGTTTGTCAAACAAGAAGGCTTTATCACAATGAATTAGCAAAAGGATAGCTTTAAATTGGGCTAAGAGTGCTTTGATACGCGCAAGATTATTACAGATTTATACCTTAGTAGGCAAAGCCGCGTGTGCATTGCGGACATGAGGTTTAATACTTGTTATTTAACAAACGCCGTGACATCGAATGGATTGGCTAATCGTCTTGCGCACGGCACCATCATACAAACAGTATCAATACAACGTTATAGTCGTGTTCTTAATTCTAATAGCTCAGGAAAGAAACTGATATCGAGTGCTTTTTTCAAGAATCCGACACCTGAGGAACCACCGGTTCCTTGTTTATTGCCAATGATGCGTTGAACCGTATACATGTGTTTGAATCGCCAGTTTTGAAAGGCATCTTCAATATCCATTAGCTTTTCCGCCAGTTCGTATAGCTCAAAGTATTCTTCACTGTGATGATAGACACCTAGCCACGCCTCCAACACGGATTCATTGGCTTTATAGGGTTGGTTAAAGTCGCGCTCTAAGCATTGTTGGTCAATATTGAAACCCGCAGTAGCTAAAGCTTTAATGGCGTGGTCGTATAAACTTGGCTCTGCACATATCTGGCTGAGCTCTTGATAAGCTTGCTCGTTACTTTTATGGACTTTAAGCATATCGATATTCTTATTGCCCAGTAAAAACTCAAGCTTGCGATAACCGTATGATTGGAACCCCGATGAGCGACCAAGCGCATCGCGAAACTTTAAGTAATCGACCGGTGTTAGTGTGGATAGCACGCCCCATGATTGGGTTAACTGAACAAAGATTTGTTTTACCCGGGCGATTACTTTAAACGCTTGGCCAAAATCTCCATTATTCAAACTGTTTATCGCGCTTGATATTTCATAACCAGCGAGCTTTATCCATAATTCGCTGGCCTGATGAATGGTAATAAATAGCATTTCATCATGTTCATTGGTTAACGGCTTTTGCGCATTGAGAACCTGCTCTAAACACAAGTAGTCCGCATAAGACATATCAGTGCTAAAGTCGCTATGAATACCCTCTTCGAGATCGCGTTTATTGTTATTATGGTAAGGGCAAGGCATTATTCTATCTCCAGTTTTGCCACTGCTAATTGATGTAGTTTTTCATAAACATGAGGTTCTTGCCAGCATTGTTCGATATTCTCGATTTGCATGATCTGATCCATGATTTGCTGTTGTATGTCACCAACTCGCAAGGCCTCACTGTACGGTATGTGTGGCGAGAAGGTGACCATAGAGTACAAGGGGGTCCAAAGTTCAGGATGGCGTTGGTTAAAGGCCGCTTCAATTTTTTTACGCAGTAAAAATGTGGCATCAGCTGATAACTCACTCATTTCGTAAAAATTTCTTTTGGCAAGCTCAATGATGGCATCACCATTGGCTTTACGGGCGTGTTGGTAAGCGGGCAAAATTTGTTGCCAATCTCCGTTGTATTGATGTTCTAACTGATTGAGTATGCGACAATCTTCGAATCCGCAGTTCATGCCTTGTCCATAAAACGGAACCATGGCATGGGCGGCATCACCAATTAATGCCACGGTATTATTAAACACCCAAGGGAAAATGTGTACCAGACACAAACTAGACGGGCGTTTGGCTAAAAATTGCTGAACCGGATCTTCGAGTAAATCCATCGCATCGGCAAAGTTCTCGTTAAAAAATGCGCTGACTTTTTCTTCGTTATCGAGCGATTCAAAACTCAATTCACCTTGATGGTCAAGGAACAACGTACAAGTAAAAGAACCATCTGGATTGGGTAGGGCGATCAGCATAAACTTGCCGCGAGGCCAGATGTGCAGGGCGTGTTTTTCCATTCTATGACGCCCGTCTTCACTGGCGTTAATGGTAAACTCCATATAGCTGGTTGGCATATATTCGAGTGAATAGCTAATCCGTTTACCGGGTAACTCTTGCGCTAAACGACGAACTTTAGAAAATGCGCCGTCAGCACCAAACAGCAATTCACTTTGATAGTGTTTTGGCTGCTGTTGATGGCGATACGTACTGTGCATTGTATCAAAATCAACGTCGCTCAGGTGGTGTTCAAAGTGTATTGACACATTGTCTTGTTGCTCGGCAATATCGAGTAATTGTTGGTTGATACCGGCACGGGAGACAGACCAAATCGCTTGATTTTCTTTACCGTAAGGAAACTCGGTTAAGTTGCCCTGCTTGTCGTGCATAATGCGACAATACATGGCGATAGCTTGCTCGCGCACCTGTTCGTCTATACCTACCGATTGCAGCGCCAGCCAACCTCGATCGGACAAGGCTAGGTTAATCGACTTGCCTTGATAAATATTGGTTTGTCGCGAGTCGGGGCGTGACTCAAATAGATCAATTGGGTAACCTTTTCGCGCCAACATCACGGCTAATAAACTACCGACAGGGCCGGCGCCGGCTATCGCAATCCGAGGTTTATCCATTTTAGCCATGATAGTTACCCTCGTTCTCTTGCCACGACAGTAAAAGCTCTTTAAGTACTTGACCAAATTGGTAAATATCAGAAAAGCTATTGTAAAGTGGCGTTGGTGATAAACGAATCACATCGGGCTCGCGAAAATCACAAATAACGCCTTGGTTGGTTAACGCATCAAAAAAGGTCTTATCGGTCCCCACTAATTTTACCGACAGCTGACAACCTCGCTTATTAATATCCGTCGGTGTGATGATTTCAAGCGCCACAGTGTCAAATTGGCTAACGATATCGTTAAAAACAAATTCTAAGTAACTGGTGAGTTTTAAACTCTTATTGCGCAGCGCCGGCATACCGACTTGGTCAAACATATCTAAGGAAGCTTTTAGTATTGCCATACCCATAACTGGCGCGTTGCTCAATTGCCAGCCTTCGGCTCCTTGCATCGGTTGAAAGCTTGGCTCCATCAAAAAGCGTCGTTGTTTGTCGTGTCCCCACCAACCGCCAAACCGATTTATCGAAGTGTTGTTGCCGTGTCTTTCATGCACAAACAACGCAGCGGTATTACCAGGGCTGGCATTTAAATATTTATAGGTGCACCAGGCGGCGAAGTCGACTTGCCAGTCGTGTAAGTGCAACTCAATATTGCCAGCAGCGTGTGCTAAATCGAAACCGGCATAGGCTCCCACTTGATGTGCAGCATGAGTAATTTTCTGCATATCAAAGACTTGCCCAGTAAAGTAGTTCACCCCACCAAAAAAGACCAACGCGACTTCGTCACCGTGTTGTTTTATGGTGTCAATAATGTCTTGCTCTTCGATCAAATGCTTACCTTTGCGTGGCGCCACTTCAATGATGGCCGTATCGGGATCAAAGCCGTGATGGCGTACCTGTGTTTCTAATAGATACCGATCGGAGGGAAACATTTTCGCTTCAGCGATTATTTTAAAACGCTGTGCAGTCGGTTGATAGAACGACACAAAGAGCAGGTGGAGGTTATTGGTTAACGAGCCCATGCATACAACTTCAGACTCGTTTGCGCCGACGATATGTGCCGATTGCGGTGTTAGTAGTTCATGGTAACTAACCCATGGATTTTTTGCGTGAAAGTGACCTTCAACACCCCATTTAGCCCATTGGTCAAGCTCTTCGTTGACATACTCTTTCGCCGCCTTTGGCGCTAGGCCGAGGGAGTTTCCGGTAAAATACAGAACCGGTTTGTCATTAATTTGAGGCTGGTGAAATTGATCCCGATAACTGGCTAAGGGGTCGTTAGCATCCATGTTTTGCGCGTATTGTGCGCTGTTTTCAAAGTTCATATCGAAACCGGTGTAAAAGCCACAGCTACCCAGCGTTTCAACCTCGACACTCACATGCGTCCCGGGTTGCAACGCCACCGCAGCCGTCGCTGCGCCGGCCAAAATAATTTGTCCAGGCTTTAGCTCTTCACCGAATTCGCCAATACAGCGAGCAGCTTCAATAAGAGAGTTTAACGGGTGATCTAAGATCGCGCGGCTGTCACCGCTTTCGCACACTTTGCCATCAATCAATAAATCCATTTGCAATTGACTTATGTCGGTCTTGGCATCGCGCCATTGGCCAATGATAAAACCACTACTTGAGCAATTGTCGGCAATGACATCCGCCAGCGAAAATTTAAAATTGCGATAGCGAGAATCAATAATTTCAATTGCTGGGGCGATAGCTTCAATTGCATCGAGGGCCTGTTGCTTGGTTACCACCCCTGATAATGGCGCCTTTAACTTGAATGCGATTTCGGGCTCTGCGCGAGGGTGAACGTATTCGTTGAGAGTAATACACTGACCTTGCTCAACGATCATCGCATCAGTTAATCGGCCAAAAATCAGATCATCAACCCCCATTTGCTCCATTTTAGCGCGTGAGGTAAAACCCATTTTATACCCCACTAATTGCTCGCCTCGGGCAAGGCGTTGTTCAATACTCAACGCCTGTACGCGATAGGCATCGGTTAATGACAGAGGAGTCTGAGCAGACAGTTGCTCAATGCTGTCGGCGTTGAGTGCCGCGTTATCTAATTTAATTGCTAATTCATGTAACATAATAAAATACTTATCGTTAGGGGCTGTAGAACTTTGCTATGTGTTTTTACAGCGATTTTGTGAGCTTTCGTGCAATCTATCACTTCGATTAAATCCCTGTTAACTAACCCAAAATCTGTACGACAAACCCCACTTAGGGTTGAAGGTTAAATTTGAAAGAACTGTTCAGCGTTGGTCGCCAAAATTTGTTGCTTTTGCTGTTCGTTTAGGTTGACGGCGGTTTTGACTAATTGGCCCATCCGTTGCTCGCCAAGCGGAAAGGGGTAATCGCTGCCAAACATCAATCGGTCGGTACCCATTTTTTTCACTAGTAGATCTAACGCGTCGTGATCAAATACCGCGCTGTCGAGGTAAAATCGGTCTAAGTAGGCACTCGGTGGTTTTTGTGCCTTGCCACGAGCAATATCTCGGTGATGCCATGCGTTATCAAGGCGACCTAATAAAAAGGCAAACGAGCCCCCGCCGTGAGCAAAACAAATTTTTAAGTCAGTCGACAAGCGATCAAAACCACCACCCAAAATCAACGACACTATCGACAATTGAGTTTCGGCGGGCATTCCGACCGTCCAGCCCATCATATAATCTTTGGTACGTTCACTGGCCATCATGTCCCAAGGATGTACAAAGACACTAATGTTCTCATTGGCACAGTGCTGTAAGAAGGTAAGTACTCCTTCATCATCCATGTTTTTCAAACCAACGTGATTGCCAATTTGAACACCAACATGACCAATACTTTTTGCCCGAGAGGCCTCTTTACATGCCAAATCAATATCTTGCAGGGGAACTTGCGATAGGGCGAATAACCGACTGGGGTTATGCGAGCATATTTCGATGGCCGCATCGTTAAACAACTGTGCACAATACAATGCTTGTTCAGCGGGTTTGTCGTAGGCGAATAAAATTGGCGTGGCTGAAATGATCTGTTTACTAACCCCATCTCGGTCCATTTCTTCAAGGCGCACTGCAGGGTCCCAACACGCTGAGTAAATCGGCCGAAATGCCAGTTGCCCCTTCATTACCATAGCTTTACCGTGTTCTTGGTGTTTGAGCCATGGCCAATCACCGCCAAATTTTGCGTGTAAATCAGGCCAAGACTTAGGGAAAAAGTGCGAGTGAATATCAACGATAGCCATAGCTTAGCCCTTGCTCGAAGAGGTGTTTGAATTAACAGAGTCAGTATCCGGGATAGTGACCCAACCCGCGGGCGGTTGTTTGCCCGGATGCATCTCACCGCACTGAGGACAGGTTCGTGCGGTTTCGTCGTTGTAAAAGGCTTGATACACCTTTGGTAGGTCATCGACAATTGAAGTCAAGCTTACCTCGGTGCGGTGCACTAACGCGCTGCAACCAAAGCAGTACCATTCAAAACCGTCTTTCATGCCATCGGGGCGCTTGGGTTCAATGACGAGGCCGATACTTCCCTCCTGTGGGCGCTGGGGGGAGTGACGCACGTGTTTTGGTAAAAAGAACACATCACCTTCGCGAATGACCACGTCTTTGATTTGCCCGTCTTCGATGACTTTTAACACCATGTCTCCTTTGAGCTGATAAAAAAACTCTTCAACAGGGTCATCGTGAAAATCTGTGCGTTGATTGGGACCTCCGACAACGGTTACCATCATGTCGGTATTTGGCCAAACTTGCACGTTGCCAACCGGCGGCTTTAGCAGGTGTTTGTGCTCTTCAATCCACGCGTGAAAGTTAAATGCGGTTAACGATGTCATAAGTGCCTCATTTGATCGGTTTGTAGGCTACGGCTTTGCATTCAATCAACAAATGCGGGTGTGGTAATTGGTGCACAGCAACGGTAGTGCGCACGGGACCGTCGTAATCGAAGTATTGTCCGTACACTTCGTTATAACCTGCGAAGTCGTTCATATTGACTAAAAACGTATTTATCTCCACTAAGTCATCCAGTGTCGCATCAACAGAGCCAAGAATATCGGCGATATTATTGATAACCGCTTTGGTTTGTTGGCGAATATCTAATTGTGTCGCCCCCATCTCGTCGACTTCAACACCGGCGAAGGTATTGTCGGGTAAACGCGACGACGTGCCCGAGACAAAGATAAAATCGCCTGCGCGCTTTAAATGGGGAAATTTGCCCCTGGGTGACGCTTTTCCGGCGACGACTTTGGCTTGTGTTGTCATAACCTATTCTCTTTTGTTAATTGTCTATTTGAATACAAATATTGCTTGTTTGACTGTAAAAGCTCAGTGAGTGTTGACCGCCTTCGCGGCCGATACCCGATAATTTGCAGCCGCCAAATGGCGTGCGTAAATCGCGTAAAAACCAAGTGTTTACCCATACCATGCCCACATCTATTTGCGCTGCAGTGCGATGTGCCCTAGTTAGGTTGTCAGTCCAAATAGAGGCTGCTAAGCCGTAGCGGGTATTGTTAACCCGAGCGATGACTTCGTCTTCGTCATCAAATACACTGAGGTGACAAATTGGACCAAATATTTCTTCTTGATTGGTACGCGCATCATCATCGAGGCCGGTGATGATAGTCGGTTGGATGAAAAAGCCGTTATCGCGATCGTCGTTGAACACGGGAATGCTTCCGCCAGTGATAAACTGCGCGCCTTCCTGACTGGCAAGTTGAAAGTACGAGAGCACCTTATCGCGGTGCTGCTTTGAAACCAATGGCCCCATAAAAACATCGGGATCCGTCGGGTAGCCAATGGTTAGGCTTTCAGCTCGCTGCTTTAAGCCCTCGACAAATGCGTCGAAAATAGAGCGATGTACATAGACTTTTTCGGTGCATAAACACACTTGGCCACAGTTGGTAAAACTCGAACGAGTGACGCCGTTAAGGGCTTTTTCCAAATCGGCGTCGGCAAAAACGATCGCAGAATTTTTGCCACCGAGCTCAAATGAGACCGGTTTTACGTTGGCTGCCGCATTTTTCATGATTTGTGAGCCGGTTTTGGTCGCGCCAGTAAAGGTGATAGCATCGATCCCAGGATGACGAGTGAGCGGGTCACCAACCACCTCACCTCGGCCCAGTAATAGGTTAAATGCGCCCTTTGGAATACCAACTTCATCCATAATTTGGGCGAGTAAGTACATGGTTGACGAGGTTTCTTCCGATGGTTTGACGATTACTGAGTTACCACAGGCCAAGGCTGGTGCGATTTTCCACGTCGCTAACAACAGAGGCAAATTCCAAGGAGAAATAATAGCAACCACACCTAGCGGCTTGTGAATGGTGTAATTGAGAGCCTTATCGCCATTGGTTTGTTCGGTAATGAAACTCTCACCAGCGTAAGATTTCACCATATCGGCAAAAATGCGAAAGTTTGCCGTGCCACGGGGAATGTCGATTTGCGTTAATTGCTGCAATGATTTCCCGGTATCAGCCATTTCAGCTTGGATAAATGCCTGTTCGTTCTCGGCGATTTTATCTGCTACTTGATGCAACAGTTGACAGCGCTGTTGGCTCGTCATTTTGCCCCACGTGTGGTTTTGAGCATATCGGGCGGCAGTGACTGCTTGTTCGATAAGTGCTTGGTTGGCTTCGCACAGCTGACCTAGGTTTTGCCCATTAACCGGGTTGGTGTTGCTAACGTATTGGTCTGTATAAATAAATTCCCCATCAACATAGCAGGGTGTTTGTTCAGGTAGAATATACGGATTTTCCATAACAAGGCTGTTTAAAGTGTCTGTGTAGTCACTGTAGCGCGTTTTAATTAATAACAAAATTTCCGAAAAATTGGTGTTTTGATAAATTACATGAATGTATTTTTATTCAAATAATTTATCTTTAACTAAACTTTATTCAATTTATGTTGTGGCCGGCATCATCGTATAGTGGAGTAATTGACGCGTTGTTTTTTCGTTTTTAGGAACCAATGTATGGGCTATCGCCAATTCACTAGCCAACAGTTAGCACAACAATATTCACCCAGTAGCTGTATCGATGACATAAATGTGTTTTTGCAGGATTATCGCAAAAGCAGTGAGCAGGCACTGCTATGGGCACAACAGCAAGGGCGTATCGAGGCCAACGTTGCTTACGGCAGTGACGAAGATGAGCGCCTTGATTTGTATTTACCCACAGCCAAGCCAAGTGGCAAATTGCAGGTATATATTCACGGTGGTTATTGGCAACAGCTCGGCAAACAAGACAGTGCATTTGCCGCCAATGCGTTTCAACAGCTAGGGTGTCACTTTGCGGTGATAAACTACAGTTTAGCGCCCAAAGTGAGTTTGTCGGCGATAGTTGAGCAAAACCGCAAGGCGATTGTGTGGCTTTATCAACACGCCGAACGCTTTGGCTATGATCGTCAGCAAATATATATCAGTGGCAGTTCTGCTGGCGCACACTTGGCCATGCTAATGGCGCAAACCAATTGGCAACAATACGGCTTAGAAGAGCAACAAGTGATTCGAGGGGTGTGTGCGGTTAGTGGTATTTACGATTTAGAGCCAATAGCACAAACCTATATCAATGAGCCGTTACATTTAACTGCCGATGAAATAGATACGCTCAGCCCAATGCACTTACCTCTCCCTAATCAATGCCCAGTTATAATCGCTTACGGCGATAATGAAACCGCCGAATTCAAGCGGCAAAGTGACGATATGGCGGCGCGCTTGAACACGGCGAGTATGGTCATAGCCGATCGCAATCACTTTAATGTCGTTATGGAGCTTGGTAATGTTAATAGCCCATTGTGTCAGGCCGTTATTGAACAGATGATGGTGACGTAATTTCTGCGCCGTAAGCCGTTAACGCATCCGCTAATAAATTTGCTGGCGCTTGGATCTGCGGCTGCTTGGCACAAACCAAGTGCCAATAAACATTTAACCCGTCTTGTTTTACTTTGGCTGTGCCTATTTGATGAGTTTGTCGATACGGTTCAACTAGATATTTGGACATAATAGAGATGCCTAAATTGACATTGATCAGCTCAATGATGGCATCGTTAAAACCCACTTGTAATACTTTTTTTGGGATAATATTGTTGGGCTTGAAAAACAACTCGTACTCTCGGTGTTTTTCGGGCACCGTTGAATTGGTGATATAGGTGGCTTGTTTAAAGTCATCGATATCCAAGTAGTCTTTGTTAATGAGCGGGTTGTGGTTACTTAAACAAACCACCAGTTCATCTTGTAAAACGCAGACTGATTGGTACAGCTTATCGTCAACTCGCAGTGTTTGTTGATCACTGCAAACCAAGGCGATATCGATATCTCCACGCGTTAACGCGGCCAAAGGCTGTAGCTGATTGTTGGCGTTGA